>OMOG01000119.1 GCA_900290305.1 Candidatus Sulfopaludibacter sp. SbA4
ATCAGGCTGGTGACCGCAGAGCCCAACAGCCGGTAGCTGACCGCTTTGGCGATGCTGCGGGCGTGGGTGTCCATGGCGGATACTGGGATTCTACCATATGTCGATAGGGATTGGTATGATTGCGGAAATATAGGCCAGGAACGGGGATTACTTCGGGTGGGCGGTGATGTCAACGAGGCAATATTTGTCGTCAATGATCCTGAAGTAGAAACGCCAGTCGCGGCTCACGCGTGCCTGCCAGACATCATGGGCGTCTTCGAACTTCTTGGCACGTTGTACCACTGCGAGCGCCTGACGGAGACTTCGGTCGAACCGCTCGGAGAAAACGAGTTGCATCCGTTACGAAGCCGTGCGCTTCGGACGCTTGGAAAGCGCGGCGGTTCGGTCTCGGAACGCCTTCATCGCTTCCGCGGTGGAACGGTACGGTCCGTATACGCGTCCTTTTCGGATGTCTTCGAGGCCTTCGGCGATGCCGCGGTCCACGATGGACTTCGGCTCGAAGACGATCTTTCCGTTTACCGCCGTGGCTTCCAGTAAATCGCCGATCGTGACGCCGACCTGTTCGCGGATCCGTTGAGGGATGACCACCTGAAATTTGTTCTTCACGGTAACGATGGTCCTGGGTTTGCGGTTTGACAGTTGAACTGTTCGACTCATTGCAATTGCAGTTTAGCAGATGGCGGTCTCCCGGCAAGGCGAGCAGCAAAACGGACACCTGGGTTCCCGATGGCACAAGGACGGCCGAGACGATGACGTTAGTGTCCAACACGACCCGATTCATCGGGCAGGATGATTGATCTTTTGGGCTCGGCCGCAGCGGGCGGCCGCGATCTCGGCGTTGATCTCGCGCCTGGTGAGTTTGTCGGTGCCGCGGCGCTTGGAATCCGCCCAGATTTCCTTTAGCCAAGTGGGCGCGTCATCACGGAGTTTCTTGAAGTAACGCTCGCGCTCCGCTTTGCCGGCCGGGATCCGGTCGATGACGGTCTTGGGGGTGACGATGGTCATGGATGCGTCGAACAGTTCAACTGTTCATCTTCACCTTAACAGGACCGCGGAAACTGTCAAGGGCGCAGCCGCCCGGCTCTGATGCGTCAATTGTCGGCGGGACGCTCATGCTCGAGGATGCGCCTGACGTCTTGCTTCCCATGCAGGATTCGAATGACATAGACGGCGTCGGCCTCCGACCGATAGTAGATCCGAATCATCTCGAAACCGGTGACCGGCCAGGAGCGCAGGTCTTGAAGCTGCAGGTTGCGCAAACGGTAGAGCGGTCCTGCGCGAGGACGCTCCCGCACGGCTTGAAGGGTATGACGAACGGCATCCTGGAAGCGGACCGCGATCTTCGGGAGATTTAAAGTGACCAGGTAATACCTGAACTGGCGCACCAGATCATCGCTGGCAGCCTGACGGTAAGAAATCTTCACGAACTCGTGCCCGCTTTGTGTTCAGCGAGCAAGGCGGCGGTCCTCTGGTTCACCGACTGCCAGAACTCCTCTTCGGTGAGTTCCTTGGAAGCCAACCCTTCCGTAAGGAGTTTTTCCAATTGCTCTTGGGTGCCCTCGAAGCCGGGAGTCGCACGCTGTTCGACGGCCGCAAGGGCGGCCTCCACCACCTCATCCACCGATCGGTACGCCCCGTTTCGTATGACCTCTTGAACTCGCCGTTCCTGTTCCGGGGTGAGATGAATTGTCATGAGTTCCAGAATCCCTCGCAATTCAACCCTACGCCCGGTTACCTCATCCGGTCAAGTTCATGCCGGAAGCCGGCTGTTGGCAGGCGAAAGCCTGGCTGTTGGCAGGCGAAAGCGCCAGGCGAAAGCGCCTGCCCCACCAAGACTGGCCGAACCCTCTAACTGGGCAATCTGTCCAACAAGGCAGGCCACAAAAAACGATGGCCTGCCCCACCTTCTACTTCACCTTCATCACGAACAGGGTCTGATCGTCGAAGGCGGTGGTGGACCAGTGGTCCAGGTCCTGGAAGATGAGGGCGATCAGGTCGCCGGCGGACAGGCCGCAATGGGCGCGCACAGCTTGCGCCAGGCGGCTGCGGCCGAATTCGGCGCCGGCGGGATTGAGGTGGTCGGTGATGCCGTCGGAATACAGCACCAGGACATCGCCGGGCTGCGTCTGGAAGACCGCCTCTTCGTACTCGCGGGCATCCAACAGGCCGAGCGGCACACCTTCCACCCGGACTTTCAGGATGTCGGCGCCGCGGCAGATCATGGGCGGCAAGGCGCCGGCGTTGGCCATCACGATCTGGCGCGTGGCGGGATCCCACAGGAGCACGCAGAGCGTAACGTAGCGGGCCTCCACCTTGCGTTCGATGAGCACCTCGTTGAGCGCCTTAAGGAGCTCGACGGGGCGGCGGCGGTGCGGGGCCAGTGTGCGCAGAAGGCCGCTGACCAGGCTGCCGTAGAGGGCCGCGGCGGCGCCCTTGCCGCTGACATCCCCGAAAGCGATCACAGTGGGGCCGTCGCGGTGCTCGAAGACATCGTAGATATCGCCGGAGATTTCGCGGGCAGGGCGCAGACGTACGGCCGATTCCAGGCCCTCGATTTCCGGCTCGGCGTCGGGCAACAGGACGCGCTGCAACTCGCGCGCGGCCTGCAGGTCCTCTTCCATGCGGCGCTCGCGCGTAGCCAGCTCCTGGTAGAGGCGGGCGTTCTCCACGCTGCTGGCCACCTGCGGGGCGAGCAGCGCGAGGGTACGCACGTGATCGTCGGTGAAGTAGCCGACGCGGTCGCTCTCGAGGTCCATCACTCCGATGACCTTGTCCTGCAGGATGAGCGGCACGGCCACTTCGGAGCGAATGTCGGGGTGCGAGGCGATGTAACGCGGGTCCTTGCCAGTATCGTTCACACGAACCACTTCGCGCGACTCCGCGGCGGCGCCAGTGAGACCTTTCCCCATGGGGACATTGTCGATGTTGACGCGCTGGTCGTAGCGGATGCTGAAGAGGTGGCGCAGGGCCTTGGCATTGTGGTCGATCAGGAGGATGCTGAAGGCGTCGTAGTTGATCAGGTCGCGCATGGTGCTGGCGATCTTGCCCAGCAGCTCGTTGAGGTCGAGGATGGAAGAGAATTCGCGGGAGATGTTGGCCAGGGTTTTGAGGGTGCGGTTCTGGCGCTCGGCGCGGCGGTAGAGGCGCGCGTTGTCGATGGCGATGCCGACGCGTCCGGCGATGAGGCGCATGAGCGCGCGGTCGTATTCGGTGTAGGCGTTGAGGCGGGTGGACTGGAGGTCGATGACGCCCACGAGTTTGCCGCGGGCGGTCATGGGCACGGCCATCTCGGTGCGCACGGCATCGACGGCATTGAGGTAGCGGGGATCGTTGCGCACGTCGCCGACGAGGACGGGTTCGCGGCGGGCCGCGGCGGTACCGGTAACGCCTTCGCCGAGGGCGATGGACAGATTGCGGATCACTTCTTCGCGATGGCCGAGCCCATAGCGGATGCGCAGGTCCTGGCGGCGTTCGTTGTAGAGCAGGATGGCGAAGAGGTCGTAAGGCAGGACCTTGCGGGTGATTTCCGCCACGTTGGCGAGCAACTGATCCAGATCGAGCGTGAGGGAAGTGGCCGCGGACACTTCCAGCAGGAAGTCCAGCAACTCGGACCTTTCGCGGAAACGGATGGTGCTGCGGCGCGTGGCTTGCATGGCCTTCTCTACGGTTGGCTGTCGATTCTCAGGCAGCGGTGGCCTCGACGATTTTCACGCTGGCGCTGGCGCCAATACGCGTGGCGCCGGCCGCGGTCATGGTGTGGAGATCGTGCAGCGTGCGAATGCCGCCGGAGGCCTTGACCCCCATTTCGGGCCCCACCACGCTGCGCATCAGTGCGATATCGTGCGCGGTGGCGCCCGATGGACCGAAGCCGGTGGAAGTCTTGACGAAATCGGCTCCGGCCAGCTTTGAGAGCGTGCAGGCCACCGCCTTCTGGTTGTCGTCGAGCAGCGCGGTTTCCAAAATCACTTTCACGATGGCGCGGGCTTCGTGCGACACTTTGACCACCTGCGCAATATCGAGCTTGACGGCCTCGTGATCGCCGGAGCGGAGCGCGCCCACGTTGATCACCATGTCGACTTCCTGCGCGCCGGCGCGAACGGCCGCGGCGGCTTCGGCGACTTTGGCCTCGGTGCTGGTGGCGCCCAGGGGAAAGCCGACCACGGTGCAGACCTTCACGGGCGAACCGGCCAGTTCGGCGCGCACCAAGGGGACCCAGTAGGGATTGACGCAGACGCTGGCGAAGTTGTACTGGCGCGCCTCTCGGCAGACCTTGGCGACGTCGGCGCGGGTGGCTTCGGGTTTGAGGATGGTGTGGTCGATGAGGGCGGCGATGGTGGGGTCGATTTTGGTGAGACGCTCGCTGGCGGAGACGCGGTCGGCGCCGGCGGCGATGATGGTTTTGGTATTGCGCGCGCAGGTCTGGACGCAGCGTTGCACGCAATCGGGGCAGACCTGGTCGGGAAGGTTGAGTCCTTCGCCCTTCGGCTTGTGGGACAGGCCTCCTGGCCTGTCGACTCTTGCCAGGATTTCTGCACCGATTTGTGCGACCAATATGTCCAATTGCGCGGGCGTCACGATTATTCTTTCTTCAAGTGCTGGGGGCCCTTTTCAGGTATTTCCGCTCGATGTCCAGTATCTTTTGCACGCGCGCCTGATGCCTTCCGCCGGCGAACGGGGTTCCCACCCAGGTGCGTAAGACCTCCTCGGCCTGGGTTTGGGTGAGCAGCCGGGCACCTAACGTAAGTACATTGGAATCATTGTGTTCACGGCTGTTTCGGGCTGAAGCCTTATCATAGCACAGGGCCGCGCGGACGCCCGGAACTTTGTTCGCCGCCATACAGGAGCCGATGCCTGCGCCATCGATCGCGACGCCACGCGCGGCGGTGCCCGCCGCCACCAGTTCGGCCACTTTGAGGGCGAGATCGGGATAGTCCGCCGGCTTTTCGTCGTGCACGCCCACGTCGCGCACCTGGAAGCCGAGTCCCTCCAGCAGGGGCTTGAGGGCTTCCTTGAGTTGGAATCCGCCGTGATCCGCGCCGATGGCGATGGTCTTCTCGGGCGGCGCGAGGGCGGTGAGCTGATCTTCAGGCAGCTCGAGGATGCGCACGCCGCGGCCGGCCGCCACCTCCTGGGCGGACGATGTGATAATGGTCCCAATCGGGACGCGTAGCTCGCCCGAGGGGGGCACGTCTTGAACGGTGATGACCTGTCTCATGAATCCGCGGCCGCGGTACGATTCGTAAGGACTATTGTAATGAAACACTACTGGGTGCTGCCGGTCTTTCTGGCCACGGGTGCGCTGTGGGCACACCCGATGGGAAACTTCAGCGTGAGCCACTACAGCCGGATCGAAGTGAACGGGCGCGGGGTGGAGATCCGGTACGTCCTGGATTTGGCGGAGATCCCCACGTTTCAGCTTTTGCAGCAGTGGAAGCTGGACGCGGCCAGCCCGCGGGAGGAAGTGGAGCGGCAGGCCACGGCGCAGGCGCGGGAGTGGAGCCGCGGCTTGAAGATCGAGATGGGCGGCCGCGCGGTGACGCCGCGGTTCGAGCGGGCGAGCATGGCGATGGACAAGGGCGCGGGCGGCATGGCGATTTTGCGCGTGACTGCCGAATTGCACGTGGACTCGGCTCCGGGCTCGCTGAATTATGAAGACGCGAATTTTCCGGATCGCGCGGGGTGGAAGGAGATCGTGATCGCGGCAGGGAAGAATGCGGCGGTGGACCAGGCGACGCCCGCGGGCACGGATCGCAGCCAGGCGCTGACGGCGTATCCGCAGGATCCGCTGGCGGCTCCTCCGCAGGATTTGCGCGCCACGGTGGCGTGGCACTCGACCGCTCCGGCTCCGGCTCCGGTGGTGACGGAACAGCGGGCGGCGCCGCCGCTGGTGAGTCCGCCGGCCGAGGCCGCTGCGACTCAGGTTGCTCCTCAGGTGGCCACACAACCGGGGCAGGCGGCGCCGGGCATGGTGGTACGCGGCGATTACCTCTCGCGGCTGCTGCACCAGGGCGAGATCGGATGGGGCATGATGGTGGCCGGGTTGGTAGTGGCCTTCGGACTGGGCGCGATTCACGCGCTATCGCCGGGCCACGGCAAGACCATCGTGGCGGCGTACCTGGTGGGCAGCCGCGGGACTCCCAAACACGCGCTGTTCCTGGGCGGCATGGTCACGTTTACCCACACCATCAGCGTGTTTTTTCTGGGACTGACGACGTTGTTTCTTTCGCGCTACGTGCTGCCGGAAAAGATCTACCCGGTGTTGGGCGCGATATCCGGCCTTTCGATCGTGTGGATCGGCGGGATGCTCTTCTACAAGCGCATGCGGCTGGCGCTGGGGTACGGCGTGCAGCATCATCATCACGATCATGACGATCATCATCACGACCACGGGCACTCGCATGGCGCTTTCACGCACGATCACGGGGACGGCCACGTACACAGTCACGCGCCGGAAGGCGATATCAGCATGGGCGGCCTGATTGCGCTGGGGGCGAGCGGGGGCCTGGTGCCGTGCCCTTCGGCGCTGGTGCTGCTGCTGAGCGCGGTGGCGCTGGGGCGGATCGCTCTTGGATTGACTCTGTTGGTGGCGTTCAGCGCGGGCCTGGCGGTGGTGCTGAGCTCGATCGGGCTGGTGGTGCTGTATGCCAAGCATCTTTTGCCGGACAGCAAGAAGAGGGCTACGAGTTTGGCGTTTCGCTATTTGCCGGTAGCATCGGCGGCGATTATTGTGTGCGCGGGGATTATTATGACGGGAGTGGCGCTGGGGGTGATCCGGCCGTTCGCGGGGGTGTAGGAAAAGCNNGGGGTGTAGGAAAAGCGGGGGTTGGGGTTAGGCTCGCCAAAGCGCGAGTGGGTTGGGGAAGGTCGCTCGCTACGCTCGCGTCGTTTCTTGTTCGCGGCGACCGTGGTTACCAGGGATGTGAGAAGGCGCTATGCTGGCAAAAGGTGTGCTCAGCTAAGCTAATGAATATCAGCATCAGGCCCGACCTCCAGGACAGAATCAACCAGAAGATCGAGAACGGGGAATATGAGAACGCCGATGCGCTCGTTCAGCAGGCTCTCGATTGGTTTCTCGACATCGACGACGAGGATGAGATAGAGGAAACGCACGCTGCGATCAAAGAGGCGCGGGGCCAATCCGAGCGTGGCGAAGCAGTACCGGCCGAGGATGTATTTGAGGAAATGCGGGCCAAGTATGGCATTCCGCGGTAAGTTCCAGCCTCCACTTTTCCAAACGATGCTGGAAGCCGGCTGAAAGCCGGCTGCAGGATGAAATCCTGCCCCACTTACCACCGCAGTGCGGGCGCGGAGGCCGCGGGCATCGATTCCGGGGTAAACCTGCTGGCCTTGGGGAGCGTTCCGGGGTAGGCCGGTCCTGCAAGCGCCATGTATGAGAGCATGCCTGCGCGCTCCACCTGCAAGACGATAGGCGTGCCATCGGATATCGAATCGAGTTTCTGGCGGAGCTCCACCATCCCATCGACTGCGGCGCCGTTCACTGCGTGGATGATGTCACCGGGTTGGAAGGGGTTTTGGCCCGAGAGCCCCTGGCCGGCGCGGGCGATGACCAGCACGCCGCTGGAATCCCGCACCAAATCGAGACCGGATGCCAGCGCGGGCGTGAGCGTGGCGCCGTACATGCCCAGGCGGAAAACCAGGTTGTCCTTTTCGGTGATATTTTTGGAAGGCAAAGCGTCTGGGGTGCTGCGCGGGGCGGCGGGTGTGATGCGAAGGGTACGGGGTTGGTCTCCACGGAGGACCGTCAACTCCAACGCGCGGTGCGGTGCAAGCTGGTACTCGGCGCGGTACAGGTCGCGGATATTGTGAATGGGCTTGCCGGCCAAACCGGAGATTACGTCGCCTGGCAGCAGTCCGGCGTCGGCGCCCGGCCCTCCGGGGGCGACGTCCTCGACCAACACGCCGTCCGCGGCCTTGAGGTGCAGGCCGGCGATGAGGTCCGGGGTCAAGCTGCGGGGTTGGATGCCAAACAGGGGCCGCGCCGTAGTTCCCTTTTCGCGGAGCATCGCATAAGACTGCCGTGCGACATCCAGAGGCACGGCGAAGCCGATGCCCTCGCTGCCGCCGGATTGCGAGAGGATCATGGTATTGACCCCCAGCAAATGGCCGTCGAGATCGACCAGCGGACCTCCCGAGTTGCCCGGATTCAGAGGAGCGTCGGTCTGAATGTAGACGCGCGGATCGTCGGGATTGAGTTGCCGTTCGACGGCGCTGACCAGTCCCAGAGTGGCCGACTGCGAGAGGCCGAGGGGGTTGCCGTAGGCCAACACCAGTTGGCCCTGGCGCGGGTTTCGACCGCTCGCCAGATCGAAGAAGGGCAGGCTTTCCGCATCGACCTTGAGGAGTGCAAGATCGTTGTCGGCATCCACGCCGGCAACACGGGCCACATACTCGTGCGAGCGATCGGCGGCGTCCGGAGAGCGATCGGCGGCCGATTGAACCAGCACGGTGATGCGCGTGGCGTTTGCGACCACGTGCGCGTTGGTGAGCAGGTAGCCATCGGAAGAGACGAAGAAGCCGGAGCCGCGGCCGTGTTCGGTGACCAGCACTCCCGCCGGTTGACCTTCGCCGCTGCCGGTGATCTTCAGTCCCTGGGTTGCGATCTGCACGACTTTTGGCGCGACCGCGATCGTGAGACGTTCCATCTCGCTGCTCATCGACTGGAGATCGTGTACGGCTCCGCCCGTTCCATCCGATGGCCTCAACCGCTGCTGGCCGCTGGCGGACAGAACCAGCAATCCGGATAGCACCACTGACAGGCTCGTGATTCTCACACCGTGGTAAGAGCACGCTGGCCTCCAAAGTGAGGCCGCCGCTAAATGGTAAAGTGAGGCCGCCGCTAAATGGTTCCCTTTCAGAAGCGGGACCGGATCGGCGGGGCGGGGAGCGCTCGGATGTGCGGCGGGAGGCCAGTTTGCCGCCCTCGGGGGCGGCTAGTGCGGCAATGTTGCGCGCGAGCAGAGTCAGCTTTTGGACTTATTGGAAGTGTGTTGGACGCTGCGTTGGGCCGCCAGTCAAAGTTTCCACTATAACTGGCTGAAGCCGCCCGAGAGGGTTACTCCGCGCGAGCGAAGTTGATAGATAGCGATTCCGAGGATGGTTCCTACGAAGACTGCGGTGAGTCCGCCCTGGGCGTACATCACCGGCAGGTCACCCAGCATTCGGATCATGACAGTCTTAACAGTCTTAACCGTTGCCGAAGTGCCGCGAAGCGGTTCCATGGGGTGGTCTCCTTAAGCCTTACTCGTTCGGGGAGCTTCATGTAATAAGACGAAAACGTGGATCGAATAGTAACTCCCCCTGGTTCGTATTTGGGAAGGTCAAGCCTCGATGCGGCAGAACCTAATCCGACACATATCGCGGGCAACAGGATCCGCACCCGCAACAGGCTCATTCCGGCTCCTCTCGATTTCCTTTGTGTTTTGCCGCCTCGCGGAATCGATTCTTTCGCCGTCATAGGGCACGCCAGCCTCCAAATCACTGGCTCGGTCATAAGGGTTTCATTCCAGAGGCGAGGCCGGATTGCGCGCGGCGCGGGCACCGCGTGGATGTGAGGCTGGGGGTCAGTTTGCCACCGCTCGGCACCGCCGGTGCGGCAATCTGGAGCCTCTACAGCTCTATCGCGATAAGGGATGGCAAACTCCTGCGCTGGAATTTCCGTTGGTGGACGGGCCCGGGCAATTCACGCTATTTGCCGAGGTTGAATCAGCGCCGCCGCCGTTTACCGTGCTGACGGCCGCGGGAAAGAGCAGCACCAGCAAGGCCGCCAGCCATCGCGGCGCCACGCGAAACGAAGGCCATGCGTACGGCTGGGAGTCCTTCCGCAGGAGTGCGACGGGGCGATCGATCATCGACTCGATCCGTTTCTTCGCCGCAGAAGAGTGGGCAACCATCCGGGCGCCTTCAGCCTGCCATGTTCCCAGCAGTTCGCGCCCTGCGTCATCCACACCAGTTATAGAACTGAGGTCGACGACCAGACGTCTTCCCCGGATAACGGACGAAGCCGTGCGCCATGCCTGTTCCAACTCCCGTACGCCGTCTCCCGACAGGTCACCGGACAACCGGAAGCCCAACGCCGCAGAGCCGTCGTGAATGTAATAGACGAAGTCGCTTTTCCCCATGCGGTGAGCGTTGCTCATATTGAAGCGCTCCATGCGCCGGATCGCGGGACGGGCCGCATGTCATTCCCGAAGAAGGGCTGGGCGAACCGCGGTTTGCCGATCTCCGCCTCGAAGTTGGTGCGGTTGTCCTGGTTGACGGAACCTGGTATCGGTTCGGGCGCCGCTCTCCGGGAGACCACGCTCCACGGGCCACCGGGGCCAATTGAAGAAATGACTGGCAGCATCCAACAGCGCTTTCGGGGCAAACGGTTTCTCAATGAAGAGGAATCCTTTTTTCGGATCATTCATACACGCTGGGGCGGATTCCCCGGAAACGAAGATCAGCGGAATGGCGGGACAGTCCGATCGAAGCGAGATGGCGAGATCCGTTCCCGTCATGCGCGGCATCCGGATGTCGGTGATCACCAAATCGATCCTGCCGCGCCAGGCACGAAAAACCTCCAGCGCTTCCAATCCATCACCAGCTTCGAGAACCTGAAGGTGGACGCTTTGCAGAATTGTTTTGATGTACGAGCGGACCCGGGAGTCATCGTCTACAACCAGCACCCGATGACCGGTGACGTCGTGTCGCATGGAGTCTAGCATTCCCGCATCCTTCAGTTTCGGTGTAATCAGTTCAGCCTGATAGACGGCTAACAATCGGATTCCCGTTACATGACTCGAAAGAGCTGTGCGGAAGCGGCAACAGTGGTCAGACCGGTTACAGATCGATACTGCTGCGCGAAAAAAATGGAACTATCTGCCAGCACCTGCCAATTGCTAATCAGGCGAGGCTCCGCCCACCAATGCATTTAACCTGGTGCAGAACTGGACCAGCGGGAAATAATTACGACGGCGAGCCGGTTGCAGAAAAGTTGGCAGGCGAAAGCGCC
>OMOG01000306.1 GCA_900290305.1 Candidatus Sulfopaludibacter sp. SbA4
GGGGGTTGGGGGTTGGGGGTTGGGGATAAGAGGCGCTCGCAGTGGACGGACGAAGAATTCTTTGCTTCCGGCAGGCTCGAGGTCGAGGAAGAGATCCTGTCCGATATGACGAATGTCTGTCAGGGACGGCCGCCGAGGAAATGCGCGTCCTGGAGATCGGTTGCGGTGTCGGCCGCGTCACGCGGGCACTGGAGGAGCTTTTCGGAGAGGTACATGCAGTGGACGTGAGCGGCGAGATGATCAAGCGAGCCCGGCAGTCGCTCGAAGGCTGTCCCAACGTGCACCTGTACCAGAACAACGGAATGGATTTGAGTGTCGTGCCGGATCTCCCCTTCGACTTTGCCTTCTCCAAGATCGTGTTTCAGCACATCGCGAACCCGGAGATCATCGAGGGCTACATCCGCGAGGTAAGCCGGCTGCTGAGGGCCGGGGCGCTGTTCAAATTTCAGGTTCACGGCCGCACTACTGCGAAACCGCGGATCGATTTGAGCAATACCTGGGAAGGCGCGGAGATCTCCGAGGAACTGGCCCGGGGGATGGCCCGGGCGCTGCGGATTCGAGCTGCGCTACCAGTACGGCGCGAGAACCCGGTACTACTGGTTGTGGTTCTTCAAGAGCCAGGAGCTAAGATAGGCTCCGGCATGATTTCCGTCGCTTCGCAAGCATGGCAGTCGTGGAAGAGCGCCAAGGCCGTCGCTCTTCTCATCGTGGTGGCCTTCACGGTCGGCATTGGATCGTCCACCGCGATCTATACCGTGGTCAATACACTGCTGTTGAAGCCCCTCCCCTACCAGCATGGCGAGCGCTGGGCATCGATGACGGGCGCGACCCTGGGGGACTCCGAACACATGTCGGGCCTCAATCTGGATGACGTCCTGGAGTTCCAGCAGCGCATGCGGAGCTTCGACGTATTCGGCTGGATCGACTTCGAGAACTTCAATCTCACGGCCCCAGGGCAGCCGCAGTTCCTCAACGGAGTCCAGGTCACGCCTTCGTTGCCGAACAGCATCGGCATCAACCCGCAATACGGGCAATGGTTCCGCGACGCGCGCGAGCCGCTCGCCGTCATCTCCTACTCGCTTTGGCAGCGCTTGGGAGGCGATCCCGGCTTCGTGGGCAAGACCATCACCCTCAGTGGCCGCATCTATACCGTCACGGGCATCATGCCGCCGGGCTTCAGCCTGCCGCCGGCGGGGGTCTCTTATTTCGCCGGTTCCAAGCTCGACGTCTGGATTCCGCTCGATCCAACCAGCAGAGTGGATCCCACGCGCGGCGCGCGCCTCGGGCTGGCCAGGCTCAGGCCCGGTGTGACCCTTGCGCAAGCAGATGCCGAGGCCAAGCGCATTGCCGCGGAAATTGCCAAACGGGATCCCGCGTCTCGCCACCTCTTTTCCGCCCGGGTAGACGGCCTCCAATGGTTGGCGTCGAAGGACATCCGGCCGCTGCTGCTGCTGCTCTTCGGAGCGGCCGAGCTGTTGCTGCTGATCACCTGCGCCAATGTGGGCGGATTGCTGGTAGCCCGCTCCGTGGCTCGCGCGCGGGAGACCGCCGTGCGGGTGGCGCTGGGCGCGGGACTGCGGCAACTGGCCTCGCAGTATTTCCTGGAAGGGCTGGCGGTGGCGCTCCCGGGAGCGGCCGGGGGCATCCTGTTCAGCGTGGCCCTGGTGCCGATTCTGGTCACGTTGGCCGGGTCTGCCAACGCCCGCGTCAGCGAGATCGCCTTCGATTGGCGAGTCTTCGTGTTCGCGCTCGGCACGGCTCTCTTCGTGGGCGCGCTTGCCAGCATCGCTCCCCTGTGGCAGGCCGCGCGAACTTCGCCCAACGAAGTGTTGACCGAAGGGGTGCGCGCGTCGGCTGGAGCGCGCAGCCGCCGCCTTTCGCAATCGCTGGTGGTGGCCGAAGTCGCGCTGGCCTTCGTGCTGCTGGCGGTGAGCGCGGTGCTGGTTGCCGAGCTTCATCGCCTCACCCACGTCTCGCCGGGGTTCGATACCGAGCACTTGCTGACGTTCCAGCTTACTTTCTCTCCCGACGAAATTCCCGGCAAGCCCGGCCGCGTGGCCTATCAGGAGCGGCTGCTCCAGGCGCTCGAGGCGATCCCTGGCGTCAACGGAGCGGCCTTCGTGAACCAGTTGCCGCTGAAAGGCTGCTGCTACAGTACGGCCATCTATCCGGAAGGCGAGTCGGCCAACCCAAGCACTGGTGAGCAGGTGGTGTTCGTTCCGGTCAGCGTGGATTACTTTCGCACCATGCGCATCCCCCTGCGCCGCGGCCGCGTACTGAATGAGCACGATACCGGCGATAAACCGCTCTACGCGGTCATCAACCAGTCCGCCGTCAAGCGCTACTGGCCGGACCGCGAGCCCATCGGGGCCTTCGGCCATTTCGGCAGCCCGAAGGGAGATCGTTTTCAAGTGGTGGGCGTGGTGGGGGACGTGAGAAATAACGGACTGGACAACGAGACCGTGCCGGAGACTTACCTCTCGGCCGCGGTTGTGCCGGTGAATCCCATGGAATTCGCGGTGCGCTCGTCTCTGCCGGAGACAACACTGGTTCGCGAAGTGCGCCGCGCGATACAGAACGTCAACCCAGGGCAGCCCATTCACGACGTGAAGACGATGAGCGAGATTGCCCGCGACTCGGTAGTGCTCAAACGCATGGCTTCCTACGTGATGACGTTCTTCGCGCTGGCCGCCCTGCTGATGGCGAGCATCGGCACCTACGGGGTGGTCTCTTACGGGGTGCGCCAGAGGACCGTCGAGATCGGCACCCGCATGGCACTGGGCGCGGTGAGCCGCAATGTGCTGGGCCTGGTGGTGGGCTCCGGATTGAGGATGGCAGCGTATGGGGTCGCCATCGGCGCCGTGGTCTCGGTGGCGGCGGCCCGGGTGGTGCTCAGCCAGTTCGATATTGAAAACCCGAGCTTCCTTCCTTTGGTGTTGTCGGCCGTCACGATCGCGGTTGTCGCCATGGCGGCCTCGTTCTTCCCCGCGTGGGGCGCCACGCTGTTGTCGCCGATGGTGGCGATCCGCAACGAGCCGGGCTCCATGTGGGATACGGCGCGGCACGGCATGGGGCAGTTGTTCGAAGGGCTCTTCCGCGCGGTGGCGGGCGATGTGCAGGCGGTGGAATCCGACCAGAGCCTGACCACCGAGTTCATCGAGGCTTCGCGCGGCGCCGCCTCGTTTCGCGAGGCCATTCGGGCGGCGCTGGAGTCTTTGCGCGGCAGCATGGGGGCGCAATCGGCGCTGTTGCTGGAGAGCGTCTCGGAGGAATACCGCGCGACGGCGGCGGCTCCAGGCGATGGCGTGCCCGCCTGCTCCATTCCCAAAGACGGCCTGCTGGCGCGCCGCCTGCGATCCCGCGCGCTGCCCTTGCCCCTGGCCGCTGAGGACTTCGATGTCTGGCGCCGGTGGGCCGAGGAGTTCAAGCCGCAGCACCTGGCGGAGGTTGCGGCGTTGCGCCAGACGGGAGCGCGATTGGCGGCGCCGCTGCGCACCAACAAAGAGATGCTGGGCGTGCTGCTGCTGGGAGCGCCGGCGGAGGGCGAGTACGATGGGGCGCGGAAACGCCTGCTGCGCGACTGCGCGAACCATTTCGCGCTGATGCTGGAGAATGCGCGCCTGACCAGCCGCATCGTGGAGCACGAGAGGCTGCAGCGCGACCTCGCATTGGCGGCCGAGGTGCAGAAGCGCCTGCTGCCGCGGCAGTCTCTCGATACCCCGATAGCCGCGCTGGCCGCTGTCAGCATCCCCGCCCGCAGCGTCGGCGGCGACTACTACGACTTCCTGGACCTGCCCGGCCACCGCACGGCTATCGCGCTGGCCGATGTGGCGGGCAAGGGCGTGGCGGCGGCGCTGATCATGTCGGTGGTGCAGGCGTCGCTGCGGGTGATCGCGTCGGAGGCGGACATCGCGCTGCCGCATCTCGCGGCCAAGATGAATCACTACCTGTACCGCTCCACCGGGACCAACAGCTACGCGACGTTTTTCTACGCGCAGTTGGACGAGCCCAAGCGCGAGCTGCGTTACGTGAACGCGGGTCACAATCCGCCCTACCTGCTGCGCGCCGATGCCGCTCGAATGACGGTGGAGGAGTTACCGGCCGGCGGCACGGTGATCGGCTTGTTTCCCCAGGCGCGCTACGAAGAGGGGAGCATCGACCTGCGCTCCGGCGACGTGCTGGCCGTCTTCACCGATGGCGTCCCCGAGGCGCAGAATCCCGCCGAGGAGGAGTTCGGCGAGGAGCGGCTGAAGAAGTTGCTGGGAGAGTTGCTGTGTTTGCCGGTGGAGGAAATGTCCTCGCGGATTTCGCAGGAGCTGAAGGATTGGATTCAAGACGCTCCGCAGTATGACGATCTTACTTTCGTTCTGATGAAGGTGAAGTGACGGAAAGGCTGTTCACCGCGGAGTTTTAGCCGCGGGGTGCGAAGAAGCGTCGACACGAGTGTCGACGCGGCAGGCGCGAGTGCCTGCGCCACGGTTATAATCGAGAGAAAGGAATCGCCGCTATGGAGAGCCCCGCCAAGAATCTCGAAGACGAATACAAATGGGCGCTGGAAACCGCTGCCGCTCTTCGTGCAGGCAATTTCGATGCTATCGACCGTGAGGCCCTGGTCAACGAACTGGAACGCTCCATTGCCGGCGGGTTCAAGCGGCAGTTATACGAGCACACTAGAGACGCCTTGAGGGCCAGATTGAGTTTGAAGTTGTCGCCTGAAACCGACCGGGAGGAAAACGAAGACCTGCTGCGTAATGCCATCGAAGGAATCAACTCATTGCTTTGGGCCTGCCCGAGTTTACGAGATGTGGTCACGGAGGAGTTTATCGCAAAATCCTACCAGGGTGCGAAGTACATCCTTGGCGATGAGATCCCGCTGCCTGAACGCTGCCCGTACCCCCCGGAGCAAATCTTGAGGGAAGCCGAGACGTTCGAGGTTGAAGTGTGAAGGGATTTCTCGAATACGTCACCGAAATGAGCGAGAGCGACAAACGGCGGTTCCGCAGCCTCATAGAGAATTTGTTATCACACCGCCTCAAGCTCATGTATGTTGGCGGAGAAGCGGTCAATCACTGGCAGAAGGAAGTCAGGGAGTTTGAAGATAGCCTGTTTGAACTGATCCACGGCGCTGCACCTGGCTTGAAATCATACGAAATCGATTTACGTCAGATTTATGCAAAACTCGTGAGACGAGGACCGTTTCAAGGGGAGCTCCGAAAGAAATATCCGAAGACGGACTTTCCCGGCGCATGCCCGTTCACGTTGGAACACGTTGTTGGCAGTCGAGTATGGAACGAACTCGAACCGCACATCTCGACCTGATGGGATTCTCGAGGTAGCCGCTGCCGATCACGCCCTGAAACCAATCCGCAACCGATTTGTAATCCATTTCAAACATGCGCGTGATAGCCTTGAGGGTCCAAAATGACCAAGCCCTTTTGCCTCACGCTCATCGCGGTCTCGATGTGCACCGGCGTGGCCTTCGCCCAGAATGAGACCGCCGTCCTTACAGGCCGCGTAGTGGATCCCAGTGGATTGGGCGTCGCCGCCGCTCAGATCAGGCTTACGGATCAGGCCACCGGCGCCGTCCGCAACAGCGTCAGTCTTACGGACGGCGAGTACCGGTTCGACCTGCTGCCTCCGGGCGACTACTCGGTTCGCGTCACGGCGCCGGGCTTCAAGACGGTGGAGGATTCGGGAGTCCACCTGGAGGTCGCCAAGGCGGCTTCGCTCGACATCTCTCTCTCGATCGGCGCGGTCACCGAGTCTGTCGAGGTGCATGCCGAAGTGTCGCCGCTGGTCGCGGCTTCGGTCGCAGAAGGCACGGTAGTCAGCGAGGAGAAGGTCAAGGCGCTGCCGCTCAACGGACGCCAGTTCCTGCAACTCGCGCTGCTTTCGCCGGGAACCAACGGCGGAGGCATCGCGGTGCAGCAGAATGCCCTGCGACAGGGCGAGACCGGCGGCCTGAGCGTGGCCGGGCAGCGCACCAACGATTCGGCCTACCTGCTGGACGGCGTCATGAACACCGACCCGGATTACAACGCACTGACTTATGTGCCGGTGGTGGACGCCATCGCCGAATTCCAGGTGCAGGTGGCCCAGTACAGCGCGGAGTTCGGACGCGCCTCCGGCGGCCAGATCAACGTGCTGACGAAATCCGGCAGCAACCAATGGCACGGCGCGGCCTGGGACTTTCTCCGCAACAACATTCTGGACGCGCGGCCGTTCAATCTCACCACCTCGCCCGATGTCCCGGAATTTCGCCGCAACCAGTTCGGCGGGCTGCTGGGCGGCCCCATCCTGAAGAACAAACTGTTCGCGTTTTTCACCTACGAAGGCCTGCGCGTGCGGCAGGCGGCGGCGAACCTGACGACGGTTGGGGTGCCCGACAAGCTGCAGCGCAGCGGCGATTTCTCAGAGGAGATCGCAACCACCGTCATCTACGACCCCAGTATCGCGTTGGTCAATGGGACGCGCACTCCGTTCCCCGGCAACGTGATTCCCTCGACGCGCATCAACCCGCTGGCGTCCGCCGCGATGAACGCCCTGCCGCTGCCCAATCTTCCCGGCAACTTCTTCATCGACACGACCGATGTCTTGCGGCAGACTAACGACAACACTTCGGCGCGGGTGGATTACAACATGTCGGACAAGCTGCGCCTCTTCACGCGCTATTCCGGGGCCACGGAGGATGCTTCGATCCCGGCCACGGTGCCCGACCGCGCCGGCCTGGATAACGCCGTTCCGCGCAACGTGGCGGTGGGGTTCTCGCAGATTCCTTCGGCCAACAAGGTCAACGATCTCAGGCTGGGCTTCAGCCGCTTGAATTTTCTGTACGGGCTGCCGGAGCCGCAGTTCTCGGTGGGCGGAGCGACCACCGCGCTGCCGAATTTCATCGTCGGACAACTCAACTTCGGCGGCGCCGGCCCGTACAACGCCACGGGCCCGGGCGGCATCGCCCAGGCACGAGACAACGTGTACCAGGCTTGGGATATCTTCGCGTGGCAGTTGGGGCGCCACTCCTTGAAACTCGGCGGCGAGTTCGACGCCTTTCAATACGTCCGGTTCGAATACGCCGACCCGCTCGGTTCGCTCACCTTCACGCAAGGCTACACCAATGCCACTGCGGCTGCGCCGAAAGCCACCGACCACAGCGGCGATGCCTTCGCCACCAGATGTCTTCGATCGATTTCAGCACCGCGCCCTCGCCTATCGCCATCTTCGCGGCGGGCCAGCAGGGCATCTACAGTCCGACGCTGTTTGTCTGCGGCAGGGACGGGTACCCGTCGGCATGCGCCAACACCAATTGGAAGAATTTCAGTCCGCGCGCCGGCGTGGCGTGGTCGCTGAACGGCAAGACCGTGATCCGCGCCGGCGGTGGAATTTATTATGGCACCCAGGACGACAACACGCTGCTCAAGCTGGCTCAGTCTCTGCCGAGTACCTACAACCAGACTCTGACGTTCAACGCCTACGTCCCGTCAAATTCCATCGGCAATGTCTTTTCTCCCGCGGTGGTCGGGAGCGCGTCCATTCAGGCGGCCGCCATCGATCTCCACCAGGGCACGCCGTATTCGCCGCAGTGGAGCTTCAATATTCAGCGCTCCATCGGCGCCAGCACCGTGATCGAGGCGGGGTACCTCGGGACGTCGGGCATTCACCTGGAGCAGAACGTACAGGTCAATAATTCGATGCCGGGAACGGTGGCCAAGAGGCCGTATTTCGGGCTCACGCTGGCGCCCGCGGTGGTGTCGGCGCTGGCGTTTCCGGCCACAGCCACCGTGGTGCCCGTGACCACCATCAACTATTTCCCGCACTCCGCGCACAGCAACTATCACGCGCTGCTGGTGCGCGGAGAGCGCAAGTTCGTGTCCGGGTTCTCGCTGCTGAGCGCGTTCACCTGGTCGAAGGCCCTCACCAACGCGCCGCAATACCGCAACGCCGGCGGCATCTCGGGCGACGAGAATTCGCCGCCGCAGAATTCCTTCAACCTGGCCGCCGACCGGAGCCCGGCGTACTTCAATACCAAGCTGCGCTGGGTGACCTCCACGGTGTACGAGTTGCCGTTCGGAAAGGGCAAGAGACTGCTGTCGCAGGGCGTGCCGGCGGCGGTGCTGGGCGGGTGGCAGGTTTCGGGCGTGCTCCAGATGCAGACCGGCTATCCGTACACGATCAACTACAAAGGCGACCCGATCAATATCGGCGGCGGCAGCGGCGGCATCCTGGTGCGGCCCAACTACGCGCTCACGGCCAGTGGACAGAATACGGACCCCAATCTGCCGTCCGATCAGCGAAGCACTTCCCGGTATTTCGATACGGCGGCTTTTGTGCAGCCGATCGCTTCGTTCGGAGACGTGGCGCGCAACAGCATGACGGGGGCGGATCTGGTGAATATCGATTTGACGATCGCCCGCAATTTTCGCGTGACGGAGCGGAGCGCGCTGCAATTTCGGACGGAGTTTTTCAACCTGGCGAATCACCCCAATTACAATCTGATTGGCCGGATTGTGAACGACCCGACGTTTGGAATCGTGCAGAATCAATTGCCGCCGAGGCAGATTCAGATGGCGCTGAAGTTCAGCTTTTAGGTCAGGCCAGCTCGCCGCGCGCCAAAAGCTCTGCGCGCAGGTCGAGGCGGCGGGCGTCGTTCATCCCGAGGACCAGGACAGTGGTTCGCCCGATGGCCGTCAGACCTTCGATCCGCGGACCCCGCCACACAAAGTGCCCATCGGTCACGACGAGGGTGAAATAATGGCACGATCCGGCCGCTCTCCGGATCGAGGCCGGTCAGGTTCGGTCCCTTGCAGAGGTTGCATCGGTGGCAGGCTAAGGCCAGGTTGCCGATGTCGTCGGATCCGCCGTGCTGCTTTGCGACGATGTGCTCGATGTGGTGCGCGCGATGGCTGTACTCTTGGTGGAGCAGGCAGTATTCGCATCGGTTTGTCGGCGCGGTAGCGGACCAGGTTTCGCGCGGCGGCATCCATCACGCGCCTGGGTTCGACTCCAAAGTACGCAGGGCCTTGAGCTTGAGGATCGCGATCAGGTCCGACGCGTTGACAAATGCCTCGTATTCGGCCCGCTCGACGTCGCTGAAAAGGCCTTCGTTGGCGCGTTCAGCGAGCGCATCCACCCTTTCCTGGACGCTGGCAGCGATGCGGAATTCGGCCACGCGTCGAGCGGACTCGAGATCCAGACACCGGCTCAACGATTCCAAAAGACCGTCGAGCACACCCGAAGCGATCACATCGCTCATGCTCTCACGTTAGCATGGGCACCGCAGGTTGGCGAAAAGCGCCGAGACGAGTACGCATGCGCCGCGGCGCACAACGGAGGATGAAAAAGAAGCGTCCCGATGAGTCGGGACGCCGCAGCCAGGAGTGGCTGCGCCACATCCCGAAGTGGTCAAATACAAGGTATGCGGATCGCGACTTTGGGCCGGTTCGTCTGCCCCGCAGTGATCACTCTGGCGCTTCAGGCTGCCGGGGTTACGCTTGATTCGCCGCGCGATTACCAGGTGTTCCAGCGGTCCTCCCTGGAAGCCGGTGAGATTTTGGTGCGCGGGAGCAGCGATCAGGCGTGCGATGCCGTCGAAGTGCGCACCGATGTGCATGCCTGGCAGCTAATCCCGGTCCGGCCGCCGTGTCGGTTCGAGGGGCGGATCGCGGCGCAGGCTGGGGGCTGGTACGGCGTCGAGGTCCGCGTGCTGCGCGGCGGCGAGCGAATCGGCGGGGCGGGCGTGGAGCACGCCGGGGTGGGCGAAGTCTTCGTCGTTTCCGGGCAGTCCAACTCGACGAATTACGGCGAAGAGGCCCAGCAGACGCGCACCGGAATGGTGGCCACGTTCAACGGCGCCGGCTGGCGGCTGGCGAACGACCCGCAGCCCGGGGTGCAGGATAACAGCCAACAAGGCAGCTTCCTTCCGGCCTTTGGCGATGCGATGTACGAGCACTACAAGGTGCCGATCGGAGTGGCCAGCGTGGGCTCCGGCGGAACCAGCGTGCGGCAGTGGCTGCCCAAGGGCGATCGATTCGGTTCGCCGCCCACCAGCGCGAAGTTCGTGGCGGCGGCCGGCGATGGCGAGTGGCAATCTTCGGGCAAGCTCTTTGACGGCATGCTGGAGCGGATCGGACAATTGGGGCCGCACGGCTTGCGCGCGGTGCTCTGGCACCAGGGCGAATCGGACGCGCACCAGGGTCCGGGCCACGAGGTCGAGCCCGCGGAATACCAGCGCATGATGGAGCGCCTGATTCGCGAGATGCGGGCGCGGGCGGGCTGGGACGTCCCGTGGTTTGTGGCGCAGGTGAGCTACCACAATCCGGGCGACATGGGCACGCCCGCGATTCGAGCGGCGCAAGCGGCGCTGTGGAAGGAAGGACTGGCGATCGAGGGTCCCGATACGGATGCGCTCGCCGGCGAGTACCGGCAGAATCACGGGACCGGGGTCCACATGAGCGCCAAAGGCCGCGAGGCGCACGGGAAGATGTTGGCCGAAAAAGTGGAAGCGTGGCTGGACGGAGTGCGATAGGCCCCCGCCCGCGTGTACAATATCCAACAGATTCCATGAGGTACTGGGCCGCGTTACTGTTTCTGGCGGGGATTGCCGGGCTGGTCCTTGCTCAAGCGCCGGGCGACCCCAACCACACCGACGGGAAGAAAACGGGCAAGCAGGCGGTGCGCGACGAGACTTTATGGAACGAGAAGCCGGATCTGCCTCCGCCGCCGGGGGGCGGTGTCCCCATGTATCCGCCCATACCGCGTCCAACTGTGCCGGCGCGGCCCTGCCCGCAGTATCCGGCATTCAACAAAGTGCCGGACACCTTGCGCGGCATGCCGGTTCAGCGCCGCATGTCGGCCTATGCGCTCAACGGCGCGATGGTCATCGAGGGAGATCGGCAGTATCAGGACATGGTGCTATGCGACCTGGATCGGATTCAGACCGATACCCTCGGCGGACCTTTCCTTTCGGTGCTGGCCAACGAGGTCGCGACGCGAAGCAATCAGGTCACCATCCGCAATAAAGAATTCCTGGCGGCGGGGCCGCATACGCAACCCGGCGATGGAAGCGCGACTGCGTGGATCAAGGCCTCCGACCCGGCGCTCACCAAAGTCTACCGCTCCGAGCCCAAAAGGATTCCCTTTACGAATTACTTTCTGCTTTTCGAGGGGGGCATCGATATGCGAACCTCCCCGCAGGCCGGCGAGCTCGGAAAGGGGACGGGAGCAGTGGTGTACATCGACCCCACGCAGTTTCCACTCAACAACGCGCACCAGACACCCGGGCACGTGGCGCTGCTCCACGAGCTGATCCACGCGTGGCACTACGCCATCGGGAAGGGCAACCTGACGCCGTACGCAGACGCCGCCACGGGGCCGGTGGATCCGAAGTGGGTGAGCTGGGAGGAGTTCGATACGATTCCCGCCAGCGCGTGGCAGTTCACGGAGAATGCTTATCGGCGGAACCAGGTGCTGCCGGATCGGAACTGCGTGTCGGCGTCGTGCTTCTGAGGGGAGAACTCCCAAGATTAACCGCGGAGGCGCGGAGGAGCGGAGACAAGCGCGGAGAAAAAACAAAGCAGCGGGACGAGGGCGTCCCGGCCCAGAGGGCACCCCGACCAGGGGGGTCTGCCCCACCAATGCCCGTTGCGGTGCCAATGCGGTTGAGCTACAGTTTCAAGTACCATGCCTCGCAGCGCACTTGCGTCGGTTCAGTTCGATGTGAGTGAAGAGCCGCTGGAGATGGCAGAGCCCGATCCGGAGATACCGTTTCGGATTCTGGTGGCCGGCAATTTCAGCGGCGGAGCGAGCCGGATTCGCAAGCCGGTAGCCATCGACCGCGATAATTTTGACGATGTGCTGGGGTTGTTTGGTCCCGAACTACACCTGGAGTTCGCCAAAGCGCCGCTCGATATTGGCTTCCGGGAAATCGACGACTTTCATCCGGATCGATTGTTCGAACGGCTGGTTCCCTTTCAATCCCTGCGAAACCTGCGGGAGCAATTGGAAGATGGCGGTGTGCTGTTATCCGCGCCGCCTATGCCGGCGGCTTCCGGGGCGGACCTGCTCAATATGATGATGGGTGAACAGCCGGCCGCGGCGGCAGCACCCTCCACGCGCAGCGCATGGGACGCGATGCTGCACGAAATCGTGGCTCCCTATGCCGAGGCGAAGCCCGACCCGCGCGGACCGGAATGGATCGCGCAGACCGACAAGGCGATTACCGGCGAGATGCGCGGCCTGCTCCATCACGCGGCGTTTCAGGCGCTCGAGGCGGCGTGGCGCGGCCTCTATTTTCTGGTGCGGCGCCTGGAGACAGGCGAAAATCTCAAGATCTACGTGTGGGATATGCCGCAGGCCGAGCTGATGAGCGCGGAAGGGCTGGCGACGCTGCGGCGGGTCCTGACGGAAGAAACCGTGGGCACGGCGGGCGGCACTCCGTGGGCGGCGATCGCGGGACTCTACTGCTTCGGACCGGAGCACGCAGCCGCGCTGGCTCAGATCGCAGCCGTGGCGCGGACCGCGAACGCTCCCTTGATCGCCGGTGTGGCGCTGGATGTGGTGGGGCTGACGCGCGAGTTCGACACGCTTCGCCGCTCCTCGGACGCGCGCTGGATCGGGCTGGCCATGCCGCGCTTCCTGCTGCGCCTGCCGTATGGCGAAAAGACGGACGCGACCGAACGCTTCCGGTTCGAAGAGATGCCCGCCCCGCCGGAGCACGAGCGCTACCTATGGGGCCACCCGGCGATCGCGTGCGCCTACCTGCTCGGCGAAGCCTTCACGCGGTACGGGTGGAAAATGCGGCCGGGGCAAGTGCGCGACATCACGGGCCTGCCGGCGCATGTCTACCAGAGCCACGGCGAAGCCGAGTTGAAGCCCTGCGCGGAGGTACTGCTCACGGAAGAGACCGTCGATCTGCTGCTGCGACGGGGCTTGATGCCGCTGATCTCGATCAAGGGCAGCGACCGCGTGCGGCTGGCGCTTTTTCAATCCATTGCAGAACCGGCCACGCCGCTGGGCGGGCGTTGGGTGTAAACGAACGTGGGATGTAAACGAACGTGGGGCGTAACGGAGGAACCATGGAATCGCATGTGAAAATTCTCGGCATTCTGCATATCGTGCTGGGATCCCTGGGCGTCTTGGGCGCCTTGATCGTATTGATGGTCTTCGGCGGGATCGCGGGCATCGTCGGCATGTCCGACCATGTCGGGGATGCGGCTGCTGCCGTGCCCATCCTGGGCGGCATCGGCGGAATCCTGTTCATCGTGATTCTGGCGATCTCGCTGCCGGGTTTGATCGGCGGCATCGGCTTGTTGAAGTTTGCTTCGTGGTCGCGGATCCTGGTGATCGTGATCTCGGTGCTCGACTTGCTGAACGTGCCGTTCGGGACGGCCCTGGGAGTTTATGGGCTGTGGGTGCTCACCAAGCCCGAGACCGAAGCGCTGCTTTCGGGGCGGCGGTACCAGGCGGCGGGTTTCTAGGGCAAGACCGCTGCCTTACGGTCGCGGCTCTGATCGGAGCCACGACCGTGAGGGAGTGGTTTACTGAAGGGCGGCGACGGCCAGGATCGGCATGGTGGGCTGATCGGCGCCGCCTTCGTTCTCCATGGTCACCGCCACCGCGCCGGTAGCGCTCACGTCCACCGCGCCGCGGCGGATGTGCATCGCGGTGCCGTCGCTTTGGGACTGAAACTCGCCCGCGCGCGCCGGCTTGCCGCCTTTGGGAATCACCCACATCTCATAAACCTTGCCCGCGGGCGCCGGCGGAAGGTTCGAGGCAATCAACAGCACGCCCTGCGACGGGTTGACGAAGACCCGGCCCCTGGGGGGTTGCGGCTGGCCGGCGCCGAAGCTGACGACCTTGGTCTCCGGCCCGTTCAAAATGACCATCGCCTCGTGCATCCTGGTCAACTCGATATTCTGCCTGCCGAGTTGATCGCGCAGCCGCGCGGCCATATCCGCAAACTCCCGTTCGCGTCCGCCGAAGTAGACGGCGGCGCACAGGGAGAGCGCGGTGGCGGCGGTCAAAAACGGGGCCCATCCAAAATGTTTTTGCTCGAAACCTACGGAGGCCAAGATGCGGCGGCGCAATCTGGGGGAAGGCGTGGCCTCGGATGGCGTGCCGCCCAAAAACGCCGCGATCGCTCTGGCCCGCTTCATTCCCGCCATACAGACCTCGCATTCGCGATTCAGGTGCTCGCGGATCTCGCTCTTCTCGGGCTCCTCGGCCACTCCCATGGCGTACAGCTCGTAATGATCCTGCAATTCCTGGCAGTTCATGCGGGCACCGCCGTTCCCAGCTCATCGCGCAGGTTCTTCAAGGCCGAGCGCACCCAGGTCTTCACGGTTCCCAGCGGCTGGCCCATCCGCTCGGCCATTTCGGTTTGCGAAAGTCCTTCGAAGTACGCCAGTTCGATCACCTGGCGCAGATTCGGCGCAAGCTTGAGCATGGCGGTCTTGACGCGCCGCGCTTTGTCGGAATTGAGAATGTCCTGTTCCATATCGATATACAGCCCCGGATGATCGGTCTCTTCGAACTCCAGCGCGTTGCGCTCGCGTCCTCCGGCCGACCGGAGGTAGTCGATGGCGCGGTTGCGTGCCACCGCGAGCAGCCACGGCCCTATCGAGCCCTTGTGCGCGTCGAAGCCCTGCGCGCGGTTCCACACGCGCAGGAAAGTTTCCTGCACGAGGTCTTCGGCGATCCCGGTATCGCGCACGATTCGCAGAATCAGCGAGTACACGAGCCGCCCGAAACGGTCGTAAAGATCCGCCAGGGCCTGCGGATCGCGCCTTTGGAGGCGCTCGATCAGTTCAACGTCGCCGGCGGCGACGTGGATGGCGAGCCATATGGGTAGGAACATCATTTTTAGATTCTTCCCGTCTTCGGAACCGCGTTCCCGCAAAACCTTCAGGCGCGTCTATTGTATATACGAGAGAACCGGGGGATCAAGATTTAGCGGATCGGACATTCTCTTCCAATAAAGCCTAGGCTCTCCGTCAACTTTCGGCGCGGCGCAACCGGAAACATGCCGAATCGATCGCGGTTTGCATTTTTCTCTTGACTTTCCTCGCGAACAACCTTATATATGAATCACATTGCGATTTTCGAATCGCAAAATTTTGATGTTTAGGGAGAATCAATCGATGAAGAGCGCAACTAAGAAGGCTGCCCCGAAGAAAAAGGCCCCCGCCAAGAAGAAGAAGTAGGCTGGGCGAGCCCCGAAACGGGCAAGCAA
>OMOG01000099.1 GCA_900290305.1 Candidatus Sulfopaludibacter sp. SbA4
GAATCATACTCGACGGCGACGGTTCCCGAGGGCGTCTTGCGAGTATACCGGTCGGCGGAGATCGTCTCCACGCCCGGAGTACAACGCAGGGCCAGGTAGTCCAGGATCGAACGCCAGGGGTACGGCGCCCGCACGGGAACGGAGAGAACAGGGCTCATGGGGCGAAACCATGATAGCTCTATGTATACTCGTCTCCATGGGTAGGGAACCCTCCCCGAGTAGTCGCCAAAGTCCGGCTGAACGGGCAAGCGCGGGCCGGTCGGCCTCTTGGGCCAAGAATCTCGTGAACACCCACGCATTCGCCGGTTGCTCTACAATAGGAAACCGATCGGAGAGTTCCAGGAGGCTTCTATGAAACGGATCCTGATGTCGTCAGTGACGCTGGCAATGGTGGTCGGCCTGCCGTCGTTTGGGCAGCGCAAGGCAACCATCGAGAATGTTCGTGAGATTCCATTCTCATCGGTGCCGAATCTGTTGAAACTTCCACCCGGGGAGTATCTCGGCGAATCGGTTGCGGTGGCGACCAACTCCAAGGGCCATATTTTTGTCTTTCACCGAAGCGCCAATACGCGGTTGTTCGAATTCGATCAGGCCGGCAACTTCCTCAAGGAAATCGGCAGTGGGTATTACGGCTTCGAATTCGCTCACTCTGTGCGCGTCGATAAGTACGACAACATCTGGGCGGTGGACGAAGGCACCAACATGATCACCAAGTTCAGCCCGGATGGCAAGGTGCTGATGGTGCTCGGCAGCAGGCCGCCGGCCGTTCTGGGCGCCCAGGCTTACCCCGCCGGCCCGAATCAACCGTCGCAGAAGTATATTTTCTGCAGGCCAACGGATGTGGGATGGGACCCGCAGGACCATATCTTCGTTTCCGATGGATACTGCAACAATCGCGTCGTGAAGTATGACAAGAACGGCCGCTTCCTGGCGCAGGCGGGCAGTGAAAAACCAGGCAGCGCCCTGGGCGAGTTCAATCTGCCGCACGGCCTGCAGGTGGACGGCCAGGGTAATGTCTGGGTCGCCGATCGCACCAATAACCGTTACCAGGTGCTCGACAATAACCTGAAGCCCATCCGGGAGATTACGAACCTGGGCACGGCCTGGACGATGTGTATTTCATCGGGCCCGCACCAATACGCGTTCTTTTCGAACTCGAACCCGAATGGGAACATGCCGGGGACTTGGGATAACACGGGCGAGATTTACAAGGCGGAGCTGGACGGGACGGTGATCGGCAAGTTTGGCCACCCCGGCAAAATGGCTCCGGGATTTCAGGTGGTGCACATGATAGATTGCCGAAATCCGAACGAGCTGATCGTGGGAGAAATCGAGTCGTGGCGGGTGCAGAAACTTGTTTTTCAGCCAACTTCGGCGGGTGCAGCAGGCAAGACCGGACCAGGAGGACGCCAATGAAACGCAGAAATACGATGCGGGCGCTGCTGAGCGCGATGTTGATGGCCGGATCCTGGACGATCGCTCAGACCGATGCGCCGGAAATCAAATTCGATTCCGTGCCCAATGCTCTGCAGCTTCCCTCGGGAGTCTATCTCGGCGAAGTGGGCGGCGTGGCCACCAATTCGCGCGGCGATCTGTTCGTCTACACGCGCACCGGCCACCCCACCATCACGATCGGCACGGCGCGTCCGTTCGCGCACGGCGGCTCGCGACTGTTCCAATTCGACCGCAGCGGCAAATTCGTCCGAGAGATCGGGAAGGATTCGTATGGCTTTATGGTCGCCTCGCAGGTCCGGGTCGACTCTGGCGACAACATCTGGGTGGTGGACGAGATGACCAACATGGTCATGAAATTCGATCCTCAGGGGCGCATCGCGATGCTGCTGGGACGTAAGGCGGAGAACGTCAATGTTCCGGCGGGCCGGGGCAGGGGAGGAACCGGCGCGGGGCAACCGACTGACCTTTTCGACCGTCCGACCGACGTCGCCTGGGACACGGCGGGGAACATATTCGTGGCCGATGGTCTCGGCAATGCCCGGGTCGCAAAGTTCGATAAGAGTGGAAAGTTCGTGAAGTCCTGGGGCAAGAAGGGGAACGCAACCGGAGAGTTCGCCGACGTCCGCAGTATCGCGGTCGACGCACAAGGCAACGTTTACGCGGCGGATGGCGGGAACAAGCGCGTTCAGGTCTTCGACAATGACGGCAACTTCAAAACGGCCTTCAACAACCTCGGAAATGCGCAGGCGCTGTGCATGACGAAAGGGCCCAATCAGGTACTTTACGTCTCGAACTCCAATCCCCCCAACGATATCGACCGCGACGGCGAGATTTACAAAATGCGCCTGGACGGAACGACGATCGGCAAGTTCGGCAGAGCTGGTAAGTTGCCAAAGGAGTTCGGGACGGTGAACGCCATCGACTGCCGCGCCGAAAACACACTCTACGTCGGCGAGATCGGCAACCTGCGGGTGCAGAAGCTCGTGCTGCATTAATGAGGTGAGCAGGCGGCGCCGGGACAAGCACACAACGCTGCACCGGCACGGCCGCGAAACGATTTCGCGCGCCCTGTGATAATGAGTCCATGGACTCCCGCGCGCGCACCGCCGCCGTCGTCTGTGCAGGCTTCTGCGCGTTTCTCACGCTGTTCGCGCCGCAGCCTCTTCTGCCGGCGCTGGCAGCCGCGCTGGGTGTCACCGCCGCCGCCGTCAGCCTGGTGGTCACCGCCTCCACAGTAGGGGTGGCGCTCGCCGCACCGCTGGCGGGGATCATCGCCGACCGCCTGGGACGCAAGCGCGTGATCGTTCCGGCGGCCTTCCTGCTGGCCTTGCCGACGGTCGCGGCCGCCACCTCCAACAGCCTCGGGCAACTGATCTTCTGGCGATTCTGGCAGGGCGTCTTCACGCCCGGGATTTTCGTGGCGACCATCGCTTACATCAACGAAGAGTGGGAAACCGGGGCCGGCGCGGCGGTCGCGTCATACGTCACCGGCACGGTGCTGGGCGGCTTCTGCGGGCGGATGGTGGCCGCGGTGGTGGCGGCGCATTCTTCCTGGCGGTGGGCCTTTGTGGTGCTGGGAGTGCTCAATGCGCTGGGCGGGCTCGCCATCTGGATCGGTCTGCCGCGCGGACGGCGCTTCCTGCGGGCGCGGCGCGGATCGCCGGCCCTGCGGCCCATGCTTTCGCACTTGCGCAATCCGCGCCTGCTGGCGACTTACGCCGTAGCCTTCTGCGTCATGTTCACCCTGCTGGCGGCCTTTACGTACGTCAATTTCTATCTGGCCGCACGGCCTTTCCGGCTCGGCACCCAGGCTCTCGCGCTGCTGTTCGTGGTGTACCTCGTGGGCGCGGTGGTGACTCCGTTTGCCGGCCGTATGATCGATCGGCTGGGTCACCGCGCAGCGCTGATCATCGCCTTCTGCGCCGGCGTTCTCGGAATTTCCGCGACCCTGGTCCGCAGCCTGCCCATGGTGATGGCCGGGCTGGCGGTGTGCTGCACGGGCGTGTTCATTGCCAATGCGGCGGGTTCGAGCTATGTGGGAGTGGTGGCGCGCGAGGCCCGCGCCGCCGCGGTGGGGCTGTACGTCACCTTCTACTATGTGGGCGGCAGTTTCGGCTCGGCCGTTCCCGGACGCTTCTGGAGCCGCGGAGGATGGCCGGCCTGCGTGGCGCTCATCGCCGCTGTCCAGGTGTTGACGATTCTGCTCGCGCTGGTGTTTTGGCGCGGGCCGGAAGCGCGCTCGCGGCTACTCCGGCCAGGAGCCCAGCAAGCGGCGCACCAGCACCAGTTGACCTAGATGGTACGAATTGTGGTCGGCAATCAGGAGCGCTTCGCGCAGCAGCGTCTGCCCATCGCCCCACGGGAATTTGCGGTACAAATCCTGTGCCGGGTCGCGCACCAGCGCTTCAAACTCCGCGAGATCCTGGTGAAACGCGCGCACCGAATCGCTCCAGTCTCCGGGCTTCTTCGGAGCGGGAGCCTTCGGCCAATACCCGCCGGGAAACTCCGGCGAGACCCAGTCCGCCGACTGGCTGAAGCGCAGAATGTCGTTCTGTGCGAGCCGCATGTGCTCCAGCAGTTCCCAGGCCGAATGCTCCGCCCCGGGCGGGCGAACGCCCATGCGGCCGGGCGGAAAGTCGCGGATGGCCTGGTCGAAAGTGGCATGGGCGTGTCCACCGCGGACCAGTTGGATCAACTGTTCGCGGAGCGCTCGATCGTCTGGCATGCGAAAATCCTCCAGACTCCATGGTACCCGCCGGGGCGCTTAAGACCGCTTAAGCGGTCGGTCAGGCCGGGTCTCAATCCAGGTAGTCGTAGGCTCGCAGCGTCAGAAACTCGGGGAACTGGGCGCCGAAGATCATCTCCTTATAAAGGTTCGCGGCGACCGGAAGCTGGTGTCCGAGGCTGCCGTTGAGTTTCTCCACCCGGCGGTCCATCATCTCGGTCACCAGGGCGGGCGTAACGGGCCGGCCATCCTCCAGCGTGGCGCCGTGCCGGACCCACTGCCACACCTGGGCGCGGCAAATCTCGGCGGTCGCGGCATCTTCCATCAGGTTGTAAATCGGCACGCAGCCGTTGCCCCCCAGCCATGCCGCCAGGTATTGCAGCCCGACATCCAGGTTGGTCGACAGGCCGGCCTCGGTGATGGTCCCGTCGGGAGTGCGCACCAGGTCGGGGGCGGTCGTGGCCGTGGAGGTCAGCCGGTCCACCTGGTTGGGGAAGGGCATGTACGTGTCGAACACGTACTTGGCCAGCGGGACCAGTCCGGGGTGCGCCACCCAGGTGCCGTCGTGGCCGGCCCACACCTCGCGCAGTTTGTCGTCGCGGACGCGCGCCAGGGCGGCTTCGTTGGCCTCGGGATTGTTCTTGATGGGAATCTGGGCCGCCATGCCGCCCATGGCGTGGGCGCCGCGGCGGTGGCAGGTGGCGATCAGCAGCTCCACGTACGACTGCAGAAACGGCCGCGTCATGGTGACCTGCGAGCGGTCCGGCAGCACGCATTCCGGATGGTTGCGGAATTTCTTGATGTAGCTGAAGATGTAGTCCCACCGCCCGCAGTTCAGGCCGGCGGAGTGCTCGCGCAGTTCCCACAGGATCTCGTCCATTTCGAAGGCCGCGAGGATGGTCTCGATCAGCACGGTGGCGCGGATGGTGCCGCGGGAAATGCCCAGGTCGTCTTGCGCCAACAGGAATACGTCGTTCCAAAGGCGCGCTTCGAAGCGGCTCTCCATCTTGGGGAGGTAGAAATACGGCCCCGTCCCATTGCGGATCAGGTTCCGGGCGTTGTGAAAGAAGAAGAGGCCGAAATCGAACAGGGAGGCCGAGATCGGCTCGCCATCGATCAGAAAATGCTTTTCGACCAGGTGCCAGCCGCGCGGCCGCACCATCAGGGTAGCCGGTGTTTCGCCCACCTCGTAGCGTTTCCCCTCGGGACTCGTGTAAGTGATGGTGCCGTTGACGGCGTCGCGCAGATTCACCTGGCCCTCGAGGAGGTTCTCCCAGGTCGGCGAGTTGGAGTCCTCGAAGTCCGCCATGAAGACCTTGGCCCCGGAGTTCAGCGCGTTGATGATCATCTTGCGGTCGGTGGGACCGGTGATCTCGACGCGGCGGTCCATCAGGTCGGCCGGGGTGGGCGCGACCTTCCAGGCGGATCTGCGGATCTCGGCCGTTTCCGCCGGAAAATCCGGCAGCATGCCGTCGTGGATCTGCTGCTGGCGAGTGTGGCGCGCGTCCAGCAATTGGCGCCGGCGCGATTCGAAAGCGGTGGACAGCTTGACCAGAAAGCGGATGGCTTCGGGCGTGAGAATTCGTTGTTGGGTCTCCGTTACGGACGCGGTAATTCCTATTGGTGCATACTGGGTGGCAAACACTGACAAGTCCTCTGTGAGTGATGCTAGCTGACAAACTCGCAAGACGCACCTCGACCGATCCGATCCGGACGACTCGCCCGCGGCGGACTAGCGGGTTTGCTTCGCGGCTCGAGATTGCTGTGTACTCGAAAGTGGCACAGGCATTTCTCGACCCGTCAACGGGCCTGCCTGTGAGTTGAGGGGAACCAATGAACGAAACGCATCCACGATGGAAGGGCATCGTGCGGCCTTATGGCAAGAACGATGTCGAGCGTCTCCGCCCGTCCATCGAGATTGAATACACGCTGGCGCGGCTGGGAGCCGTGCGGCTGTGGAACCTGCTGCATTGCGAACGCTATGTCGCGAGCCTGGGAGCGCTCACCGGCAACCAGGCCGTCCAGCAGGTGCAGGCCGGATTGAAGGCCATCTATGTCAGCGGCTGGCAGGTGGCGGGCGATGCCAACCTGGCGGGCCAGATGTATCCGGACCAGAGTCTCTACCCGGCCAACAGCGTGCCCTCGCTGGTGCGCGCCATCAACAACGCGCTCTTGCGCGCCGACCAGATCTGCCGGTCGGACGGGAAGTCCGGCCCGTATTGGTTCGCCCCCATCGTGGCCGATGCCGAAGCCGGATTTGGCGGGCCGCTGAATGCATTCGAGCTGATGAAGGCCATGATCGAGGCGGGCGCCGCCGCGGTGCATTTCGAAGACCAGCTTTCGAGCGCCAAGAAGTGCGGCCACCTGGGAGGCAAGGTGGTGGTTCCCATCCGCGAGTTCGTCCAAAAGCTCACCGCGGCGCGCCTCGCGGCGGACGTTTTGAACGTGCCCACGCTGTTGATCGCCCGCACCGATGCCGATGCGGCGCGGCTGCTGCTCAGCGATGTCGACCCGCGCGACGAGCCCTTCCTGACCGGCGGCAAAACCGAGGAGGGCTTCTTCTATTACCGCGGCGGCATCGAGGCCGCCATCGCGCGCGGCCTGGCTTATGCTCCGTATGCCGACCTCATCTGGTGCGAGAGCTCGGTGCCCGATCTCGATCAGGCGCGCCGCTTTGCTGCGGCCATCCATGAGCAGTTCCCGGGGAAGCTGCTGGCATACAACTGCTCGCCGTCATTCCACTGGAAGAAGACGCTCACGGAGCACCAGATCGCGCAATTCCAGGGGCAGTTGGCCGATCTCGGTTACAAATACCAGTTCGTGACGCTGGCGGGATTCCATTCGCTCAACCTGGGAATGTTCGAGCTGGCTCGCGATTACGCGCGCGGCGGCATGAGCGCCTACGCGCGTCTGCAGGAGCGGGAGTTCGCGCTGTCCGACACCGACGGATACTCGGCCATCCGCCACCAGAGATTCGTGGGCACCGGCTACTTCGATGCGGTGCAGACCACCATCTCGTGCGGAAGGGCGGCCACCGAGGCGCTCGAAGGCTCGACCGAGAACGCGCAGTTCTCGCCGCTTCCGCCACAGGGGTGCAATGGGAGAATGGGCGCCGGGGCAGACTAACGACCGAAGCCGGAACCCGAGAGAAACTAGAACTCGACGGGGAGCCGCGGAGCGAGAATTTGGCGCCCAGGGTATGCCGATCGCGTCGAGAGTGTCGAGAAGGCGCCGGTGTGAAGGCGCGCCGGCGTTACCGGGCGGCGGAAGCCGAGGCTTCGATGCGCGCTTCCGACTTCACAGGCTTGGCGGTCACCTTCGGCTCGGGCCGGATGATGTCGATGCTCCCCTTGAAATAGGCGCCGTCATCGATGCTGATTCCGGCCGTCTTGATGTCGCCGACCAGGCTTCCCTGCTCGCGAATGGCGAGCTTGTCGCTGACCTCCACGTTGCCCTGCACCCGCCCGAAAATGACGACCTCCCGCGCCTTGATGTTGGCGCGCACCTTGCCGTTCGGACCGACCGTCAGCAGGCTGTGCGATTCCAGCGAGCCTTCGACCTCGCCGTCCACCAGCAGTTCCTCGTGCGTGCGGATGTCTCCCTTGATGAACATCGACGAGCCAATCGCGGCCATCTGGGGAGGAGGAGGCGCCGGCGCCGGCGCCGGCGCCTCGCGGCTCACGGCCGCCATGGGAGTGGCCATGGTGGTGGTCATCGGTTCCGGCTGCGACGTCCGCGGGGCAGGGCCCTCGTCATTGCGTTTGTTCCACAAGTGCGATTCTCCTTGGATGAGTCGGTATGAAAACGTTCGGATTCTGCACTCCGAGGGCCACACCGGGCGAGCGCGAATTCAAAAGACTTCCGCCGCGTACGGAATCCTCCGCGCGCCATCCACGTAACTTTTACGCGTGCGATTTTTCCGGCCGGCGGCCCTTCCGGCCTGCCCGCAACCCCCGGACCAGGTACCAGACAATCGCGACGTTGACGAGAGTGACCACCACCCTCGTGACCGTGAATTTGTGGACGAGTTCGTACACTTCGAGCGGTATCAAAGCGGCGGTAGTGATGACCGTGAAGTACTCGGCCCAGTGTTTTCGCAGCAGGAGTCCGACGCCCTCGGTGAGCAGTAGCGAGGCGTAAAAGAAGGTCCCGACACTGAGTTCCCTGAGTTGCCTGGGGCTGACCGCGAACACCTTCACCAGCAAGCGGTGAATGATGCGGTTATCGGGATCCACGCGCAGAATCTGGACCCAGTGGTCCACCACCTCGGCAACGTCCTTGTGAAGCAGCCTCAACGCGCCGACGCCGACCGCCACCAGCAAAAGCCCCTTCAGCAGCTTGAAGGTACCGATTAACAGGATGCCGGTCCGGGCCGGCCGCTTCGC
>OMOG01000135.1 GCA_900290305.1 Candidatus Sulfopaludibacter sp. SbA4
TGCTGCCCGCGGGGCGGGCCAAGACGTAAAGGAACAGGCCGGTCTTCGCCAAATATTCGCCAAATTTCTGAATTCGCTAACAAATCTATTTTCAGTGGCTTAGCGACATGTTCCTTAGAAGGCGATGGCCTCGCTCCGTGCAACGGAGTGCCCCACTCTAGACAGGCCGGGAGGCCTGTCCCACTTCTTCCAGCGCTTCGCCGGTGGCCTTCTCCACGTCGGCGTGCAGGCTGTTGCCGTGGGCATCCATGGTGACGATGGCGGCGAAGTTGTTCACGCGGAGGTGCCACATGGCTTCGGGAACGCCGAACTCCATCAGGTGTACGCCGACCACCCGCTCCACGGTGCGGGCGTAATACTGGGCGGCGCCGCCGATGCCGTTCAGGTACACGGCGCCGAAGTCCTTGAGGGCGGCCAGGGTCTTCGAACCCATGCCGCCTTTGCCGATTACCGCGCGCACGCCGTAGCGCCTGATCACGTCGGCCTGGTAAGGCTCCTCGCGGCTGCTGGTGGTGGGACCCGCGGCTTTGACCGACCATCGATCCCCTTCCTTCAGCATGACGGGGCCGCAGTGGTAGAGCACGGCGCCGTTGAGGTCGACGGGAGGCGGATTCTTCATGAGGTAAGCGTGGACGTTGTCGCGGCCGGTGAACATGTCGCCATTAATAAGGACCACGTCGCCCACGTTCAGGGCGCGCATCTGCGCCTCGGTCAAAGGAGGGGTGAGGATCACTTCGCGGCCGGTCAGCGGGAATCCTTCGCCGCGGGCCATGCGCTCCACGGGGCGCGCGGGGTCGCGGTAGAGCCACTGGGTGATGGCGCCGGTGGCGGCATCCAGCCTCACGCCGAGGCGGCGGAAGGCCCAGCAATCGTAGGCTACCGAGACGAAGAAGCTGGCGGGCAGGCGGTTGGCGGCGGCGATCTTGCATCCGATGAGCGAAGCTTTTCCGCCGAAACCCATGGCGCCGACGCCCAGGCGGTTGGCCTCCTCCATGATCTCGTTTTCGAGCAAGGCCAGCGCGGGATCGGGGTTCACGTCGTCGAGGGTGCGGAGGAGCTGCCGCTTGGCCAGTTCATAGCCGTGAGCGCGGTCGCTGCCGATGCACACGCCGAGGGCGCCGGGCGCGCAGCCCTGGCCCTGGGCCTGCCACACGGCGTGGAGCAGGCACTTGCGCACGCCTTCGAGGTTGCGGTCGGCGCGGCCCAGGTGGTCGAGCGTGCAGGGCACGGAGTACTGGATGTTCTTGTTTTCGCAGCCGCCGCCCTTGAGGATCAGGCGGATCTCAATCTCGTCCTCTTCCCACTGCTCGAAGTGCACGACGGGCGTCTCTTCGCCGAGGTTGTTGCCGCTGTTTTTGCCGGTGATGGAATCGACGGAGTTGGGGCGGAGCTTGCCGTGGCGGGTGGCCTCGGCCACGGCTTCCAGGATGGCCTTACGAATGCGGATCTGGTTGACGCCTACCGGCGTGTGAACGAAGAACGTCGGCATGCCGGTGTCCTGGCAGATGGGACCTTCGTCATCGACCGCCATATCGACGTTCGATAGGATGATGTCGAGCGCCTGCGAGGACTGCGTCCCGGGAAGCTCGGTGGCGGCCGCCAGCGACATGGCGGCTCGCACGTCGGGAGGAAGGTTGGTAGACGTCTGGGTGACGAGCTCCAACAGACTGCCGGCTAAGAATTCCATAGTGGTATCCGTTGACACGCCTATTCTAACTTCAATCGCACATCTGCACGCATACCGGGCTTGATGGCGGGGATGGTGCTGGTGAACTCGACGATCACCTGAGTATCCTTGATTTCTTTTATGGCGCCGGGGATGCCGCCGGTTTGCAGGTCGGGGACGTTCACCAGTGCGGGCTGTCCGGGCCGGAGGAGCTTCAAGACGGGGGGCTGCGGCTCGATGGTAAGTTCCAGCGCGTAGGTATCGGTGGCGATCTGGAACAACTCGCCGCCCGACTCCTGCACGGGCTTGCCGACCTCGGCCCGGCGCTCGACCACGAGTCCATCGACGGGCGCGCGCACTTCGGCGGCTTCGAAGGCGCCCTGCGCGTCCTCCATCTCATGGCTCTTGGCGTCGAGCAGTTTCTTGGCGCCGGCCACTTGATCGAGGGCGCTCTGGACGCTCTCGTCGGACGCGCGGCGGGCTTTCTCCATGAGGTCGGATTCCTGCTGCTGGTTTTTGTAGTCCTGCTCCGCTTTTTCGTAAGTCATGCGCGGCGTGGCGCCGACGGCGTGGAGGGTCTTCTGGCGGGAGAAGCTCTTTTCGGCGCGGTCGAGCGCCAGTTGGGCGCGCTGCGCGTCGGCGGCAGCACGCGAGGCTTCGAGGCGGGCGGAGACGACGGCCCCTTCGGCCTTGCTGACCTGTTCCTGGGCGTACTCGACGGCGTGGGCCGCGGCTTCGCGCTCACTCTCGAGGCCCGCGGCGCCGATGCGCGCGAGCACCTGGCCCTGGTAGACCTCGTCTCCGACATTGGCCATGAAGGCTTCGACACTGCCGCTGACGGTGGAGGTGACGGCGGTGACGTGCTGCGGGCGGATGACGCCGCTGAGGGTGACATCGGTGGTGGAGATGACGGCGGCGCCGGCGGTGCGCGGGGGCGGCAGGGGCGCGCGGTGGCGGCGCATGGAAAGGGCGCTGGCGGCGATTCCGGCGGCTACTGCCAGGACGGAGATGGCGAGCCAGGTGCCCTTCACACTTTCAAGATATCATTGAGATGAGATATGGCTGCGCTTCCTGGCCTAATAACCATCGAGCAGTTCGACAAACTAGAAGACGACGGCCGCAGGTACGAGCTGCATTATGGGGAGGTGGTGAGCCGGGGCTACCCAAAGCAGAAATACTACAACCTGCAGAAACGGCTCGTCGATCTATTGGAGGCGCGGCTGGCGCGATCGTGGGAAGTTGGCCTGGAATTCCCATACAGCGCCTTGCCGGAGTTCGAGCTTCGATGCGCGGACGTGGGCGTGGTGTCGAAAGAGCGATGGGCCGCGACCGATGACGAAGACAGTTTGCACGGGGCTCCGGAGCTGGTGATCGAAGTCAAGTCGCCAGCCGCCACGCAACGGGAACTGGCGGAGCTGGCTGCGCTCTGCCTGGCGAACGGCGCATTCGAATTCTGGGCGGTCGACCTGGACCGCGTCTCCGTGACGGTCATTCACCGCGACGGTTCCGCTTCCGTGTATGGCGCCGAGCAGGCCATCCCTCTGACGGCGTTCGGTGGGGATGAGTTGCCGGTGGAAGAAGTCTTCGGGTGAACATATGGCTGCGCTTCCGGACACGATTACCGTCGAGTAGTTCCGCAATTTGCCGGACGATGGCCGCGAGTACGAACTTCACGATGGAGAGGTGGTTGTGGGCCGCCCAAGACACGTCAATTCGATATGCAGAGCGGCCGGTCGAGCTGCTGAGAACGCGGACAGATGTGGCAGTGGTTTCGCACTCGCGCCGCATCGAAGCCGCTGACAATTTGCAGGTTCTCCGGAACTCGTCATTGAAATCAAATCGCCGTCCAACACAAAGCGGAAGCTGGCCGATACAGCTTCGCGGTGCCTCGCTCCAATTCTGGTTAGTGGACCTGGACCGCGTGACCGTGACCGCCATCCACCGCGACGGTTCCACCTTCGTCTATGTCGCCGGGCAGTTCATCCCTTTGGCGGCTTTCGGCGGTGACACTCTGCCGGTCGACGAGATCTTCGGGTAGCCGCTACAGGCCACAAAAAGCGAGGCCCCGCCGCCTGCCGTGCTAGACTAATGTGAGTTTTCTAACAAATGCCTACCGGAAACGGGTGTCTCCATGCCGTCGCGAAAAGTCTGCTCGTGGTCTCTGGAAATTTGCTTGCTGACAGCGGCAATTTCCTGCGGCCTGTTGCTGAGTTCGGTCGCACACGCGGCGGGGAGCATCAATTACATCCTGCCGGACACGGCCACCGCCGGAGGCGCGACGTTCACGATCACCGTCAAGGGCGCGGGATTCCAGGTGGGGTCGGTTGTTTACTGGAACAGCACGGCGCTTTCCACTAACGGCGTTAGAGCCGGCAACGCTTCAGCGAGTGTGCCGGCATCGTTGATCGCCAGCGCGGGCGTGGCAACCATTACGGTGCTCAACCCGGACGGCACCCGGTCGAACGGGACCAAGTTTTCCGTGGTTACAACGCCTCCGAATCCCGTCTTGACTGCCGCGGCTACTCTATACGGCCTCGGAGTCGGCGGGGTCTTCATTGTCGGTTCTCAACTGGAGCCGGGGGCAACCGCTTTTTGGAACGGCGTGAGCCTCGGCACTCCTCCGCTGTCCGGGGTCATCTTCGCGAATGTGCCACTCAGTCTGTTCCAAGACCCGGGGCCGGTGGGCGTCGCGATGAGCAATCCCGGAGGCGGTCTGTCCAACGTCATCACCTTCACGGTGCCCCCCGTGAGCGCCCTCACCAGCCTCACTCCACCGTCCGTAGCGCTCAACGGAGCCGGATTCACTTTAACCGTGAACGGCGCCAACTTCTCGCCGACCGACTTGATTCAGACTGCTTTTGGAGGGAAAACAGTGGATGCCACCACACAATTCATCAGCAGCACGCAACTGCAAACCTTTGTGCCGGCGTCCGCGCTGACGGCTGCCGGTACGTTCCCTATCTGGGTGGATAACAGGATTGTGGTCGCGGGCTCGTTCCCGGGGGAAAGTGGTCCGGTGACGAACGATTTCAGTTCGGCCAACCAGCTTTACCTGACCGTGGGACCGTCGCCATCCTGCACGTACAGTTTGCCGGCGTCCAGCGCGACAGTGGGAACGGCGGCCTCCACGGGGAGCGTGCAGGTGACCACGCAGGCAAGCTGCGCGTGGACGGCGACCAGTCCTTCGAATGTTGTGTCGATCACGGGCGGCGCGAGCGGCACGGGCAACGGCACGGTGACGTACAGGGTGGCAGCGTCGAACAGCGCTCAAAGCGTGACGTTGACGATCGCAGGGCTGCCGTTCACGATCAATCAGGTTCCGGGATGCATCTTCGGGCTAACGCCTGCGAATGCGGCCTTGGCAGCGCCAGGTGCGGGTGGGAGTTTCGCGGTGGGAGTGACGGGAGCCAACTGCGCTTGGACGGCGGCCAGCAACGCTCCGTGGCTGGTAATCAGTTCAGGAGCGAGCGGCACGGGCAACGGTACGGTGAGTTATGCGGCAACGCCGAATGCGGCGAGCGTGGGGCGGCCGGGGACGATTACCGCTGGTGGGCAGACATTCACGGTGGTGCAGGCGGGGAATGCTCCATGTACGTATTCGCTGCTGGCCGGCAGCGCGGTATTCGGATCGGCGGCGGGCACGGGTACTGCTACGGTGCAGGCTCCGGCGGGTTGTACGTGGACGGCGTCGAGTAACGTGCAATGGCTGTCGGTAAATGGATCGGCGAGCGGATCGGGGAACGGGACGGTGAGTTATACGGTGGCCGCGAACCCGGCGCCGGGGCCGAGGACCGGGAGTCTGACGATCGCCGGGCTGACCTATGCGGTGACGCAAGCAGGGACGGGTTCGACGTTGAGTTGCTCGGCAAACGCGCCGGCGCCGGCCCAGATCGCGCTGGAGGGACGGACGGAAGTGCTGGGCGATCTGGAGTTGAGCTGCACGGGTTTGAGCGGACCGGTGAAGGCGGACATCGAATTGACGCTGAATACCAACGTGACGAGCACGCTGACGGGGCCGAACACGACGGATGCGGTGCTGTTGGTGGACGAGGCGAATCCGCAAAACGGGCAGATCTCGGGGTACGGGACGTTGCGGTGGCCGGGAGTGACGCTGGCCGCCGATAGCAGCGGCACGGCCACGGTGCGGATCACCAACGTGCGGGCGGATGCCAGCCTGCTGACGGCGCCCGCGAGTCTGCAGTCAGTAGCGGTGACGGGGTTGGTGGTTGTGGAATCGGAAGTGCCAGTGCCGGTGAGCAACGCGCAGGCGACCATGGCGAACGCGGCCCCTGCGTTGGTGTTCCAGGCGGGCACGGCCGCATCTTTGCGTCTCCCGCTGGTGTTTGAGGAAGCCACGCCGGCGGCTTTCCAGGCGGGAACCACACGCCTGCGGGCGGTGATCGGCAACATACAGCCGGGGGACACGGTTTTCGTGCCGGTGTACCCCAGCGAAGGGGCGGCCGAAGCGCAATTGTATTCCGCCGACGCCAACGGGGCGGGAGGAACGCCGGTGACTGGAACTCTGCTGAACGGCCTCATGTACCAGCAGTTAGTGGTGACCAACGGAGTGGCGACGGCGACCTGGGTGGTGCTCTCGGCGAACCCGGAGCAACTGGAGACGCGGACGTTTCTGCTGTTACTGGGCAGTGGGACCGAGAGTGACTTGAATCAGATCCAGGCGACCGGGAGCCTGGGACCGGTGAGCACGGTAGGGGTGGCCAGTGCGACGGCGCCGGTGCCGCGCTATCGGGACTTTTCGGCGCCGCAGAAGCTGGTGAACCTGCGAGTCACCACGTCGTTGGGAGTGTCCGTAGCAACGGGTCACTTGAAAACTTTGGCCGGCACCGCCGGGTCGAACCTGACCTTCACCACGACGGTCCTGAACGACGACTCGACCCAGACCGCGACCAATGTAACGGTACGGGACAACGTGACGACGGGAAGCACGATAGTCAGTTGCTCGTCGAGCGACGGACAGAGTTGCGGATCGGGGAACCTGGCCGCGGTGAGTTATAGCGCCCTGGGACCCGGGGCGAGCGAGACGGTAACCGTGGTAGTGGCGCCGGGCGCGTCCCTGGCGGATGGGGCAGTGGTCGACAACGACGTAGGAGTCAGCAGCGACGATCCGGATGCCAACTTATCGGGAACCTCGGCGAGCACGGCCTCGATTGTGCTGAACGGAGTGCCGGTGGCAGTGACGGATCAGCCGGCCTCGGGCACGGGAGGGAATCAGGCATTCACCTTCCAGTTTTCACACCCGGACGGATACCAGGATCTGGGGGTGGTGAACGTGCTGATCAACAATGTCCTGGATGGGCGCAGCGCATGTTACCTGGCGTACTCGGTCGCGGCCAGCACGTTGTACCTGGTGGATGACGCCGGGGACGCAGGCGGGCCGTATGCGGGAGCGGCTCCGTTGGGAAGCACCAAGCGGGCCGTATGCGGGAGCGGCTCCGTTGGGAAGCACCAGCACCATCCAGAACAGTCAGTGCACCGTCGGCCTGGTATCGGCGGAGGGCAGCGGTACGACACTGACCCTCATATTGAACATCACGTTTCAGGCGGGATTTGGAGGGGACCGGATCTTTTACGTGGCCGGCGGGGACTTTGTGGGGCACAACACGAACTGGCAGGCGCTGGGAGTATGGCAGGTGCCTGGGGCCGCGGCAACCGGGACGATCGGAGTGACTGGGGTAGCACCGGCGCGCGGCACGGCACCTGCGGGGACGCCGCAGACGTTGACAATCACGCTGACGGACAGCAAGGGAGTGGGAGACTTCGGCGTCGTGAATGTACTGATCAACAGCGCCATCGACGGGCGGCAGGCGTGTTACCTGGCGTACGCGGCGGCGAGTAACACTTTGTACCTGGTGGACGACGCGGGCGAAGGGGGAGGACCGTTCGCAGGGGCGATGGCGCTGAACGGAACCTCGGGCAGTATTCAGAATAGTCAGTGTATAGTGAACGGGACGGGATCGACAGTGACGCCATCGCCCAACACGCTGGCGGTGGGGTTGAACGTGACGTTCACGAGCGCATTCACGGGCAATCGGACCGTCTACGTGGCGGGGCGGGACAATGCGGGAGCCGATAACACGGGCTGGCAGGCGGCCGGCACCGTCACGGTGCAGTAATCGCGGCACTCCGCTCGCGACGGAAACCAGCCCTCCAAGGATTTAGTTAGCCCGCATTTCTCACCACCTCGCTGGCCGACGTGGCGCAGGCACTCGTGCTCTCGACACCTTTTCTGCAGTCGTGACACAGTGTCGAAGCCAGGCGTCGGCATGAGTGCCGACGCGGCAGGCACGAGTGCCTGCGCCACACTGCCGCAACCGAACAGTCGTGAGAGGTACTACCTTCCCTTGTAAACCTTGCCGCCCTTCATCACGAAGACCACGCGCCGGACGGCGGTGATGTCGTCGATGGGGTTGCCCTCGGTGGCTACGAGGTCCGCCTGGAAGCCCGCGGCGACGGTGCCGATCTCCTGGCCCATGCCCAGCGATTCGGCGGAGAGCGAGGTGGCGCTGATCAAGGCATCCATGGGCTTGTCGTGCGCTTCGTTGACGCGGTAGACGAACTCCTCGGCATTGCGGCCGTGCGAGCCGGCCACCGCGTCGGTGCCGAAGACGACCTTCACCTTGTGGGCGCGCGCCCGCTGCAGCGCGTCGATGGTCGGGGCGATGCCTTTTTCGAGCGTGGCGAGCGCCTGTTCGGTGAACGTGTAGCTGGCGCGGTTGTCGAGATAGTTGTGCAGCACGAGAAGATTCGGATCGAAGTAAGTGCCGCGCTGGGCCATCAGATCGAGCGTGGCATTTTCGAGGAACGTACCGTGCTCGATCGAGGTGCATCCGGCGAGCACCGCGGCTTTCGCGCCGGCATCGCCGATGGCATGCACCACGGAGCGCAGGCCGAGAGCCTTGGCCTCGCTGCACACCGCCTGGATTTGCTCATCGGTCATACTCTGGTTGCCGCCGGCGCCCAGGCCGGTGGTGGCGAACAGCTTGATGAGGTTGGCGCCCTCGCTCTGCGTGCGGCGCACCAGAGCGCGCAGGGCCTGCGGATCGCCGCTGCGGTCGTTGATCTGGCGGAGCGAGGTGAGAATGCGCGGGCCGGGCAGCACGCCCTGGGCGATGCGGTCGCGCACCACGCCATCGATGGCCGCTCCCACGCTCTGCACGGTGGTGAAGCCGCCTTCGAGGGTCAGCCACGCGTCTCCGGCGGTGTAGAGCGCGGCGTCCTCGGGCTTGTCGCCCCCACTCACCGACTTGTGCTCGGCGTTCATGTGCCAGTTGATGTGGACGTGGGTGTCGATCCAGCCGGGCATGACGGTGAGGCCGCGGAGGTCGTAGTCGGGCTTCTGGTTGCCGGGCGCTACGGACTGGATGCGGGAGCCCTCGACGACGATTTGCTGGTTCTTCAACGTGCCGCCTTTGCCATCGAGGATGGCGCCGGCCTGGATCACGATTCGGTGCGCGGGCGTTTGCGCCAGGGCGGCTGCGGCGGCGAGGGAGACGAGCAGGAGGCGGAAGTCCATCTATCGATTGTATGATATGGGTATCTATGAAACTCACAGCCACCATGCTTCTGCTTGCCGCGGCGCTCGCGGCACAGACCAACACCAAGAGCGCGCTGATCGGCACTTCGCAGGGGATGTACGCCATCGCCAAGAACGACATTACGCGTTCGGCGGAAAAGATTCCGGAGAACCTCTGGTCGTTCCAGCCCACGCCGGAAGTGCGCACCATCGGACAACTGTTTGCTCACGTCGCCGACGCGCAGTATGAATTCTGCGGCGTGGCGTCGGAGGGGAAGGCCGTCGACAAGGGCATAGAGAAGACGGCCAAGACGAAGGCCGACATCACGGCCGCGCTGAAGGAAGCGTTTGCCTATTGCGATGCCGCGTACACCAGGATGACGGACGCGAGCGCGGTAGAGATGGTGGGTTTCTTCGGGCGGCAGTTGACACGAATCGGCGCGATGGACTTCAACATCGCGCACACCATGGAGCACTACGGCAATCTCGTCACGTACATGCGGATCAAGGGGATTGTGCCGCCTTCGAGCGAGCCGGCTCCGGGCCGGCGAGGCGAGTAAGAGAAAGCGAATTCCGATGGCGTCGCCTTCCGCCCTGCTGGCTTGGGCTTTGGTTTCCTGCGCCCACGCGCAGTTCGTCCAGCAAGGCGGCCAACTGAACGGGTCCGGCGATCTGAGTTACCTATTTGGTGACCACAGCTCGGTCGCACTCTCGGCCGATGGGAACACGGCCCTCGTGGGCATTGCCGGCGACAGCGGCGGCCTCGGTGCGGTCTTTGCATTCACCCGCAGCAACGGGACGTGGAGCCAGCAGGGCGGCAAACTGGCCGGCAGCGTCGCGTCAAGCCGCGCCAACCAGGGCATTTCAGCGGCGCTATCTGCCGATGGCAATACCGCCATCTTTGGCGGGCCCGGCGACAACGGCGGCGCGGGTGCGGCGTGGGTCTTCACGCGCAGCAACGGCGCCTGGAGCGAGCAGGTCAAACTGAGCGGTACGGCGATGGGAAGCGTCGCGAGCCTGGGAATCTCGGCGGGGCTTTCGGCGGATGGGAATACGGCCCTGGTGGGCGGGCCGGGCGGCTCCGCCGCCGGGGCGGCATGGGTATTCACGCGCAGCAACGGAGTCTGGAGCCAGCAGGGCGTCGAGCTGACCGACGTCACCGCGTCCGGCGCCGCGCTGGGCACTTCCGTGGCCCTCTCCGCCGACGGGCTGACGGCCGTATTGGGCGGACCGGGCGACAACCACAATCTCGGGGCGGCCTGGCTATTCACGCTCAGTGGCGGGGTATGGAGCCAGCAGGGCGCCAAACTCGTGGGCAGCGGCGCAGGCGCTCCGTACAGTCCCGCTGCTGGAGTGCAACAAGGTATTTCGGTCGCGATCTCGGCCGATGGGAGTACGGCGCTGGTGGGCGGGCCGGGCGCCTCCACCACGCTCGGCGCGGCATGGGTGTTCGCGCGGAGCAACGGAGTATGGAGTCAACAGGGCGGCAAACTGGTTGGCACGGCAGCGGTGGCCACGAGTGGGCAGGGCTACTCCGTGGCGCTCTCGGGCGACGGAAATACGGTCCTTGTCGGTGGACCTTACGACACCCCGCCACAAGCCATGCTGGAGGACCCTGACGGAGCAGCCTGGGCATTCACCCGCAGTAACGGCGTCTGGAGCCAGTTTGGCGGTAAGATCCTTCCTCCTACGCAGATCTCCGAGTTCGGGCTGGCGGTGGCGCTCTCCGCCGATGGCGGCACGGCTCTCATCTGCCAAGAATATGGATTGACCTGGGCATACGTTCAGCCGGCGGCGCCGGGCGCGACGGCCCCAGTGGCAGTCCGGCCGGCATCGGGCAGCGGCACTACGCAGTCGATGACTTTCACGTTTACCGACCCGCGCGGCTGGCAGGACCTGGACGTGGTCAACGTCCTGATTGACGCCGCGCTCGACGCCAAGCAATCCTGCTATTTGGCCTACAGCCGCACCGTGGGTGTGCTCTACCTGGTCAACGATGCGGGCAACGCGCTGCTGCCGGGAATCGTGTTGAACGGTGGCGGCGGTGCGCCTACCGCGAGTAACAGTCAGTGCACCGTGTCCGCAGCCGGTTCATCGGAGTCCGGCAGCGGCGCCGCGTTGACGCTCACGCTGAACCTGGCTTTCGCCACCGGCTTTGCGGGCGACAAGCTAACCTACATGGCGGCGCGCGACATCCAGGGCGGCAATTCGGGATGGCAGCCGTTGGGCGTCTGGACGGTCCCGGGCGCAATGACTTTCCCTTCGGTCAGCGGAGCGATCCCGGGCCGGGGCGTGGGGACGACCATCTTTACTTTCACTTTTGCCGACACGAAGGGCACTCAGGACCTGGGCGTAGTCAACGTCCTGGTCAACGACTACCTAAATGGGCAGCAGGCATGTTACCTGGCGTACGACAGATCGGGCAATGTCCTTTACGTGGTGAATGACGCGGGGACGGGGCTATTACCGGGATCGGGGCCGCTCGGACCGTACGGCATTTTCTACCCGACCGGCAATAGTCAATGCTCGGTGACAGGGACGTTGGACTACTACGGCCCTGTGAACACGCTGACACTCAACTTGCAGATGAGCTTCAGCGCTACGTTCACCGGCAACCGCATTGTCTACGCGGCTGCCCGCGACTCGACCGGCGCCAACAATTCGGGCTGGCAGGTGGTGGGAACGGTGAGCGTGCAGTAGTGACTGTCTACCAAGACATGCCGGCAAAAGTGCCGGCACGGCACGCTGAGAGCGTGCGCCACGGCTAGTTAGGGGCAATAGTGTTCACTTTGGGTCGCGATAGCACGGATGACATCAGCGGGCCGATTGAAAATCGGCCTATTGAAAATCGGCCTGCAGCTTGGAAAGCTGCCCCACTTACGGCTGCAAAGTGAACAGTATTGGGGTTAGGGAGGCGACAGCTACTCGTAGCGCAGGGCCACGATGGGATCGACCTTCGAGCCGCGGCGGGCGGGAATGAGCGCGGCGGCCACGGCCACCAGTGACAGCAGCGCGACGGCTGCGGCATAGGTCTTCCAGTCGGTGCGCTCAACGCCCCACAAGAGGCTCTGCAGGTAGCGCGTGAGGCCGAAGGCTCCCGCGAGTCCGAGCAGAACACCCGCGGCAATTAATGTTCCGGCCTGCTTGAGCACCAGGACGAGGATGTTGCGCGGCGCCGCGCCCAACGCCATGCGGAGTCCCAGCTCCGCAGTGCGCTGGTTCACGGCATAAGAGAGCACGCCGAAGATTCCGATCATGGCGAGCCCCACTGCCACGGCCGCAAAGGTTACCAGCAGCATGGTCTGGAAGCGCCGCTCGGCCACCGAGGCATCGACGATTTCTTCCAACGTGCGGACGTCGGTGATGGGTTGGTCCTTGTCCATGGCCCACACCTGGCCTTGAATGGCGTTGACGAGTTGGCGCGGATTGCCCGAGGTTCGAACTGCGAGGTCGGCGAGGTTCACGGGATACATGTCCGTCTGGGCGGCGGAGAAATAGACCTGCGGATTGATGGTGTCGGTTTTGCCGCTGCGGCGGATATCGTTGACCACTCCGACAATCGTGACCCAAGGCCGGTTGCTGTTGCGCGCGAGGCGCCGCCCGATGGGGTTCTGGCCCTGCAGGAACTCGCGCGCGAACGCCTGGTTCACGACGCACACGTCAGGTTGGCCTGTGCGATCCTCGGGAGTCAGGAAGCGGCCGCGCAGCAGCGAAATCCCCAAGGTCTCGAAGTAGGCGGGGCTCACGGCCTGCAGGTCCGGTTCGAAATTGCCATTGGGCGCGGTGTCCAAAATAATGCTGCCGCCCCAGCCGCCGCGCAGCGGCATGCGATTGGCGTAGGCCACGTCCTGGACTCCGGGCAGCCCCTTCAAGCGCTCCTCCAGTTGCTGAAAGAATTGCAGACGTTGCGCGGGAGAGCCGTACCGCAGGGCGGGAAGATTGATGGACATGGCGAGAACGCGGTCGGGCTGAAATCCCAGATCGACGCCCATGAGCAGGACGAAGCTTTTCAGCAGCAGACCGGCTCCGACGATCAACACCATGGAGAGCGCGACCTCGGCCACCGTGAGCGAGGTTCGCCAGCGGGTCTGGGACTTGCCGCCGGTGTTTCGCGCGGTAGTCTTCAAGGCGTCTACGGGCCTGGTTTGCGAGGCTTGCCAGGCGGGCGCGATGCCGAATGCCAGGCCGGTGAGCGTGGCGATGGCGGCGCAGACGGCGAAGACGCGCCAATCCATGGTCACGGCATCGATTTGCGGAATGCTGGGGGGAGCGGCGGAAATCAGCAGGCCCATGAGGATGCGCCCGAGCAGAATTCCGGCGAGGCATCCGGCCGCCGCCAGCGCCAGGCTCTCCGCCAGGAATTGCCGCACCATACGGAACCGGCTGGCGCCCAGCGCGAGGCGCACGCTGGATTCGTGACGCCGGGCCACGGCACGCACCAGCAGCAGATTCGCCACGTTGACGCAAGCGATGAGGACGATCAGTGCGGCCGCGCCCAGCAACGCGAAGAGCGAGTCCCTGACGTTGTGGACCAGGTCGTCGCGGAGGGGCGCAATCACGGCGCGCATGCCCTGATTGGAATCGGGATATTGGCGGGCAAGATTCGCGCAGATGGAATCGAGCTGCGCCTGCGCGGCTTGCGCCTTGACGCCGGGCTTGAGGCGGCCCACCACGTTGACTTCGTGATCACCGTGGCTGGCCAGCAGTTCCCGGGAGTACGCCGCGGGCACGTAGAACTGCATCCTTTCCTTGATGCCGAATTGCGTGGGCGATTCGAATTCGCGCGGCAGCACGCCGACCACCTGGTAGGGCCGGCCATCCAGCATGATGGTGTGTTGCAGCGCGGCGGTGTTGGCGCCCAGGCGGCCCTGCCAGAAATCGTGGGTGAGGATCACGGCGGAACTTACGCCGGGCTGGTCGTCCTCCGGGAGAAAGGTCCGGCCCATCACGGGCTCGACGCCCAGAACGCCGAAGAAATTCCACGTGACGCTTTCGCCCTGGATTCTTTCGGGGGTTCCGGTTCCGGTGAGATTCTTCGGCGTCAGGGCATAGGCCGCCAGGCCGGCGAACGAACTGGCGTGCCGCTGGTAGTCCTGGAGGTTGGCGACCGATACCGTAGTGCGCCGTTTGGGGCCCCCGATGGTGCCGGACGAACTGCTGAAGCGCACCGGCGGCTGCGGGCTGGTCTCTTCCCAAAGCGAAACCAGGCGGTCCGGCGCAGGGTAGGGCAGGCTGCGGATCATCACGGCGTTGACCACGCTGAAGACGGCGGTGTTGATGCCGAGTCCTGTCGCCAGGGTGAGCACGGCAATGGCGGTGAAGGCCGGAGTTTTGCGCAGGGTGCGCGCGCCCAGGCGGAAGTCCTGGAACAGGCGCTCCCAGGCGGCGAATCCCCAAAGCTCGGAGCTGGCATCCTGCACGATGGTTCGATTTCCAAATTGGCGCTGCGCCATGTAGGCCGCCTCCTTATCGGATATACTCTGCTGTCGGAGTTTTCGTGCACGCAAATCGAGGTGCAGGCGGATTTCTTCGTTGAGATCGCTGGTGAATTCGTCGCGTTGGAACAGGTAGCGGAGGCGGCGGCGGAGTTCAGGAAAGGACATATTGGTTCACCTGGAGCGCTTCAGGGTGCCGAAGAAGCGTCGACACGAGTGTCCGGCCCAGAGGGCCCCCCGGCACGCTGAGAGCGTGCGCCACGGTTGGATACGAGGCTGCATTTTCAATAGTCAAGGCATGGAGGTTACTCATACCGGAGGGCCTCCATGGGATCGACCTTTGCGCCGCGGCTGGCTGGAATCAGCGACGCGGCCAGCGAGACCACCGCGAGCAGAGCCACGGAAGCCAGGTACGTCCAGGCGTCGTGGCGATGGACTTGGAACAGCATGCTCTCGAGGAGCGCGGTGCGGTTGCCGAATTGGCGTTGGGCGGCGTGCGTGGCGTCGGTGAGGCCCTGGCTGCGGAGTTTTCGCGCACGCAGATCGAGGTGCAATTGCATTTCGTCTTCGAGATCGCGGGCAAGGCGATTTTTGTGGAAAAGGAAGAGCAGGCGGCGTTTGAATTCACGAGCGGTCATGCGAGTTCCCTATAAAACAACACAGGCATGAATGCCTGCGCCACGACAAAACAACACAGGCAGGAATGCCTGTGCTACTACGCCGGCTCGACGATGCGCGCGATGGCCTGCGCGACCCTGCCGTAGCGCTCCAGCTCGCGGTCGAGCTGCTTGCGCCCGTCGGCCGTCAGCTTGTAATAGCGCGCGCGCCGGTTCTCCTCGGTCTTCCCCCAGTTGCCCGCGATCCAACCCTTGATCAGCATGCGCTGCAGGGCCGGGTAGAGCGAGCCTTCCTCCACGTGCAACACGTCGTCGGATGTTTCCTGGATCCAGTCGGCGATCTGGAATCCGTGCAACTCGCCGCCCCGCGCCAGTGTTTTCAAAATGAGCATCTCCAGCGTCCCTGGTGGGATTTCGTCGCGTTGTCCTCTGATCACATAGACAGTCTATGCCAGAAAAGGTTAGGAAGGCAAGAGAGGAATTTTTGTGGTGTATTAGAAGGAGTCTCGCATGCGTACCAGAAGAAATTTTTTACAATCCGCCGCCGCTCTGACCGCCTCCCGGCTGTTCGCCGCCCCTCGCTTGTTCGCAGCGGACGCCCCTCTTGCCAGCCAGAGGCCTCCCGCGGGAGAGCGCAAATTCACCAGCGATGCCGTGGAGGCCAAGATTCAGGAGGTCAAGAAATCGATCGCCGACCCGCAGATCGCGTGGCTGTTCGAGAACTGCTATCCGAACACGCTCGACACCACGGTCACCGTGGGCGAGGCGGACGGCAAGCTGGATACGTTCGTGATCACGGGCGACATCAGAGCCATGTGGCTGCGCGATTCCACGGGCCAGGTGATGCCGTACCTGCCGTTGATCAAGGCCGACAAGAAGCTGCGCGACCTGCTGTTGGGGGTCATCGGCCGCCAGTCGCGCAGCATCCTGCTCGACCCCTACGCCAACGCCTTCAACTACGGACCCTCGAGCAGCGAATGGGCCAAGGATGTGACGCAGATGCGGCCCGGACTACACGAGCGCAAATGGGAGATCGATTCCCTGTGCTATCCCGTCCGGCTGGCGCACGGATTCTGGAAGATCACGGGCGACGCATCCATTTTCGACAAGACGTGGCAGGACGCCACGGCGCTGATCGTGAAGACCTGGCGGGACCAGCAGCGACTCTACAGCCGGGGCACCTACACCTTCCAGCGGGTGACGGCCAATTCCGGCGATTCGCTGCCGCAGGGGGGATACGGCAATCCCACGCGCCCCTGCGGGCTGATCCACTCCGGATTCCGCCCTTCCGACGACGCCTGCATTTTTCCGCTCCTGATCCCTTCGAATCTCTTCGCCGCGGCATCGCTCGATCAACTCGCCGAAATCTACGGCACGGAGCTGAACAACCAGCCGTTCGCCGGGGAGTGCCAGAATTTTGCGGAGGAGGTCCGCTCGGCGGTGTCGGTGAACGCCCGCGCGCGGCACCCGAGACACGGCGAAATCTACGCCTATGAAGCCGATGGATTCGGCAACCAGCTCATGATGGACGACGCCAACATTCCCAGCCTGCTCGCGCTGCCCTACCTGGGCTGCGTGAAAGCGGAAGATCCGCTCTACCAGCGCACGCGGGCCTTCGTATTGAGCGACGACAATCCGTACTTCTTCCGCGGACCGGCCGGCGAAGGGCTGGGCGGGCCGCACTCGGGTACCGGTATGATCTGGCCCATGGGGATCATTACCCGGGCCTTGACCAGCACCAACGAAAGAGAGATGGCCTCGTGCCTGGCGATGTTGAAGGCCACGCACGCCGGCACCGGCTTCATGCACGAATCCTTCTCGCGCACCGACGCCACGCGTTACACGCGTAAATGGTTCGCGTGGGCCAACTCGCTCTTCGGCGAGCTGATCGTGAAGCTGCACGAGTCGCACCCGGCGGTGTTGAGAGGGTAGGGCGCCGGGTTATGCCAGGTAATGCGACTTTAGTACTGACTGGGTCTACAGGACTAACTGCTGCAACCGCTCCCTAACGGTCGCGGCTCTGAACCGCATCGGAGCGGTTGCCGGCAGTAACTTAGGAAGATGTTACTCGAATTAGGCAAGCAAGGAATGTGCTGAACCAAACGGTGTAACTTTGACAGGTATTCCGGATTGAGGGTACAGTTGGCTCAGTGCCCTCAGGAATACTCCAGGAATCCCCGCTCGGTTTCGTAACCTCCGTTACCGAGAAGAAACGAGAGAACCTCCGCACCACGCTCGGGATCCTTTCCGATGGCCGGGCGGCCGGGCCAGTGTCGAACCGCCCGCTGCTTCTGCACCTGGAGATCACGTCGCGCTGCAACCTCCGATGCCTGAAGTGCGGCCACGCCACCGATCCGCCGGGCACGCCGCGCATCGCGCCGCGTCACTTGCCTTATCGCATCATCGAGACCTTCGACGAGTATTTCGCGGCGGCCGTACGGGTTCACACATTCGGCTACGGCGAAATGTTCCTGTACTCCAAGCTGCGGCAACTGGTGGAGCGGCTCAAAAATCATGGCTGTGTTGTGGATGGCATCACCAACGGAGTGCTGGTGGGAAAGGACGAGGTCGACTGGCTGGTCGACTACGGATACGACGAACTGACTTTCTCGATCGACGGCGTGGAGCCGGAGACCATGCAGCGGCTGCGGGGTGTGGATGTAAAGAAACTGTGGGACACGCTGGCCTATCTGAAGGAGCGAAAGTTGGAGATGGGCAAGGATCGGCCCAGGGTAATCGTGAATTTTGTGGCGCAGGCCGACAACTATCACGAGCTTCCGGGCCTCATCCGCAAGCTCCGGGACCTGGATATCTATTTTCTGGGCGTGAACCCGCTGATGCCCGCTCTGCCGAACGGCGATCCGGAGGACCCCTACGTCAAGCTGCACCGCGAATTCGGTCTGCACAAAGTGCCGCGCGGCCTGCTGGAGGCCGTTCTGAATCACGCACGGCAACTCGCGCACGTAGCCGGGATCGGATTCTGCGCGTACCTGGACGTGGACGCTTTGTACGAATCGCGCTACGCATCGGAGAGCGCGAAGGGACTTTTGCAGATCATGCCGGCCGAGCACCTGGAGAAGATCCACAAAGCGGAGAAGCTGCAGCCGTACTACTGTTCGTACCCGTGGACCTCGATGTATGTGCACGCCGACACCGGCGCCCGGGTGTGTTGCTACATGGATGGCTCCCTGGGAAAGGTCGAGGAAGGAGCCGATCTTCAGAAGGTCTGGACCGAGGGTGCGATTACGGAAATCCGGGGGGCGATCGCCAAGGGTCAGGTCCACCCGTTTTGCAAGAGTTGCGTTCAGCTCGGGAGGTATCAGCACAGTTACGTCGATCTGGAGAGTATCGAGCGGCACCTGGGGATGGCGCCGGATCGAGGAGAGTTGCCCGGCGCGGCGTGATGGCGACCCTGGGAACATTGCCGTGGTTGGGAAACTCGATCCGCCACCGGCCGGCAGCGGCCATTTTAATAGTCGGCCAATGTCCGCCGCAGTGCGGTTCATGTCCGGCCGCACCGTGGAATCGAGACGCGGATCGAAAGAAACCGGCTTCCGATAGACATCCAGCCCGATACCGTGCCAGTTGAGATCGCCCGCCTGGCCGTCGAGACAGGCGCGGAACGCCACGCTTTGTGTCCCGTCCCAGCCGGCCGGGCGTCCAACTTCCGTAGAACAAATCTTGGTTAGCGTGTGGTTAGCGTTGTTCCGAGAGTCATCACCCTGGCCGGATTGGGTTCCAACGTTGTGCACTTGTTGCGGCTTGCATATGGCGCAGGATATGGCGCAGGTGTGGCGGATAATCTTCGCGATGCCTCGTCAACCTCGCCTGCTGGACGTCCGGACTGCCCCACCCGCCCTCCTGCTCGTGTTCTTGTTCCTGTTGTTCGCTCCCGGTTCTTGGGCCCAAGGGATCATCACGACGGTTGCCGGCACGGACTACATTTTTCCCGACGACGGCCTGCCCGCTGTTCAGGCTCACCTTGCCGGCGCCAACGGAATGGTATTCGACCGCCAGGGCAACCTCTACTTTGCCGAGTTTGACCTGTGCATGATCATGAAGCTCGATACGAAAGGAGTGATCTCCGTGGTGGCCGGGAGCGGATTGTTCCGCTTCGCCGGCGATGGAGGATCCGCCCGCGCGGCTTCGCTGTCGACGCCGTGGGGGCTGGCGATGGATGCCGCCGGTAACCTGTATGTTGCCGACTACCAGAGCTCGCGGGTGCGCAAGATCGATTCCTCCGGCATCATTACCACGGTGGTTGGCGGTGGATCGATCCCCCCGGTCAACGGCACTCTTGCCACCCAAGCGGCCCTGACGAACCCCGCGGCCCTTGCCTTCGACCCCTCGGGCAATCTGCTGGTCGCGGACCGCCAGGGCTCGCGGTTGTGGAGAGTCACAGCGGGCATTATGACGCTTGTCGCGGGCAACGGGCAGAAGAATTTCTCGGGAGATGGCGGGCCCGCGACCAGCGCGGCTCTCAACCTTCCGGACGGTCTGGCCGTGGCTCCCGACGGCACCATCTATATCGCAGACGACAACAACGGGCGCATCCGGAGAGTGTCGCCGAACGGCATCATCGATACCTATGCCGGAGGGGGCGCCAATGCCACCGGCAACGGCGTGCCGGCCACCAGTATTTCCCTGGTCCGCCCCGTGGCCCTCGCTTTGGATTCTCAAGGCAATCTCTTCGTGGCGGATGCTCTGGGGGATCGCATCCGGCGCATAGCGCCCAATGGCACCACCACGATCGTTGCCGGTACCGGCCAGAGCGGCTTCTCGGGCGACGAGGCCTCGGCCACCAGCGCCCGGTTGGCGCTGCCTTACGCTCTGGCGCTCGATGCATCCGGCGGCAACCTCTACGTAGCCGACCATGAGAATGCCCGCATCCGGCACATCGACAGCAACGGCGTCATCACAACGGTTGCCGGGCAAGGCGCCTTCGTCGGCGATGGCGGACCGGCCGTGCAGGCGCGGTTCGGATCTCCCGCAGACGTCGCGATCGACTCGCAAGGGAATCTGTACATCGCGGACTCGTCGGATCAGCGCATCCGCAAGGTCACACCCGGAGGCCAGATCAGCACGGTGGCAGGCAGCGGCTATAGCGGCACTAGCGCCAGTAGCGTCCAGGCCACCAGCGCATTGATGCGTAATCCGGCCGGAGTGGCTATCGATCCGCAGGGCAATCTGATCATCGCCGATTCCGCCAATGGACTGGTCCGCAGAGTGGACAGTTCGGGACTCATGACCACGGTTGTCTCGGCGGTTGGCACGAACATCGGGCACGTGGCGGCAGATCCACAGGGGAACATCTACTACTGTGCTTCAACGGAGGGTGCAACGCCGAGTGAAATACTGAGGAAAATCGCACCCAACGGGACCATAACCATCGTGGCCGGGAACGGCCAACAGGGCTTTGGCGGGGATGGCGGCCCCGCTGCCGCCGCCCCGCTGACTACGTTCACCATCACCGCTCTCCTTGCGGACGCAGCGGGCAACGTCTATTTCGCGGACAGCGTGAACCATCGAGTGCGGCGCATCGATTCTCAAGGCAACCTCGCCACTGTCGCGGGGAACGGCCAGAGCGGAGATTCCGGCGATGGCGGCCCCGCTACCAGCGCCGGCATTGGAGTTCCCTACGGCTTGGCAGTAGATGCCGCCGGCAATCTCTACATCGCCACCAATTCACGGATCCGGCGTGTCTCTCCCGACGGTACCATCACGGCTTGGGCCGCTACCGTACGCTCAGGATTCTCCGGTGATGGCGGACCGGCTCTCGACGCGGCGATGAATATCGTGCAGGGCCTGGCGATCACGCCGCAGGGCAACCTCTACGTGTCCGATTATAGAAACACCCGCGTTCGTCTGATCCAGAGCGGCCCCAGCCCCTCGATCGTGACCTCGCAGAAGGGGCTGACCTTCATCTCTTCGGCGGCCGGAGGCGCATCCCCGGCTCCTCAATCCGTCACCATTGTGAATGGCGGCCAGGGCACGCTTTTCTGGGGGCTCCCCGTATCCACCGCATCCGGAGGCAACTGGCTTTCGGTTTCGCCTGTCAGCGGATCGAGTCCCGCCGGCGGCGCGGGTCCGCCTGTGCAGGTGAGCGTCAATCCCACAGGACTTGCCGCCGGCGATTACTACGGCCAGATCCAGATTCTCGGCAACGGCGCGCCCAACTCGCCGCAGTCCATCACCGTGGTGCTGAGCGTTCGCTCTCCCGGCTCGGGAACCGGCAGCATCGTGCAGCCTTCGGGACTGCTGTTCACGGCCGCTGCCGGGGGAAGCATTCCCGCGAGTCAGTCGCTCACCCTCACCACCTTGTCCTCCGCCAGCGTCACTTTCACGGGCACTGTTTCATTCGGTGCGCAAGCCTGGTTCACGCTGCAACCCGCTTCCGGCTCCGCCATCGCCGGCAAACCCGCCACCCTGCAGATTGTTCCCAACATCGCCGGACTCGCCGCGGGCGTCTACAACGGCAACATCGCGTTGGTCTTCTCGGACAACTCCACACAATCGGTGCAACTGTTGCTGGTGATCTCCTCCGGCGCCGCGCAGTCAGCCTACGGAGCGCACACCGCTACTACTTGCGCCGCGACTAAACTGCTGCCGCTGTTCACCTCGCTCGGCTCCGGATTCGCCCTGTTCACCGGCTGGCCTTCGCCGGTAGAAATGAAGGTAGTGGATGACTGCGCCGCCGCGCTGACCGCCGGCAGGGTGGTGGTGACGTTTTCCAACGGCGACCCGCCGCTGAACCTCACCTCTCTGGGCGATGGCCGCTGGACCGGCACCTGGCAGGCGCAGACCGCCACTGCCGGGGTCAACATCACCGCCAATGCGCAGAGCGCCGACCAGCAGCTCACTGGGACCACCACCGTCAAGGGCGGTCTCCAGCAAAATGCCAATCCGCCGCCGGTGATCGCTCCGGGTGGGGTGCTGAACGCGGCCAGCTACAGCCTGAATAGCTCGCTGGCGCCGGGCAGCCTGGTTTCGATCTTCGGCTCGCTGCTGGCGCAAAGCGCCGCTCAGGCATCGGCGCTGCCGCTGCCCACCACGCTGGGGCAGACCAGCATCCTGATCGCCGGCCGCAAGGTGCCGCTGCAATACGCCGGCGCCACTCAAGCCAATGCCATGATCCCGTACGATCTGCCGGTCAACGCTACGCACCAGGTGGTGGCACAGCGGGGCACGGCGATCTCGCTGCCGGAACCGATCGGCGTGGTCTCGTCGCAATCGGGAGTCTTCACCAAAGATGCGACGGGGCAAGGCTTCGGAATCGTGGTGCGAGTGGCTCCGGACGGCACGCAGTCGGTGGTGGCGACGGACAATCCGGCGCATGCCGGCGACGCACTGGTGATCTACTGCGACGGGTTGGGAGACGTGGACCCGCGGCAGGTGGCGGGCACGGAAGTCCCCGTGACGCCGCTGTCGCAGACGCTGGAGCCGGTGACGGTGACCATCGGCGGCGTGCCGGCAACGGTCTTTTTCTCGGGCTTGACCCCGGGTTTCACGGGCCTGTATCAGGTAAATGCGTTTGTGCCCGCGGGTGTGACGCCGGGTGATAATGTGCCGCTGGTGATGACGCAATCGGGGCGGCCGAGCCCCACGGTATCGATTTCGGTGAGGTAGTCCAGGACCGTGCAATAGGCGATTTAGGCACCGTCAGGAAATAACCAGTTCAATCGGCGGCAACCGCTCCCAACCAGTTCAATCGGCGGCAACCGCTCCCTAACGGTCGCGGCTCTGAAGGCGCATCGGAGCCGCGACCGTTAGTGAGCGGTTGTCACAGTTATTTCCTTACAGACCCTTACTCGCGCACCCGAGCGAAAGACCGGCTGCCGTTTGACACGTATTCCGCCTTCCCATCCGTGCCCGCCACCACCACGTACTCCGCGGCGCCGCCTTCCAGCGCATAGCGCGCATCGGAATGCTTCACCAGGGGCCTCTCGGCGCTGCGCCCGGGCTTCAGGAACAGGCGATTGTCCCGCGCCACGATCTCGATCCGTTGATCGCCATTCTGGTACACCCCGGACACACGGGCGGCATCCTGCGCCGAAATCGGCAGCGCCGCCTTTGGTTGGTCCTCGACCTTTGCCGTCAAGGACAGCATCAGCTCCGTAGCCTTGTCGACGGTAGCGGGCAAGGTGGCCCCGCTCCGATTGGTCAGGACGATGATTCCCACCCGCTGCTCGGGCGCCATCCGGATGAACGTGCCATACCCCATGCGCGATCCGCCATGCTCCACTACGTCCACGCCCCGCAACTCCCGGATGCTCAGCCCGTACCCGTACGAATCCGGCGAATCCGGATACTTCGCGTGCGGCGATGACATCAGCGCGAGGGCCTTGGGATCGAGCGCCCGCTTGCCGTCCAGCATGCCGCCGTTCAGAAACGCGGTGACGAAGCGCGCCAGATCCTGCGCGTTCGAGAAGATCGAACCCCGTTCGAGAAGATCGAACCCGCCGGCCACGACGCCGCATTGTCCGCGGCGGGCCGCGCCACCGCGATCTTGCCGCCGACCGCGTCGTGCCCCTGCGCCAGCGGCCAAGTCATGGCCGTGGTGGGCCGCAGGGTGGTCCGGGCCATTGCGCAGGCGCGGAATACGCGCTCCTCCATGGCGTCCGCATACGTTTTTCCGCTGAGCGCCTCCACCAGGTATCCGGCCATCCAGTACCCGGGATTGGCATAGGAAAAGATCTTTCCTGGCGCGGTGAAAAGCCAGCCGTCGGTCCATGCGCGGATTCCATTGCCCAACGCCGCATCGTCGTGCGACCCGTACATGGGGGCCTCGTCGTGGATTCCCGCGGTGTGGCTGAGCAACTGGCTGGCGGTGATCTGCGAGAGCTTCGGCGGCAGCCACGCGAGGTACTTGCCGATGGGCGCATCCAGGTCGATTTTGCCTTCGAGGGACAGTTCCACCAGGGCCGTCGCGGTGAACATCTTGGTGGTCGAGCCGAGGCGGAACAACATCTCCGGCCGGACGGCCTCGCCCGTCTCCACGTTGGCCGTTCCGAATCCTTTGGAGAAGACCACGCGGTCGCCCTTCACGATGGCCATCGCCGCACCGGGCACGTTGAACTTCGCGAGTTCCTCCCGCGCGGATTGCTCCAGGGGTGCGAAGTCCTGGGCCACGAGGGAGAGCGAAACCAGGCCGGCGAGCGCAACGAATCTCATGGAGTGATGATACACCGGGCCATCATTCCGACCGCAGCGAAGAGGCGGGATCCACGCGGGTGGCCCGGCGCGCGGGCTGGTAGGCCGCCAACAACGCCGCGCACGGCACCGCGAGCGCCGCCACCGCATAGGTCGCCGGATCGGCCGGCTTCACGCCGTAGAGCAGGCTCTCCAGGTAGCGTGACAGCAGCAGGGCGGATGCGATGCCGATCGTCACGCCGGCCATCGCCATCCCCAGCGCCTCGCCCAACACCATGCGCAACACCTCGCGCTGGGAAGCGCCCAGCGCCAGCCGGATGCCGATCTCGCGCCTGCGCTGCCGGACCGAGTACGACAGCACTCCGTACACGCCGACCAGCCCCAACACCAGCGTGATCCCGGCGAAAACCGCCAGCAGCATAGTAGCGATGCGCGCCGGCGCCAGCGACCCGTAGAGCACCCTCTCGAGGGGCGCGGCCAGGTTCGCGGGAATGGAGCTATCCACCGTCCAGACGCGGCGCTGCAATGCGGGCAGGAGCGCGGCCGCGTCCATGGACGTGCGAACCACCAGCCCGGCGGCGCCCGGCGTGAATCGCGCCAGCGGCAGGTAGAACTCGGGGCGCGTGTCGGCCCGCAGGTTGATGTGCTTGACGTCGCCCACCACCCCGACGATCTGCATCTCCAGGCGCTGGCGGCCCAGCAGCAGGCGCTGCCCCACCGGGTCCTGGCCCGCGAAGTAGCGGTTGGCAAGCGCTTCCGAAATGACGACGGATTGCGATGTCTCGCCGTCTTGCTCCGTGAATCCGCGGCCGCGGCGCAGCGGAATCCCCATGGTGGAAAAATACGTGGGGCTGATGCGCGCGATCAACGCTTGCGGCGACTGGCCGGCAGCGGGCAGGGGGCGTCCGGCAACCGCGAAACCCGTGTCCGTCACAATATCCACCGGGCCGAACGGCAGCGGCTGGGCCAACGCGGCCGCCTGCACACCGGGCAGGCTCGCCACCTGCTCGAGCACGTTGCGGTAGAAGGTCCGCTGGGCCGGCGCATTGGTGTAGCGCGCGGGAGGCAGGAACATCTGCCAGGCAATCAGGCCGCGCGTGCGGAATCCGGGATCGACGGCGCTCAGCCGCACCAGGCTGCGCAGCACGAGCCCCGCACCCACCAGCAGGATCAGCACCGCGGCCACTTCTCCGGTCACCAGTACGCGGCCCATGCGGCGATGGGATACACCGCGCCCCGCTCCCGCGCTTCCTTCGCGCAGCGACCGCGCCAGGTCGCGGCGTGCCGACCCCACGGCCGGCGCGAGACCGAACAAGACGCCGGTGAGCATGGAAATCGCGAACGTGAACCACAGAACGCGCGCGTCCAGCCCCACGTCGCGAAGGCGCGGAAACGCGGATGGAAGTTGCGCTGCCATGGCAGGCACGGCCCACGCGCCGATCGCCAGCCCGAGCACTCCGCCGATGCCGGCCAGCACTACGCTCTCGGTAAGCAGTTGCCGCACGATGCGCCCGTTGGTGGCTCCCAACGATCGCCGCAACGCAAATTCGCGTTGGCGGCCGGCGGCATGCGCCAGTTGCAGGTTGGCGACGTTCGCGCAGCCCACTGCCAGCATGAAGGCCACCGCCGCCCACAGCACCACCAGGATGGGTCGCACGTTGCCCACCAGGCTCGACTGCAGAGGGTCCGCGCCCATCTGGATGCCGGCGTCGACATTGGGGTACTGTTGCGCCAGCGCCGCGGCGATGGTCCGCAGCTCGGCTTGGGCCGTCGAGACCGACACTCCGGGGCGCATGCGCGCGGCCACATTCAGGTAGACGTTGCCGCGGCTCTGCCGGTCGTCGGGGCTGAAACTGATGGGAGCGTAGATCTGGGTGAGGATCGAAGGGAAGCCCACGCGCGGCGGCAACACTCCGACCACCACGAAGGCCCGGCCGTTCAGCAGGAGCGTGCGGCCCAGCGCCTGCGGATCGGCGCCCAGGCGGTTGCGCCACAGCGAGTCACTGACTACTGCCACGGCCTGCCCGCTCTCGTCCTCTTCGGCAGTGAACCAGCGGCCCAGTTGCGGCGCGACGCCCAGCACGCGGCCCATGGATGCCGACATGCGCTCCCCGGGAATGCTCTCGGGCTGGCCCGAGCCCGCGAGCGCGAAGCTCGCGTCGTCGTATCCGCCCACGGCTTCGAGTGTTCGCGATCGCGCGGCGACGTCGAGAAAGTTCGGCGGTGAAAACACGTCGGGCTGCCCGTTGGACGCCGGGTAGCTGGTCCACAGACTCAGCAGACGGTCCGCCTGCGGATAGGGCAGCGGCCGCAGCAGCACGCCATCGATCAGGCTGAAGATGGTGGTGTTGGCAGCGATACCCAGCGCCAGAGTCAGCGCGGCGATCAGGGTGAAGCCGGGCCTCTTCACCAGAACCCGCAGTGCGTAGGTCACGTCTTGCGAGAGGGTGTCCTCACCAAAACCCGCAGTGCGTAGGTCACGTCTTGCGAGAGGGTGTCCATGGTGTTGGTGGATTGCTGCACGCGGCGGGCCGATTGGAATCGCGGCTGCTCAAGCACAGGCGAACCGAAGTGTGTGCGCTTGTGGGACTGCGGTGTTCGCTGGCGGACTGGCCTGTTCCGCCTCATCGAGTGGTGCTAGTCTCATAGCCAGGAGTAACCGTGATGAAGCGCAGAGTATTCGTAGGAAGCGCCTTCGCCGGGATCGGGTTGACCGGTGCTTACGCCCAGCCGCCGAAGCCGAAAGCGGGCGATATCCCGATGAGGTTGTACGGCCGGACCGGCGTCAAAGTCAGCATCATCGCGCAGGGCGGCGCCCGCATGGACTTGCATCCCGATGTCGCCGAGGCGGCAGCGCACGTGCGGCGGGTCTACGAGTTGGGCATCAATTATTTCGACTGTGCGCGCTCGTACTGGAACGGCAATTCCGAAGAAGCTTACGGCATCGGCCTGGAAGGCGTCCGCAAGAACGTATTCCTCACCAGCAAGACCACCAAACGCACGCGCCGCGAAACCGAGCAGGAACTGGCCCTGTCGCTGAAGTCGCTCAAGACCGACTACCTCGACATCTGGCAGATGCACGACGTGCGGAGCAAGGAAGACATCGACCGCATCCTCGCCCCCGGCGGCGCCATGGAGGCGTTCGAGGCTGCCAAAAAGGCGGGCAAGTGCCGCTTCATCGGATTCACCGGCCACTTCGACCCGGAGACTCATGCCGCCATGCTGAGGGCATACGACCACTGGGATTCCGTGCTGATGCCGGTGCATGCCGCGGACCACGCCTACCTCAGCTTCGAGAGGACGGCACTGCCGGTGGCGCTGGAGAAAGGCATCGGCATCCAGGCCATCAAGGTTTTCTGCAAGGCTTTCCTGCTGCGCGCGCTGAGCCCTCGCGAGTGCCTCACCTACACCCTCAGCATGGGCGTCCACGTGGCCATTTGCGGGGCCGGCACCGAGGGCCAGATGGCCGACAACATACGCACCGCGCAATCCTTCAAGCCGCTGGCGCCTTCGGATCTCGCGGACCTGCGCCGCAAGGCCATCGTCGGGCAGGGCGTGTACACCGGCCCCACCATGGAGTACTGGAAGAAGGCGTGAGCGCCGCGTGAAGCCTTCGCCCCAACGCTGGTTGATGCTCGCGTTCGCCTTCTGGGCCACGGTGATCAACTACCTGGACCGCCAGACCCTCTCCGTGGCCGCGCCCGTGCTGCGCGACCAGTTTCACATGACCAACGTGGCCTACTCGCGGGTGGTGTTCGCCTTCATGCTGGCCTATACGATCATGAACGGAGCCTCCGGTCCGCTGATCGATCGTCTGGGCACGCGCCTGGGCTATGCGCTCACCATGGTGTGGTGGTCGGCGGCCGCGGTGCTGCACGCGTTGGCACACGGCGCGATGGGCCTCGGCGTGTTCCGCTTTCTCCTGGGCATGGGCGAGGCGGGGAACTGGCCGGCCGCCGTCAAAGTGGTCGCGGAGTGGTTCCCGGATCGCGAGCGGGCGCTGGCGGCCGGCTTGTTCAATGCCGGATCGTCGGTGGGAGCGATCCTGGCGCCGCCGGTGGTCGCGGCGATCCTGCTGCGCTTCGGATGGCGCACGGCCTTTGTGGCCGTCGGGGTCGCGGGCTTCGTGTGGCTGCTGCTCTGGTGGCCTGTCTACCGGACGCCTTGCGAGCCCTCAGGCGCGAAGGCCGCCGCTCCCGAACCGGTCTGGCAACTGTTCCGCACGCGCTTCGTATGGAGCTTCACCCTGTCCAAGATCTTCATGGACCCGGTCTGGTATTTCTACATCTTCTGGTTTCCCGAGTACCTGAAGCGCGCACGGAATTTCGATCTCGCCGCCATCGGGACGTACTCCTGGATTCCGTTCGCCGTCGCGGGCACGGGCAATCTGCTGGGCGGCTGGCTCTCGGGCTTCCTGCTGAAGCGCGGTTGCAGCATGACGGTGGCGCGGAAATCGGCGGTCACTTTTTTTGCCGCGCTGATGCTCTCGGCCATCCCGGCCGTGTTGGCGCGCGAGGCTTCGGTCTCCATCGCCCTGGTGTCGATCGCCATGTTGGGATATACCGGCAGCCTCGCCAACATGCTGGCCATGCCCGCCGACGTGTTTCCCAAGCACGCCGTGGCCTCCGTCTACGGCCTCGCCAGCATGGGTGCGGGATTCGGTGGCATGCTGTTCACGCTGATCACGGGGTGGGTGGTGGACCACTATTCCTACACCCCGGTGTTCATCGGGTTCGGAATTCTGCCGCTGATTTGCGCCACGCTGCTGTGGACGTTGCTGGGGCCGCTTGTGCCGCGAAGGGCGTGAGGGCCACCAGGCCAGGCACTTGGTCGAGAAATTACTGATAGACGTCCGACCGGTGCCCTACCGTGAGGATTTCGAGACCGTCCTCGATGTACTTGAAGATGATGCGATAGTCACCTACGCGCAACCGGTAGCATCCCTGCCATTCGCCTTGCATCGGCTCCACATCGCCCGTGCCACCCTCACCCAGCCGTGCGATCGTTTCCAGAATCCGTAGCGCGGTGGCACGATCGATCACGCGGAGTTGCGCTTGTGCTTCCCGCGTAAACGGAAAACGCACTGCTACTCCTTGCCGAGGACCTTCTCGACCATCTCCTCGTAGTTGCCACAGACGACGGTTTCACCAGCGTCCGCCTGCGCGATGCCCCGCCGGATGGACGCGGCGAACGTCGGCCCGACGGATTCCTGCGAAAGGAACTCCAAAAAACGACGCGCAGTGGGAAGCTCGGCATCGGGCAGCCGATCGACTAGGTGATAGAGTTCTTCGCGATTCGTCGCCATGATGTGGTCGGTCCTGCTCACAGTGTACCTCGAAGCCGGCCCGCCAGCGTCAGCAGGTCGTCCGCTATTCCCACGAGGGTTCCTTCAGCCTGTCTTCCTCGGACTTGAGCCGAAAATAGAAGAATGGAAAATACTCTGATTCGTATAATTGGAGGTCGCCGGTGATGGCGCCCTCGACACGGCGTGCGGCCTCGATGAACCTTTCACCGAGACCTAGGTCATCCGAAAGAACCACCCGAAAATAGATTGCCGGCTCGCCGGTCCAGTCCTCATCGAAGTTGTAGCGCACCCGGACGACCTCGGGAAACTTCTTCACCGCTTGCTGCACCTTCTCGTCGAATTCCTTCAAATACGCCGGACTGAGTTTAGTGATCGGCATTCCGCCTCCATTCCCAGCATACCGCGCCCTACTCACGGCACCGCCACAAACGGCACCATCGCCCGATTCATCGCGTCATTGAACTTCGTCACCTCGCCCCGCAATTTGTCCACGCGCTGCGACGCCTCGCCCACCGCCGTCTTCAGCAGCGCAATCTGCTTCAACTGCGTCTCACTCGGCGCCGCGGCGAGGCCCTCCAGCCCCGAGATCTGCGACGAGATTCGCTGCATCAGCGCCGGTAGGACGAACGCCGGCTCGGGCTTGGCCAACTCCGCCTTCCGCTCCTCGGGCGACGGCACATCCAGGAAGTTCCGCAGCGCGAAGAGCGGCCGCAGATCGTCCAGCGACCCCTTCAGCGCATCCGCCATCTTCTTCACATCGTCCGGAATCTTCGGCGCATCGGGACGCTTCCACGCAGTCATGAGCACGGTCAGCCCCGAATCCGCCGCGGTGAACCGCTTTCGCAATCCGTCCGCCTGCCTGGTCAACTCGACGAGCTGATTGATGGCCGCCCGCCGCTTGGCCCGGTCGGCCGCCGAGAACCACGTGATCCGCGGGTCTTCCTCCACCTGAAATTTCTTCGACGTCTTGTTCGCGCCGATCGCGATCTCCACCGTGTACTCGCCCGGATCCACCAGCGGCCCGCCCATGTTCGGAGGGTCGCCGCCCGCCGCCGCGAAGCGCGCCGCAATGGCCTCTTCCTGGGCGGTCGGAGGCACCGGACGGTCCGCGCGCAAATTCCACGCCACGCGATTCACACCCGCCTCCACGGCACTGGGCTTCACCGCCGCCACCGGCTTCCCCGCCCCGTCCAGAATCGAAATCTTGACGTCCTTCAGGTCGGGCTTCTCCTTCGTCCAGAAATCCACGATCGCCCCGGCCGGCGGGTTCGCCCCGACAAACACATCGTGCGCGTCGAAATCCCGCTTGTGCGCCATGCGCCACATCGTGGCCGGCCGCACTTCGAACGCCTGCAGCGCGCTCCCCGCGGTCTTCGCCGTCATCTGCTCCAACGCCGAAATGCTGTCCAGGATCCACACCGACCGCCCGTGCGTCGCCAGAATCAAATCGTTTTCCCGCGGATGAATCTGGATATCGTCCACCGGCACGCGCGGCAGATTGTTCTTCAGCTCCTGCCAGCTCTCGCCGCGATCGAACGACACATACAGCCCGAACTCGCCGCCCGCGAACAGCAGGTCGCGATTGCGCGGATGCTCGCGAATGGTGTGCAGCGCTCCCTGGTTTTTCGGAAGCCCGCTGGTGATGGCCTTCCACGTCTGCCCATAATCCGTGGTCTTGAACAGCCACGTCCCGAAATCGTCCGAGCGGTGCCCGTCGAAAGTCACATAGGCAGTCGCGGCGTCGTAGGCCGAAGCCAGCACCCGGCTCACGTACGTCCCCTTGGGAACCTCCGGCACGTTCGCCGCCACGTTCTTCCACGTCTCGCCATCGCGCGTGACCTGCAGATTGCCGTCGTCGGTCCCCGCCCACAGGACCCCGGCGCGCACGGAAGATTCGCTCAGCGTGGTGATCGTCGGGAAGGAGCCCACGCCATCGTTGCGCGAGAGCATGGTCCGATCCTCCACCTTGCGCCCCATGATGCTGAGCGTCTTGCGGTCCACTCCCGAAGTCAGGTCGGGCGAGATCCGCTTCCAGTTGTCGCCCTGGTCCGTCGATTTGAAAACAAAGTTCCCGCCGTAGTAAATCGTCTTGCGGTCGTGCTTCGAAATCAGCACCGGCGAATTCCACTGGAACCGGTAGCGCGGCATCCGGTCGTCGTCTTCGAGCGGACGGATGCTGCGCACTTCGTGCGTGCGCAAATCGCGCCTCCCGATGTTGCCGTCCTGCGATTCCGCGTACACGATCCACGGCTCCTCGGGATCCACCGCCGCGTAAAATCCGTCCCCGCCCTGCACGGTGTACCAGTCTTCGTTGGTGATGCCCCGCTGGTTGGTAGTGGCGCTCGGCCCGCACCAACTGCTGTTGTCCTGCAGCCCGCCGCAGACTTTATACGGCTTGGCCATGTCGTAGGCGATCTCGTAGAACTGCCCGATCGCGATCTGCTCGCGCGCGTCCCACGACCGTCCTCCGTCGCGGCTGAAATGGATGCCGCCGTCGCACCCCACGATCATGTTCTCGGAATTCGCCGGGTCGATCCAGATGGCGTGAAAGTCCACGTGAATCCGCGTCACCCGGTTGGTCACGAAGGTCTTGCCGCCGTCTTCCGAATACGCCATGTTCACGCCCGCCACCCAAATCCGCTGGTCGTTGTTGGGATCGATGCGCACCTGGCTGAAATACATCGGGCGCGGATTCGTATTGCTCATCTTGACCCAGCTCTCGCCCTTGTCGTCGCTGCGCCAGATCCCCGATTCCTCGCTCTCCACCAGCGCGTACACCACGTTCGGATTGCGCCGGTACACATCCAGCGCGATGCGCCCCATCTCCCCTTTCGCGAGGCCGTTCGACAGCTTCTTCCACGTCGCGCCGCCATCCGTGGTGCGATAGATTCCGCTCCCCGGACCGCCTCCGTTGAAGCCGAACGGGGTGCGGCGCCGCTGGTACGCGGCCGCGTACAGCGTGTCCGGATTCATGGGATCCATGGCGATATCGGTCACTCCCGTATCGGGATTCACGTAGAGCACCTTGGACCACGTCTTGCCGCCATCCGTAGTCTTGAACAGGCCCCGCTCCTCGTTCGGCCCCCACAGCTTGCCCTGCGCCGCCACGTAGACCACGTTGGCGTTGGCTGGATGAATCACGATCCGCGGTACGTGGTAGCTCTCCTTGAGCCCCATGTTGGTCCACGTCTTGCCGCCGTCCGCGGATTTGTAAACTCCATTGCCCCACGAAGAGCTTTGCCGATTATTGCCCTCGCCCGTGCCGACCCAGACCACGTCGGGCTCCGACTGCGATACCGTCACGTCCCCGATGCTCGAGACCGGCTGCTCGTCGAACACCGGCTTCCACGAGATCCCCGAGTTGATCGATTTCCACACTCCGCCCGATGCCGTGGCTGCATACACGATGTTCGTGTTGCTCTCCACCACCGCGAAATCGTCGATCCTCCCCCCCATGTTGGCGGGCCCGATTTCGCGGAATTTGAGGGACTTCAGCAGCTCGGCCTTAGGTCCGTTCTGTGCGAACGCCAGGGCCGGCACGATTACGCCAAGAAACAGGTAGCGCTTCATGATTGGTCTCCGGTTCCTCATAGTGTACTCCGCGGTGAAGAATTCTTTTTGTTCCGCTAATCTCATACATATGCGGAAACCAAGCTTCGATCCCGGCCTGACCAACCAGTTCACCGGCTCCTTCCGGCGGGTCATTAATAAAGATGGCAGCTTCAACGTGCATCGCCGCGGCGCCACCTGGCGCGATTTCCATCCCTACCTGTATCTCATCAACATGAGTTGGCCGGGCTTTCTCGGCCTTATCTTCCTGGGCTACGTGTTGGGTAATACCGTCTTCGCGCTGGCCTATTGCGCCATCGGAATCGACCAGCTTCAGGGCGCAGAAGCGGCCACTTCGTTCGGCCGCTTTTTGAACGCGTTCTTTTTCAGCAGCCATACCCTGAGCACGGTGGGCTATGGCAACATCTCCCCCAAGGGGACCGTGGCCAACTTTCTGGCGGCCTTCGAAGCCCTGCTCGGCGTTCTGGGATTCGCCCTGGCCACGGGACTGTTATTCGGACGCGTCTCGCGGCCCTCCGCCCGCATCGGCTTCAGCCCCAACATGCTGGTTGCCCCCTATCAGGACGGCCTCAGCCTGCAATTCCGCGTCGTCAACCTGCGAAAGAATTCGCTCATGGAGATCGAGGTCCGCACCATGCTGATGACCGTCGATCGCGAAAACGGCCAATCGAAACGCTCCTACAAGATGCTCCGCATGGAGCGCGATCAGGTCCTCTTTATGCCCCTCACCTGGACCATCGTCCACCCCATCGACGCCGAAAGCCCCCTCTCCGGCCTGACCGCCGAAGACCTGGACCGCCTCCAGGCCGAGTTCCTCATCCTCATCAAAGCCTACGACGACACCTTCGCCCAGACCGTGCAGGCGCGCTACTCGTACCGCCACGACGAGATCGTCTGGGGCAAGCGCTTCGCCCCGGCCTTCTCCGTCGATGGCTCGGGCGACATGATCCTGGAAGTCGACAAAGTGGGAGATCTCGCATGATCCCGATGCGCTTTCAACCCAATATCACTGGTGCAGATTTGGTGGGGCAGACCCCCTGGTCTGCGCGGGTCCCCCTGGACCCGCTCCCCAGCCCGTATCTTTTCTCCCCTCCCAGCGAATAGCATTCAGGTACGGGATGCCGGACGACCAAGACAATCGACTCCTCACACAAGCCGCCGCCGGCGACACCCAGGCTTTCCGCACGCTGTTCGAACAGCACTCCGCAGCCCTCTTCCGCCTGGCCTATCACCTCACCGGCGCCATCGATGCAGCCGAGGACGTCGTCCAGGATTGCTTCCTGCGCCTCGTCCGCCACCCCGGACGATACGACCCGCGGCGCGGATCGCTTCGCCAGTACCTCTACGGAATGGTCCGCAACCTGGTCCGCCAGCGTTGGCAGGCCGAGGGCCGCCTGCTGGCGCTCGAAGATATTCTGCTCGATGACGACCCCGCCGATGCGCCGCTGGACACCGCCCTGCAGGCCGAAGTCTCGGACGCCGTGCAGTCGGCAATCGCGGCCCTGCCGGCGCTCCAGCGCGAAGCCATCGTGTTGTTCGAATTCGAAGGCCTCTCGCTCGAGGAGGTGGCCGCCGCGGCCGGCTGCGATGCCGGCACCGTGAAATCGCGCCTGTACCGCGCGCGCGAGCGCTTGCGCCGGACCCTCGCGCCTTACGGAAAAGGAGTTTCTCAATGAATCCGCTGAACGACGATGAACTGGATGCGCTGCTTCGCCATGCCAAATCCAATCCGCCGGCTTCCTCCCCGGGGTTCGCCGAGCGCGTGATGCGCGGATACCACGAGCAGGCCAGGCATTCGCCCTCCTGGAACCGGCTCTGGTGGAGGCCGGTCCGCATCCCCGCGGGTTTCGGAATTCTGGCCGCCCTCGTGCTGCTGGCCATCGGCGCCGTGGCAGGACGCACCCTGCTCGCCCCGCCCGTCATCGCGGCCCGCCGCATCGAAGTACCGGTGGTACAAGAGCGTGTGGTCTACCGCGAATGTGCGCACTCTCTATCTACCGCGAATGTGCGCACTCTACCGAGCCGCAATTGGGCGGCTTCACCTTTAACGAACTGCAACCCGTGCGGGAGATCCACCCGCGCGTCGTCAGGAGCATACGAGATGACCAATAAACAGACGATTCTTTCCGCTCTCTTACTGGCCGCGTGCGCCGTGTCTCACGCCGCCCAACCCGGACTCATCAAGCAGGGCAGCGCCACCGGAAGCGATGGCTGGAAGCTCACTTACTCCGCCGTGGCCAAGCCGCCCCTCGCGCCCGGCCAGCATATCGGCATTCAGACCGGCGCTTCCCACACCGAGGTGCCGGGCGCGCCGCCGGTGTTCCACCGCTTCTTCGCCGACCCGGTCAACCGAACCTACTTCGGCTACGACGTGGTAGTCAGTGCGGGGAAAACCAATCCCGCCGCCGTGAAGTTCCAGCCGCTGANNTGATCAACTGCCCGCCGAATACGGAGCCGCCGGCTTCCACGCCGCCGCCATCCCCCGCTTCCCCGCCGAAACCTTCCACGCCGGACAGACCATCGCGGTCGACGTCCTGAAGAATCCCGCCACGGGCCTGACGGTGGTGGACTACGTCCAGGTCACGCTCGAGCCCCAAGGGCCGTCGCGCGAGAAAGACACTACCGCAGCGGCATCGGCCGTCGCCAAGACCATCGGCAATCCCGGCGCACCTGTGTGCATCGAGCTGTTCAGCGATTTCCAATGTCCGGCGTGCAAGATATTCCACGAAATCATCCTGCCCATGATCCTGACGGACTACGTGATCACGGGTAAAGCGTACATCGTCAACCACGAGTTTCCGCTGAACATGCACGCCTACTCACGCGTAGCCGCCAACTACGCCACCGCCGCCGCACAAGTCGGGAAATACCAGACGGTGGCCGACGCGCTCTTCCGCAATCAGCAGGAGTGGGGCACGAGCGGCAAAGTCTGGGACACCGTAGCAAGCGCCCTGACGCCCGCGGAGCAGCAAAAGGTGCAGGCGCTGGCGCAAGATCCCGCCATCCTCTCGCAAGTGCAGCAGGATTTCGATCTAGGGATGGCGCAACCGGTCAGGCAAACCCCCACGTTGTTCGTGAGCCGCGGCGCGAAGCGCTATGCCTTCCCCGGCCCCGCCCAAGACAACTATACGATCCTGAAATCCCTGATCGACCAGTTGCTGAAGTAGCTCGAGATGTAGCTCATGGGGCCGGCTGGCAGTCGGCCCATGGGCCTGCCAGCCGCCCCTAAAATTCTCTAAACAATCCGGCCCGCGTGTCGTCTAACCTGCAGCAGGACCCGCAGGAGGACTATGCGGATTGCCGCCCGTTTGGTGATCGGGCTCACCGTTACCGCGCTGGCCGGATTGTTCGGCCAGGCGGCATCGGGCCCGCCGGCGTTTGAGGTAGCTTCGCTAAAACCAGCCAACCCGCAGGATAGCGTGATTGGACTCTTCACTTATCCTGGCGGCAGGATCACCGTCACCCTGTACACGCTGGAAATGCTGCTCGAGGAGGCATTCGACATCCAGGCGTTTCAGCTCTCGGGCGGACCGCGCTGGATGCACGATGACCGCTACGACATCGTGGCCAAGCCGCCGGCCTCCTCGAAGTCCGGCAAGGCGAACCCGCCGTATCCCAAAGCGCCTCCCAATGACGAGCAACGGCAGATGCTCCAAACCCTCCTGGTGGATCGGTTTCAATTGAAATTCCACCGCGAGACCAGGGAAGGCCCGGTCTACCTGTTGTTGAAGGGTAACAACCAGCTCAACCTGCAGGATGCCAGGAACAAGGACGACTATCCTTGGGCGGGGAGCCTCGGCGGGGGAGCCATCTCCGGAAACGGCATCGCCGGCACCAATATATCGATGCCCCTCCTGGCCACCCGGCTGAGCAGATATCTGGAGCGTCCGGTGTTGGACCAGACCGGGCTGAAGGGGTCTTTTGATTTCAAGGTTGCATACCAATCCGACGATCCGCACCCCGACATCGTCTCGTCGATTCTCACCTCGGTACAAGGGCTCGGCCTCAAGCTGGAGGCGGCCAGGGGTCCGGTGGAGACCATCGTGATCGACCACGCGGAGAAGCCATCGGGAAACTGAGTTGCCCGCCCACTGTCACAGACGGCAAAAAGCCGTCGGCGTTCCGGCCACGCCTGTGATACCCTTGCAAGGAATGGAGGCACCATTTGAGACGCAAGACCCTGACGATTTCTGTAGCGGTCCTGGCCGCGTTCACGCTGGCGGCCCAGGACAAGAAGGCGCCCATGATGAAATCCGGCATCCTGCACCCGGAGATGAAAGTGGAATCGGGAACCTACGCCAACCCGATGGCCACCATCGGGACTAAGCCCGACCAGCCGTGGTCGACGACCAGCGTGGCAGCGGGCGTGGATAGCAAACCGGAGGCCGGACATGCCGTATCGGTGGTGGGAGAGATCGTGGATTTCTCGTGCTACCTGCAGCTCGGCAAGCACGGCGAGAAGCATCGCTCGTGCGGGCAGAAGTGCGTGCAGAACGGGCAGCCCATCGGGTTGCTGACCGAGAACGGCACGCTCTACATGTTGATGCCCGAAGAGCACGACCCGCGGCGCGACGGCGGTGTGGATGCGAAGGCGTCGGCGTCGGACCACATGGGACACATCGTGCGCGTCAACGGCACGGAGGCCCAGGTGGGCGGCTACCGCGGCATCTACGTAATGGGGCTGACCAAGTAGCGGAATCGCGCCAATGAACATGAGAGGCTTTGCGGCCGGGGCGTGTGCGCTGCCGGCCTTCCTGATCTTGTGCTTCGCGGCCGACCCGAAGGCGCCGCTCGGCCTGCCGCCGCTTTCGTGGCCCAAGGACAATCGCTATTCGGCGGCGAAGGTGGAGCTGGGGCGCTACCTGTATTTCGACCGAAGGCTCTCGGCGGACGACACGGTTTCGTGCGCATCCTGCCACGATCCGCGATACGCCTTCACGGATGGGGCGGCGGTTTCGACCGGCATCAAATCGCAGAAGGGGAACCGTAGCGCGCCCACCATCATCAACCGCGGCTATTCCCTGGCGCAGTTCTGGGACGGCCGCGCGAACTCGCTCGAGGAGCAGGCCAAGGGGCCGATGGCCAACCCCATCGAGATGGGCAATACGCACGACGCGATCGCCGGGCGGCTGCGGGGAATCGCGGGGTACCGGCCGATGTTCGCCGCGGCTTTTGCGACGGAGGAGATCACCATCGACCGCGTGGCCATGGCGATCGCGTGCTTCGAGCGAACGGTGCTTTCGGGCAACGCTCCCTACGACAAGTACAAGCGCGGCGACAAGAAGGCCATGACGCCGGGGCAGGTCCGCGGCATGGCGGTGTTCTTCGATAAGGCCAAGTGCGACAAGTGTCACGAAGGCGCCAACTTTACGTTGAACGCGTACTCCAACCTGGGAGTAGGCGCGGACCAGCCGGAGCCCGACGTGGGACGCTTCGCCGTTACCAAGGACCCCCGCGATTGGGGCGTGTTCAAGACCCCGACACTGCGGGAGATCGAGCACACCGCGCCCTACATGCACGACGGCAGCCTGCCGACGCTCGAAGACGTGGTGGAGTTCTATAACAAGGGCGGGATCAAGAACCGCAACCTCGACGCGAACATCAAGCCGCTGAATCTGACGGACCCGGAAAAGAAGGATCTGGTGGCGTTCCTGAAAGCGCTGAGCGGCGAGGGCTGGCAGGGCGTGAAGGCCCCCGAAGATTTTCCGAAGTAGAGTCGCGGGACAGTTCGAGCGAGGCTCTCAACGCCTCGAGCATGTGGCCCACCGTGGCGAATCGATCGGCCGGGTCGGGCGCGAGCGCGAGTTCTAGCATCCACACGAATGGCTCCGGGAGGCCGGGGCGCCGGAACTCGAGCGGTACGGTCTCTCCGCGCTCGTGGACCTGGCGGACTTCGGCCAGGTTGCGAGCTTCCACGGGGTAAGATCCAGTGACTAGGTGATACAACAGGACTCCGATGCTGTAGATGTCACTCTGGACGGTGGCCTGCTGTCTCCATAACAGCTCTGGCGCCATGTAGACGGGCGTGCCGCAGATATCGCGGGCATGTGAGTCAGTCGCTCCGTGCAACGGAGTCAAACTGCGAATGTCCTGACTGAGACCGAAGTCCATGAGAACGATGCGGCCGCCGCGCTCGCGCATGACGTTTTTGGTCTTGATGTCGCGGTGCAGCAGTCCCGCCGCGTGGACGGCGGCGACGGCGGCGCACAGGTCGAGGCCGATGCCGGTCGCCTCGCGTGCGGCGAGCGGTCCCTTGCGTTGCAGGAAGGCTTCCAGGGTCCGCCCGCGGATGTACTCCATCCAGACACCGAAGCGGTCTTCGCGGTGGTCGGCCCCATAGACCGTGACCACGCTGGGATGGCGGACTCGCGCGAGCAGGCGCGCTTCCTGGAGGCCGCCCCAGGAAGCGCTCGACCGAAAGCGGCTGTCGGAGCGGCTGAGCTTCAGGGCTACCTGTCGCTCCAGTTGGACGTCCCAGGCGCGGTAGACCTCGCCAAACTCGCCGCGGCCTATTTGTTCCAGGCGTTCCAGATGTCCCCAGCGGGCCGGCGGCGGTTGGCTGGCGAGCGCGGGACCGGTGTCGTGGTCACTGGTGACAGTCGCATCGCCGGCGTGCGTGTCGGGGCCGTTTGGCCGAGGAGATGAGGCCGGCTCGACGGAGCTTTCCCCGCGAAGTTCTCGTGGGCGTCGCATGTCGAACGCGGCCATTCATCTCTCCTTGTGTGAGGGGACCTTATAACAAGGAGAACGCGGAGCCGCGGCGGTTTCCTTTTCAGGGGCGGCCGACTCAGATCAGGACCGACAGTTGGGGAACCTTCAGCTCCGCCGCGATCTTCTCCAGCACCACTCCCAGCGGACACGCCACGGCGAATCTGCCGGATGCGGCAAAAATCATGGCGGTGGAACGCTTCGTACTCGTGTCCACGACCAGGGAGCCCGAGTCCCCAAGCGCGGCGAAGTCGGCATCGTCGCTCCCGCTGTCGATCATGACCTGGTGTTCGAAGCGGAACGTGCCGAAGCTGTAATCGATGTACAGATCGGCGTCTACATCCACGATTTTCCCCGCGGTGGGACCCGTCGCTGCGCCGACTTTCTTTACCTGCATGTCGAGCAGCGGATCGATCGGAGCACCCAGACTTAGGGTGAGCGTGTCCTTGGGGAATGCCGGTAATACAAGAACGAGGTCCTTCAGCCGGGCGACCGCACAATCCACGGAGTTGCTGCCGTCGCGTTGGAGCGGAACGAACGGGCCAGGATCGGCCAGCGTTTTCTCCTCGCCGACGAACTCGGCCAAGACAATCTCGGCGTCCTGGGGTACGCGTCCGTTTACGGCCAGGACATGGTTGCAACTAAGTATGTACCTGGGGTCGTTCGGCCCCGGGCCGGCTTGTACCAGCGCACCCAGCGTGCCCAGGAAGCCCTGGTTCACGTTGGGGGCGTTGGTTTTGACGCTGATCGGAGAGCCGGGCCGCGGAGTCGGGTCCGCTTCGGCACCCTTGCCCTGGTTCTGGGCCGGCTTCGGCCGGCGCCCCGTCCGCCCAAAACGGCCCACTTCAATGATGTCCGTGGGAACGTCGAGAAAACTCGACGGCACCGTAGCTGCCGGGCTCAAGTCTTCCAGGTCGAGCTTGGATACAACGTAGACCCGGACGCAGTATGTGGGCGTTGCATCGTCGCTGACGACCTTTTTCCCGATGCCGACTCCGACGACGTTCGCGAAGTAGTTCGGACGGAGCAGACGATTCGCCGCCAATTGCTTGGCCTGCGTCAGGTGGTCCGTCAATTCTGGTGGTATCTTTCCGTTCATACTCATCACCTCTCGATCTTTCATCTCACGCTACGGGGCCGCTGCAAGCGGATGGATCGCTGTCCAGCGCGTCATTCCCATACCACGCCAGGTTCGCATCGCCGTTGAGGGTGACGAGGCGCCCAAGCCGGGCCATCCGTAGAGTGCGGGGCGCCAGATCTTCGGTCTCCTCCGCAGCTACGCCGGCCGGCAGGTGGCTGTCGTTCGGAATCGCGCTCGCTCGCAGCGTGCCCGTCAATTCCAGTTGCAATCCGAGTAACTCCGCGCATTTCTTGAAGTCCTCGGCGGCGTTAGACGGCCCTTCAAAGTGATCTTCGGCCGAAAAAATGTGCAGGTTGATGTAATTGCCGTTGAAGACCGGCTCCCAGTAGTGGCCGCCCCCGTTGGCCGTCTTCAAGAACAACCTGTTTTCGTTCTCAATGTCGTAGGTGAAGACGTGCAGCGTCGGCAAGTGCTGCGTGTCACTGGTCGACGCCAGTTCTTCCGGGTGCAGGAACGTGGTGCGTGGAACCTCCGCCACGCGGAGTGACGTGATTTGCTTCGGCCGCGGAAATTTCAACGTCGCAATAGGCTGCGGCTTATCTGGTCGTTTTTGGAACTTCACGATCAGGTTCTGGTCGGGATCGAATGTGCCGTTGCCGGTCTTGACTCCAGTCAGTTCATACTCGTTGCCTTCCAGTAGTTCCGTCTCGGCGAGCCAGCTTCCCGCACGACAGACGTGGTGGCCGATATCGGGAATCAACGCCAGGATTTGTTTTGTTCCCTCGTCCCGGATGAAAGCGAACGTCCCGTGCAGCATCACGTTCAGTATCCAGCCGGGGCCCGGTTGTGCAGTCTCTTGATTGTCCACTTGTTTCTTCTCCATGCTGATGTTTGTGTTGGCGTTCTAGCGGGCTCCGAAGCTCTGGAATCCCGCCCAAAAATAGGGATGGCTGGTTGTCTTGCGCTCACGAATGCGCTGCTCCGCGTGCTGCAGCGCCGCCGCGGTATTATCCCCGGAAAGCAGGCTCGTATAAAATTCATCCATGAACGGCACGCCGGTTTCGGTGTCCACGTTCCAGCGGGACGCAATCACACGTGCCACGCCGGCCCACAGAAGTCCGCGCACCAGGCTCTCCGGGTTCACCGGTCCTCTGGCTTCCCCGGTACCCGTGGAGCAAGCCGAAAGGACGGCGAGCCGGCAGCGGCTCCAGTCCTGGTTCTCCATCCATGTTCCATCCATAACCCCCGCTCCTCCAGCGCCGGACTCGCCGGGCGAGAGCAGCAGTCCACCGTTGCCGGCATTGCTGAAGCCGTGGCCGGCGAAATGAAATAGTCCGGCATCCGGGCGGTGTTGCGCCACGGCGGCAAGCGTCGCTTGCGCGCCCGTGAGCAGCACCGAGCGATGAAACCGCATCGCAACCAACCGGCCCTCAGGCATTGTCCCGGCCAATGGCGGGAAGGTCTTGGACATCTCCACTCCCAGCGTGGGACTGGCGACGACCAATGCCTTGGCGTCGGCATTCACCGGCCCGGCCGCGGCCCGTTGCTGGTAGTCCAACAGACCGGCGGCGATTGTGATGGCGAATCGCTCACCGAGGTACCGGCCGCCCGGCGGCGACTGTGATGGCGAATCGCTCACCGAGGTACCGGCCGCTCTGGTCCATCAGCGCCTGCATGGGAATCGCTCCAGCCGCTCCGTCCGGTTCGATCACCAGCGTTCTCGCCGGATCGAGGCGATCGGCCATGGGCGCCACCAGCCAGTCGTAGAGTTGCCTGGCGTCGCGCTGCAGCGCCTGCGGGTCCGATTCCGGATCGGCGCATTCCCGCAGGAAGCGGGATGCAACGGCTTCCACGTCTTCCGGTTTCACACTGAGGCCCCGGCCCTCGACGCCCCGGTCATCGAACCACCACGCCACGACGCCGCCGGGCAGCATGGCGTAGGACAGAAATGATTCCTTCCTGAGTTGTTTGCGACGCTGGTCGAGGTCTAGCTCGGCACCCCGCCCGGGCCCTTCGCCGCTTCGAAACCACTCCCAGCGGCGCAGCGCCTCAACCCGGTCGCCACGTTCCCAGAGAAGCTCGACGAGACCGCGGTACGCTTTGCCGGCGACGAGCATCAACTCCGTGCGCTTCCGGAACCCGCGGAACGTATTCAGGCGCTGCTCGCTCAGATCGATTGCTCGCCGATAGGCTCCTTCCGCCTCGTCCCGCCTGCCGGTCTGCCAAAGCAAATCGGCGAAAAGCTGCTGAAACCTGATTTGCACCAGCGTCGCATCGATCTTCTCGGTGGAGGGACGAATCGCCTCCAAACGCTTCACTGCAGCTTGCGGTGCACCGACAGCCTCAGCTTCGGCACGATACAGCTCTGCCAAAATGCGGTATTGCCGATCCGCCCCGGTTTGTTGCAGTTGATCCAGTAGACTCCCGGCTTGTTCGAATGCCGATTTGGCTTCCTCTGGCCGACCAGCCTGCATTGCCAATCGCGCAGCTTGCCCCCATGCATCGGCCGTGAGACGGCGGCGCGCGGTGTCGGCGATGGCCGTCGCCGCTGCCCTTTCGAGCACGTACGCTGCCTGGCGCATGTCGAGTCCCTCGGCAGAGCGTGCCAAGTTATAGTAGATCTGCTGGGCCCGATTGCCAGGATACGTCCCTCCCCAATAGTTCGCTAGCCCCTGGCGGCCGAGGTTCCACGCCGCCAACAGGTTTCCGTTCTGCGTTTGCTCTCCTGCCAGAATCCCGGCCGCGCGCAATTCGAGGTCCTGGTAACCAGCGTGGCGCGCCAGCTCGTTCGCGCGGGCCATGTCGCGGTGGGCTGCTCCCGAATTGCCCTGCTGGCCCCGGCAAATGCCCTGCTCGATGAGCGCCTGCCCGTACATCCAGGGGTATTCCATGGCTTCCGATTGACGCTCCACTACGATGGCCTTCTCGAGGCATTGAGCGGCGAATTGCAGGCTCCGATGCAGCGCATATGTCTGCTCGAACTCCGCACGCAGGGCGCCCGACTGGCTACCGGCCGCCCGCAACTGATCCGCCGCTTCGGCGGACCTCTTTCGCGCCTCATCCGACTCGTCCGCGAGATTCGCCTGCACCGCTTCGGCCAACGCCGCCAGCCCCGCGACCAGTTTCTCGCTGCGCTTCACAGCCAGCACGTCGAGGAGCCATCGGTCGTGGTGCCGCTCTTCGAACCGCGTGGCCAGAGCGTGGAGCGCCCGATCGTAGTTCGCGCTCTCCCAGCGGCCGGGCAGCCACTTGGTCACCACGACATCAAGATAACTCTCAGCCTCCACGTCCTCTCCACGATCGATTCGGTTCAGTAACAATTCGGGGTTATCGGAAATCTGCTCTAGGGCTTGCTCCCGGACTTTTTTTTTTGCTCCAGCTTGGCGAGGTGGTCCTGGGCTTCCTCCCTCCAGGCGCCGGCCGTGTCCAGATTGAGGTATTGCTGCCATTCTTCGATGGCAAGGTCGTTAAAGTTCATCTTTTCATAGACGAGGGCCAGGTTGAAGGCCACCTCCGGAGAGTTTGGCTTCTTCTGGAGCGAGCGATTGAGGAACTCGATCGCCTGGCCGTAATCCGCCCTGCGGTTCGGATCTCCGGCGCGAAGGGCGTACGCCATGCCGAGATCGGCCCACAGGTCCGGATCGTCGGGTTTCTGCTCCAGGGCGTGATTCAGCGTATCGATGGCCGACTGCGGATCGCTCTGCAGCATTTCGGCCCGGGCCTCCAGTTCCAACCACTTCACGGCCTCGGGATTTTTCTCCCGCTCGGCCCCGATGGTGGATACGGCGTCGCGCAACGCCTGGGGCCGTCCAAAGGACGATCCGGCGCCCCGTTCCTGGCGGACCGAAGCGTGCGCGGCGCCGGGGATGCGATACTCGAAGGGCCGTTGCTCGGTGAACGCGATGGCGAGCTGGCCGGCCGGGTCGGGGGGGGCGTTCCGCTGATTCCGGGCCATCTGATTCCAGGCCAGCCATCCCGCACCGGCCGCAAGAAGTACCGCCGCCGCGCGCGGCAGCCAGGTCCGAATGTACGTGGGGCGGGTCCGCGAGGCGCCGGCCATGCGGCGCGACACAGCACGCTGCCACTCGGGCTTCGCGCTCTCGAGCGTTTCCAGCGTCTTGGATTCGGCGTCGGTCATATCCTCCGAGAAATCTTCCATCACCGCGTGCAGTACGGCGCCGCAGTGGTCGCACTGGCTGGCATGCGCCAACAGCTCATTCCGGCGCTGGGGATCGGCCAATCCGGCCGCCAGCGACGCCCATTCGTCGAGCACAGGGCATCTCAACCCAGGCGTCCCTCGAGGGCCTCCCGCCAGACGCCGCAGACGACTGTCTTCTTCTTGATGCATCGCAATAATCCGCCTGCAAATGTCACACGTACGCGCATGATTGGCCCGCTCCTCCGGCAGCGCTCCCGGCCCGTCGAAACCGATCAGGCCCGAAATCTCCTCCGCCGTCAAATGTCCAGTACCGGGCTCCACCAAAGTGCTACATCTCCTATAACGAGGTTGCCGAAGATTTTCCTTCCGGGCCGGCCAGCTTTATGTCTGCCAGACGCGCTCGAACGTGATTGGTGAGGCGCACGATGGCGCTCTCCACGCCTTTTTGAGTCAGGCCGATGCCGGGGATCAGGGCGATGGCGCGCGCGGTCATCCCATGGCGGTAGTATAGCCAGAAGATCTGGCGGTCGCGGTCGCGCGCGGCGGGTTCCGAGACGGTGGCCAGTTGCTCGTCGATCTCGCGCAGCAGGATCTCGCGTTCGGCGGGCGGCATGGCTTCGCGTCCGGCCATAGCGCTTTCGATGTAGGTCTCGAGCGGCATTTCGCGCCGGCCGGCGCCGCGCTTGGCCGCCAGGCCGCCGCGGAAGTGGTCCTGGGCGACGCTGAAGGCCACGGTCTTCATCAGGCCGAAGACCGCGTCGGCCCCCTGCGGTTTGAACTCACGCAGGACCCGGCAGCGGTTGGCGCAAATCTTGAGATAGGTCTCCTGGATCAGGTCGTCGATGAGCTGCGGCGCGCTTTCGCCGAAGCGCCGCACGGTCCGCATCACGGTGCCGGCGATCACGGGACGAAATCGACACACGAACTCCTCCCAGGCGGCTGGGTCGCCGGATTCGACACAGGCCCCTATCAACTCCTCTGGAGTGAGGGAGGTCCAATTCACACAAGTGTGGTGAATTGTACCACAAGGTAGGTGGGCTGGGTTTCATTTTGGGGATGTCACGGCACGAAACGCGACACGCTGTCCGCTGCGCGCCGCCAGATCGATGTCGGCCGCGCACCCAATGGAGAATCCGATCGTCGTCCGACCGCATCATGAATGCCTCGCCGTCGCGCCCGACAAGCCTGCCTTCGTAGCTCTGGCCCACGGTCGTCGTCGCAATGTACGTTTCGTTCCAATTGAATCTCTCACGCGAGAGGAAAGCGATGGCCCGGCGTAACGGCTGAATCCGGTCCGCTTCGATGATCTCTTCAAACATCCGCGTCATCATTCCCAGATGGCCGTTATTCGCCTCGATACTCGCCCGAACCATCCGTTCCTGGCTGACCACGTCGAACCACAGTTCGTGTCCCGCCTGCCCGGCAACGGCATCTACGAAAAGTCTCTGGGTTCGACCATTCCCCTCCCGAAATGGATGAAGCTTATTGACCGCTGCAAGCAATTGAGCAGCCTGGCGAGCGAACTCAACTCGAGGGAGCCCACGCAATAGATCTGCACGATGGAGCCACTCGAAGATCCGATCCGCCTCACGTTCGAGCAGGCCGGGAGGCGTAAACCAGGAGGGCGGCTGCCCAAAGTATTCAGCCTTTCCCAGCGCGGTTGTGCGGAATTCCCCCGCCCATGTAAAGACGTTCTGGAAAACGTGTTTGTGAATGGCCTTCAGGTGCGTGGCGTCATACCCGCCCGCAATTGGATTCTGCAAGAGTTCATATGCGCGGGCAGCGGTATGGAAGGCTTCGAAGGCCGCTAATTGCTCTGAGTCACGCAGACCGGGAACGTTCCTAAAGAACGTCCGTTCCGGGATACAGATAAGGATCCGAATCGTCGCTCACTCAACTCATTGACCGCGGCCCGGAACTCTTCGATGCTGATCTCGCCATCCACGTGTCGTTGGAAGATGCCCTTCAATTCGTCGTCCAAATAGAGACCCTCGATTCGAAGGTTGGCGACGGTTGCGACGAATGCCTGCTCCCGCTTCGCCCGTTCTTGCCCGCCGATTGGAGTCGAGGTTGTGGCCACTGGTCAAACCCTTCTATCCAAATAGTTTAGCACAATCCCGCCGCTTTGCGGCTGGCGTGCCTCACCCTCTCAGCGCGGCCTGCTTCTTCTTCGGCAGCTTCTCGAACACCAGGTCGTACGACCGCTTTACCAGCCGCTTGATCTCCACCCGCGGCAGCGCGTCTTCGCTCTCCAGCGCCACCCAATGGTAGCGCGCGGAGTAGGGCGCCGGAATGATCCCCGGACGCTCCACCAACTCCGCGAACTCCTCGGGCGAGCATTTGAACGAGATGCAAACGGGGCCGGGATCAAGCACACCCACGGCGTACATCTTGCCGCCGATCTTGAAGACCAGGTCGGCTCCCCACAGCACCTCCTCGGTGGTGTGGGGAAGCGACATGCAGAACTTGCGGAGCCACTCGACGTTCATTTGGCGATCTTGATCATCGCGACCCCGTGCGACGGCACCTCGGCGGTGTAAGCCTCCGCCATCTTCCCCATCTCCTCGTGCTTCCAGAGATCGCGCACTTTGTGTGAGCCGCTGACGCCGATGTCACTCCACTTGGCAGTCACTTTGGCCGCGCTCTCGCCGCGGTTGAACATCCCCACGGCATGGCCGCCATCGGCCAGCGGCTTGGCCCACACTTCGAGATCGCCTTCTTTCGAGACGCGGACGCCCTGCTTGCCGAGCTTGTCCTGGTCCACCGCGATGACGTCCTTATTCATAAGGATGTCGGCGATCGAGGGCTTCATGTCGCGAATGTCGTTGCCGGCGAGGAGCGGGGCGGCCAGCAGGCACCAGAGGCTCATGTGGGTCTGATACTCCATGTCGGTCATTCCGCCGTTGCCGATTTCGAGCATGTCGGGATCGTTCCAGTGCCCAATGCCGGCGAACTTTTCGCGGCCGGGCTGCAGGTTGAATCCGATATTATTCATGGATTGCCAGCGGTCGCTGATATCGCCGGTGGTACGCCAGAGATTGCCGCCAACCTTCTCGCCCCATTCGCCGACGTCCAGGTTGCCGTACTGGCAGAGGCTGTAGACGATGCTGCGGCCGGAATTGAGCAGGGCATTCCCCATCTTGGCGTAGGCCGCGGCCATGGTGGCCTGCGTGCCGTCGTACACCTGCGAGGCGCTGCACCAGTCGTACTTGAGGTAGTCGATGCCCCACGAGGCGAAGGTCTTGGCGTCCTGTTCCTCGTGCTGGTAGCTGGCCTCATATCCCGCGCAGGTCTTCGGCCCGGGCCCCGAGTAGATGCCCAGCTTGAGGCCCTTGCCGTGGATGTAGGCCGCCAGCGCCTTCATGTCGGGGAATTTGTTGTTGGTGGTGATGTTGCCGTTGGCGTCGCGATGCGCGGCTTCCCAGGTGTCGTCGATGTTGACGTAGACGTAGCCCGCCTTGGCCATGCCGGTTCTGACGATGGCGTCGGCCATCTCGCGGATCATCTTGTCGCTGACCTGGTTGCGGAATTTGTTCCAGCTATTCCAACCCATCGGCGGGGTCTTGGCCATGCCGTTGTACTTGACCGCGCCGGGCATCGGCAGGGAGACCGGGGCGGGACGCGGGGGCAGCGGCTTGGGAGCCTCGGTCGAGACACGACTCAATTCGACCACCTGCGGCTGGCCGCCGCGTCCTCCTCCCGGCGGGGCGCCCGCAGGGGGAGTGGCTCCGGGCGTGGGTCCTCGTCCCCCGCCGCCACGGGCTGCCGGCGCGGGAAGCGTGAGCTTCATTTTGCCGCCATCGATGGTACCCGTGTAGGTCAACTTCTGAATCGCGCCGCCGCGCCCCGCGCGCTCGACGTCGATCGTGAGGCTGCTGCCGTTCACTTTGCCGCCCACGATGCGGTCTTCAAAGCGCGGCGCCTGCACGTAGCCGCTCAGCGAGCCGTCGGCCGACTGCGCGATGGCGAGAACGAATTCCTGGCCGTCGTCGGCGGTCGAGCCTGGACCGGTCCAACGGCCGGTAACATTCTGGGCGCTGGCCGCAGTGAGGCACGCCAGCAAGGTAAGAGTGAGTCGGAACCATTTCATAAATTGTCAGACCTCCAGCTTCCAGGGCGAACGATATTTCGCCTTCAAGAACGGCTTCACCTCGTGCTGCTTGACGGTGAACGCCTTGTCGTCCCAATCGAGCGTCATGCCGTGACGCATCGCCAGGTTGGCCAGGATACAGGTAGTGGTGCTGCGCACGCAGGTCTCGATATCGGAGATCGGCTTGGCGCGCGTGCGCAGGCACTCCAGGAAATTCTTCCAGTGCGGCACGTTCATGTCCGCCATTTCCTTGCTCCGCTCCACCACCGGCTCCGCGCCTTTGGCGTTGGGGAAAACCGAATAGCCGTCGCGATTCACCATGAGGGTTGCGCGGGTGCCGTGAAAAGAGGTGCCGTAGCTATCGCCGTACAGCGGATACGGATTGACCGTGCGGCTTTCGTAGGAGCCGATGAAACCCCCGGAATCCTTCCGATCCCCGGCCCCGACCCCTCCGGGGTACCCCGCCTGGCCCCCGGCCCCCGAGTACCGGTAGGTCACCAGCATGGTGTCGGGCGTCTCGGTGTTGTCGTTGACGTAGAATTTTCCACCCTGGGCCGACACCGATGCGGGCATGGCCTCGTCGAAAGCGAACTGCACGATATCGAGCAGGTGCACGCCCCAGTCGGTCATCGCGCCGCCCGCGTAATCCCAGAAATAGCGGAAGGTGGACCATCGATTCTCGCCGACGCCCCAGCGATTGGAGTTGAAAGGACGCTTCGGCGCCGGCCCCAGCCAGAGATCCCAATCCAGTCCGGGAGGCGGATCGGAATCGGGTGGATTGCCGTAGCCTTCCTTCTTATCGGAGGCGGCTTGAAAGGTGCGGCAAAAGCTGATGTCGCCCAGGTCGCCGCTCTTGACGATTTCGCGCGCCTTCTGAAAGAAGCCGCCGGAGCGCTGCATGGTGCCGGCCTGCACCACGCGCTTGTACTTGCGCGCGGCCTCCACCATCTTGGGGCCTTCCTCCACGTAGACGCAGGCGGGCTTCTCGACCCACACGTCCTTGCCGGCTTTGCAGGCTTCCACCGTGAGGTACGCATGCCAGTGGTCGGGCGTGGCGATGGAAACGGCGTCGATGGATTTGTCCGCCAGGATCTCGCGGAAATCCTTCACCGCCTTGACCTCTTCGAAACCGAGGCGCCGGGCCTGCGCCTGGGCCTTCTCGAGGGCCGGCTGATAGACATCGCAGACCGAGACGATTTGGAATCCGGGCACCTTGGCGGAATACCCGATATTTCCCGAGCCCATGCGGCCCACGCCGATGAACGCGATGTTGACCCGGTCGTTCGCGCCGCGAACGTTTGTTTGGGCGCCGCGAGCGGGGCCGGTGAAGAACGAGGACGCCAGCGCCGCGCCTCCCGCCGCTTTCAGAAACTGGCGGCGGTCCGTCGATTCGTACGCCATGCCCTCTGTTGTATCAGGTTTAACGGCAACGTGGGCGCTAGTCCGCTAGTTTTCGGTGGGCAGCTTGTCGACCGAGTCGACGACCACGACGTCAAACGGGATCTTTTTATCGACGAGCTGCAGCCCGAGTTGCTGCTGCAAGGCGGTGAACAGGCTGGGCGCCACGGGCAACTGCGCATCCTCGTCACGCGAAGCACCCTGCCGGTCCAGCGTGAATTCAAGAGTGAAATCGTACTTTCCGGTCAGCCCGGTTTTGTCGACGACCGGCCGGTTGTCAGGCGTTGGCAAAAAGTCTGCCAATTGCGAGACCGGTTCCCGTTGTGCCCTCATGCGAACCACCTCATAGCCACCTCTCATGGTGTGGTGGGACGCCATGCCGGGCCGATTGGGCGGTAAATCCGGAAAACCGTCGTCCGTAGAGGACCGGGGCGCCGCTGCGTTGCCCGGAGCCGCCTCCTTCAACTTCGGCCCGCCCTTCGCAACGACCAGTTCGTAGGCAGCGAATTCCTTCGACAGCATGTGCACCTTGAGGTGAAACCGTTCCGCCAGCAGATTCTGCATCATCACGCGGAATTGCTCTCTGGTGGTGCCCTCCGGTAGTTTGGCTACCAGATCGAAACGCTGCTCATCGAGCGGGACCTTACTCGAAATCTGGAAGTAATCGACATGGTACGCAATGGCGATGAAGCCCTCCAGGGTCGCGGAGCCGAAGGTATATCGGCCCGGGTCCGACGTTCCCGGGCCGCCGGAGGACCCGCGGACGCTCTTCGGGCCGGACGGCTTTACCGATGCCACCTCAAAGGCCGGGCCTCCTGTTTGCGCCTGGGCAAGGGCAGCGGCCGCCGCCAGGAGGATTCCGGTTCGGGTGTGATTCCCCCTCATATCAACTCCAGGCGGATTTCCCGGCCAACGGCGCTCGCGGCTTTCTGGAGGGTACTCAGCGTCACCCCATCGTTTTCGGGATCGAGCAGGCGATCGAGCGCCGCGCGGCTGGTGCGCATACGGCGAGCCATTTCAGCCTTGGAAATCTTCTTCTCATTCATCGCAGCCTCCACCTGACGAGCGAGGACGCGCTTGATGGCCCTCGCGGTGACTTCTTCGTAGATGCCTTCTTCTTTGAGCCAACTGTCGAAGGATGATCCGATGTTTTGCCTTTTCACGCGCCTTCTCCCTTCTTACGTCCAAGCGCCAGATCGATATCCCGCTTCGGCGTCTTCTGCGTTTTCTTGATGAAGCCGTGAAGCAAGACCATATGTTCTGCAGTCACGCAGAACAGAACCCGCGCGACCCGGCCACGGGTCAAATCGCTGCGCACCTCCCACAAGTCGCGCCCGAGAGACCGAACGAGTGGCATGCCGATAGGCCAGGAAAACTCCACGTCCTTGATGTCCTCACCAATGGTCCTTCTGGCATCCGCATCGAGGCTCTTCAACCATTCTCGAACAGGTTCGCGGCCGGTCCCGGATCGGTAGAATCGCGCAGGGAGGCGCTTGAGCCCGGGATGCATATATCATAGTACCAGTTTTGATACAGGCCGGCGTGCCTGAGATAAGCTGAGGGTGTCACTTTGCAAATTATCTGGCGTAAGACTTTGCACGCTATTTGGCGTACTCTTCAAGGATGGACCAACTGGCGGGGCTCCCAGAGGACG
>OMOG01000035.1 GCA_900290305.1 Candidatus Sulfopaludibacter sp. SbA4
GAACCGGCTCGCGGCCATGGTGCGGGGGGCAGCCAGCGGCTCTACCAGCGCGTCTTCCACCGCGAAGACCACGCCCTCTTTGCCCGGGATGAGCCGCTGGTAGTTGCGCGGCGGCAGAGGCATCGCCAGGATCCGTTGGGTGATCTTCTCGAAATCGATCCTGACGGCGGGCGGCTCCTTCGCGGGTTTGGCGGCATTGGCATCGGGTTCCGCGGCGGCCTTCTCTTCGTCGCTTTCGGGCGCCAGCGGTGAAGGGATGTCTTTGCGCAGGACCACCACATACGCGCTGCTGGTGAAAGCGCGGTTGAACCCCGTCATCGAAGTGTCCATCTGGGGACCCGCATCCGTGCTGGAGAGCAGGTATAGATACTTGCCGCCGCGATCGAACACCGGCGACAGAGCATCGCTCATGCCGTCCGTGACGGCGTGAGTTTCGCGGCTCTCGAGCGAGTAGACCCAGACCGAGCGCATATGGCTCTTGCCCTGTTTGGTGTAGGCCAGCCACTTGCTGTCCGGCGACCACGCCGCCTCGAAGATCTGCTCCGGCCCGGTGAAGGTGTCCTTGAACACGTGCACCGGCTTGCCGTTGGCGAGGTCCACGTACCACAAGTTGAGCCGCTTGTCCGTATAACTGATCTTCTTGCTGTCCGGCGACCAGACCGGATTGAAGAAGAACGATCCGGGCGTGCCGAGATCGATCTTCTGCGCGTCGCCGGCGCCATCCTGCTTCGCGATGTGGAGCGCATAGTCGCCGGACTCGTCGGAGAAATAGGCCACCCGTGTGCCATCCGGCGACCATGCGGGATCGCGCTCGTGGGCGCCCGGAGTATTGGTCAGATTCCGAATGTCGCCCTTTTCCGCGGGCACCGTGAGGATCTCCCCGCGCGCCTCGAAAACCGCTCGCGCCCCTGTGGGCGAGAGCGCGGCTGCGCTGATGCGGTTCGCGACCCGGACAAAGCGCGGGCGCACTTCGGGCAGGTCGGCGGTGACCCGGATGTCCACCGGCCGCGACTTGCCGCTCTTCAAATCGTAAAGGTGAATCGAGCCGAACTGCTCGTAGACGATCGCGCCGGGACCGGCGCAGGCGGACTTCAAATCGAGCCCATCGTGATTCACCACCGGGGTGACGGTCTTCTTGTGCGTGTCGTAGGAGAACATGGTGACCGGGCCGTTGCGGTCCGAAAGGAAGAAGACGCGATCGTCGACCCACATGGGGTTGAAGTCGTTGGAATTGTCGCGCGGCAGCTTCTCGATCGTGGAGTCGGAGAGCCTGGCAATCCAGATCGGGGACGTGCGCCCGCCGCGATAGCGCTTCCACATGGAGAATGCCCGGTTCAGGGGAACGTATGCGATTCGGCTCCCATCCGGCGAGTACGAGCCCTCGCCGCCCATGGGGAGCGGCAGTTGGCTGGGGAATCCACCGCCGCGCGCCACGGTGAAGAGCTGGGTAAAGCTCGAATAACTGCCGCGGTTGGAGGTGAAGAGAATGTTCTTGCCGTCGGGGGTCCATCCGGCGGTCTGATCGGGCGCGGGGTGCCACGTGAGCCGCCGCGGCACTCCGCCGGATGCCGGCACCACGTAGATGTCGACGTTGCCGTCGTACTCGCCGGTGAAGGCGATCTCGTTGCCATCGGGCGAGAAGTACGGCCGCGTTTCGACGCCGGCCCCGGTAGTGAGCCTCTGCGCCACGCCGCCTTCGCGGCCGACCACCCAGAGATCCCCGGCGTAGACGAAGGCGATTTGCGTCGCGCTCAAGGTGGGCTTCTGGAAAAGCAGCTTGGGCTCGCCATACAGGGCCATGGCGGCGAAGATCAGGAGGGAAAGGCAGCGATTCATGGGAACTCCAGTCGGATTACTAAATAGGCACCATTTTACAACGCAGGTTGCAGGCGGTGCAGAAGGGCGCTTCCTGTCGTATGATGGCCCTGGCGTATGATGGCCATGCTGCCTATGAATCCTGACCGCCGGGCCTTCCTGAAGTCCGCCGCCGGTGCGTTTGCCGGAGCGCCCGCGATTCTCGGGCAGAGCGCGCCGCAGCCCAATGTCCTGTTCATTCTGGCCGACGAGTGGCGTGCGCAGGCCACCGGATACAGTGGCGATCCCAACGTCCGCGCCCCCGTGCTGGATCGCCTGGCGGCCCAGAGCGTGAATTTCCAGACCGCCGTTTCCGGCACTCCCGTTTGCTGCCCCTACCGCGCCAGCCTGCTCACCGGGCAATTTCCGCTGAGCAACGGCGTGTTCATCAACGACGTCGAGCTGAAGCCGAAGGGCGTTACCATGGGCGAGGCTTTTTCCGCGGCGGGCTACCGTACGGGATACATCGGCAAATGGCACGTCTACGGCAGCCCCGACGGCAAGTACGGGCGTCGCGAAGCCTACATCCCTCCAGCCAGNNTTCGGCCCTCCGCACTTTCCCTACGCCACCGCGCCCGAGCGGTACCAGGAGATGTACCGTGGACGCGAGATCCGCCTGCGTCCCAACGTCCCGCCGGACAAGCGGCAGGAGGCCGCGGAAATCCTGCGCGGCTACTATGCGCACATGGCCGCGCTGGACGACTGCCTGGATCGCCTGCTCGCGACGCTCGACCGCGCCGGAATTGCCCGCGACACGATCGTGGTCTTCACCTCCGACCACGGCGACATGATGCTCTCGCAGGGTCTGACCACCAAGCTCTATCCCTGGGATGAATCGATTCGCGTGCCGTTCCTGCTGCGCTATCCGCGCAGGCTGGGAAGCAGCAGGCCAGGAAGCAAAGCACAGCGCATCCGCGCGCCCCTGAACTCGCCCGACATCCTTCCCACCCTGCTGGGACTCTGCGGCATTCGGGCGCCGTCCTCGGTCGAAGGCGCGGATTGGTCGCAGGTCATCGCGGGCGGCGAGCCCCCCGGCGATACCGGCGCGCTCATTACCCTGGCCGTGCCCATCACCGAGGCGCGCCGCTACGGCTTTGCCGAGTACCGCGGCCTGCGGACGGCGCGCCACACCTATGTCCGCTCCATCCGCGGCCCGTGGCTGCTCTACGATAACGAGCGCGATCCTTACCAGATGCACAATCTCTGCGGCAAGCCGGAGGCGCGCGATTTGCAACGCGGTATGGATGGCGCTCTCGATCGCGAGCTCAAACGCCGGCACGACGAATTCCTGCCGGCCGCCGAATACGTGAAGCGGGCGGGTCTGGGGCACTACGGCGAGGTCAATGTCAAAGTGGGTCGTCATCCCAGCCCCTGGGGCGACTGGGACTCGACACTACAGCCGCTATGAGGCCGGACAGCCGCACTCTTCTGGTGCTCATCACAGCGGCAGCGGCCTGGGCGCAGGATCCCTACGAGTTGGTGCGCCGTTCCATCGCGCAGGACCAACTCGACTGGGTGCGCATGAAAGACTACACCTGGCAGGCGCACTCCGTGGAGAAGAGCCTCGACTCCCATGGCAGGGTGCAATCCACGAAGCGCGAAACCTGGGAAACCCTGATGCTGGATGGACAGCCGTACCGCCGCACGCTGGAGCGCGATGGCCGGCCGCTCACCCCGGAAGAACAGCGCAGCGAGCAGAAGAGACTCGACCGGGAGACCCGCCGGCTGACGGCCGAGACGCCCGCGGAGAAACAGCGGCGCATGGAGGAGGCGGAAAAACGGCGGCGGCGCGAGTTCGCCTTTCTTTCTGAAATACCCGACCTGTTCGACCTGCGTTTCGAGGGCGACTCGACCGTGGACGGACGGGCCGTCTGGGTGGTCTCCGGCGCGCCCCGGCCCGGCGCCAGGGCCAAAAGCGGCGACGCCAAAATGCTGCTGAAAGTGCGCGGCCGCATGTGGATCGACAAGGCCACATACCAATGGGCTCGCGTGGAAGGCGAGACCACCGATACCATCTCCTGGGGCCTGTTCCTGGCGCGCCTCAACGCCGGCGCTAAAATGGTTTTCGAACAGACCGAGGTGAATTCTGAGTTGTGGTTCCCCAAGCGCCTGCTCTTGACCGGCAGCGGCCGGGTCGGCTTGGTCAAACGGCTCGCTCAGGACGAGGAAATCGAATGGAGCAATTACCGGAAGTTCTCGGTGGACTCCAAGATCGTGCCTGACCAGCCGCCGAACCCGAAAGATTAGGATCGGGCCTCGCGGACCATCTCCACCAACACCGCTCGGGCGCCCTTGTTCCCCACCTCCCGCAGAAAAGCCACGCGGGTCCCGTGGACTCGGTCGCCGGTTTGAGGTGGAGATGGAATCCGAGGCGGTCGACAGCCGTCATGGCAGCCTCCCTCGGGTCTTCGCCCGCAAACCGGCGGGCGATCGGAAGCAGCGCAGCCGCATGGCCGGGACGGGTGCGGGAGGATACTGAATCCTTCACCCGGTCGCCGCTTACTAATGTGAATCCGGCGTACGACTTTCCCGCCGCGTCTCTCGATCGCGACGTCCACCGTTAACGGGCCTGGCTCTTCCTCGGCCCCGGCCACCTTCATCTTGAGGATGCGCCGCTTGGCGGCTTCGGCTTGTCGCAGCAGCTTTGCGCCCTTCCTTTTCAGCGACCGTGTCAGGGATCTGGTCGCCGTTAACGGCCTTGAAACCCTATACCGGGAAACTGCCGTACCTGCTCTACCTCTCCCAGGAGCACGGAGAAGACCGACCAAGCCCGCAGCGCAGGACCGCTGGAGGAGGCGTCGTAAAGATCATGGAAGCCCGCGTGCATCATAACACGTCCGGCGACATAGCCGCGGTCGCGCTTGCGATAATACGGGTTCGTGCTCGTCTTCATAGATGAATCCGGCGACTCGGGATTTGAGTTTGGTTCCGGCTCCTCAAGATACTTTGTAATCACGGCGGTGATCTTCAACAGCGAATTCGCGGCCGATGCCTGCGACCGATCCATTGAGGGCCTGAAACGCAAGCTCGGGTTCCATCCCGGCAGAGAATTCCATTTCAGCCAGTGCTCCGACAAGATCCGCGGTGAGTTCTTTCGCTGTGTCGCCACGGAGGACTTTTGCTATCACGCCTTCGTGATCAACAAGCAGATGCTCTCCGCGCAGGCCAAGACCTTTCAGGACGGCAGGAGCTTCTACCGGTTCGCCGTATCGATTGTCTGCGAAAACGCCCGGAGTTTGTTGTGTAATGCCAAGATCGTAATCGACAAAAACGGCGACCGATTCTTCAGACAGCAGCTCGAAAAGCACCTGAAAGAGCAGATGATCGACGTCAGCGGGAATTGCCCTCATCCGGAGGGTGGGGATGGAGGCGTCCCATTCGAACAACTGGTGCAACTCGCCGATATGATTTGCGGCGCCGTCGCGCGGTCCTTCAACACCGGCACCGTGGAAGGCCACAGATTCAGGAATTACGTGAAAAGGCGGGAGAAGCGCGTGCAGTTCTGGCCTAAAGAGCAAAAAGCCCGTTGACCTATCCCACGCGGGAACGCAGACCCTAAAGGCCACAGTTCGGTCAGCGGGCAATTCCAATACCAGTATGCGGCAAGCGGGCACCGATTTTCAACCCCCAATTCGGGCCGCGTCGATGATCGCGATTGTACACCCGCGGCAGGTGGCTCGAAGAGTCGTGGTAGGGTCTAAAGCTCTACCGGGGGTTCGAATCCCCCCTCTCCGCCATTTTCTTCCCGACTCCGAGAAACAGACGCCCTGACAGGTGTTGCGCTGAAAAGCGCGGCGGGCCGGCCGGAGCAACGCCGCGATCCTCCCAATTCTAACCCTCGCTCAGTGTGAATCGAAGTCTCTGGCCGCGCGGACCATCTCCACCAACACCGCTCGGGCTTCGTCCTTGTTCCCCACCTCTCGCAGAAACGCCACGCGGGTCCCGTGGACTCGGTCGCCGGTCTTGAGGCGGAGATGGAATCCGAGGCGATCGACAGCCGTCATGGAAGCCTCCGATGCCTCTTCGCCCGCAAACCGGCGGGCGATCAGAAGCAGGGAATCCGCATGGTCGGTATTCATGTGGCGGATGATTTCCGGCGCCGCTTCGGCCAGGGGATCGGGCCGGGCGCTGCTGTATTCCTCCGCCGCGACCCACCCCATCACGCCGAAGCCACCGATGAAGTAGACGCTCGACACCTCCAGCCTGAAGTACGCGAAGTCGCTGTACTCCTGCCAATACTTCGCGTTCTCATAGCGGGAAAGATACAGTTCCCGGACCTCCGCCGCAGGCACTTCCGCGGTGGCGCCCAGGAGGGTGACGCGGGCCGCCCCCAAGGGGTCGCCGGACGAATCCGGTTGCGTGATCAGCAGGCTGGCGCGTGCGTCCTGGTGCAGGTTTTGCGTGTGCATGGCCATGGTGCTGATGAAAAAGATCGGGCGGCCGAGATCGTCAGCCGCATACGGCATCACGGAGCCGAACGGAAATCCCGGGCACTTCCGCGAATGCGTGGACAGGGCGCCGATGCGCGCGAGGGAAACCAGGGTGCGTGCTCGCTCTGCGTGCGAGGGTTCAGGAACATCCGGAGCGGCGGGTCCAGGACCGGCATGTTGGCGAGTAGACACGCCTCCATGGTAGCGAAGACTGCCCCACCGGTGAGGCTGCGCAGGCGAAACCGCCTGGCGGTTCCGCCTGCCAGCTCCGATCGAAGCCGCGCGCGTCAGCAAGCGGTCTGTCGGCCCCCCTCACCACGGGTCGGGTTCGCAATCTTCATCCGGAACACCGGCCGCGCGCGCTCGGACTCTTCGATGACGTACTCCTGCCCGGTCTTGCCCGGATCGTATTCCCTCCACAGCCACGCCAAAGACTCCTGCAGATCCAGCGCGCCTTGCGCAATCGCGTGGAAGTAGTTGAAAAATAACCGCTGCGGGATACGGGACACAACGTGCCATGCCCGAGGGAATACCAGCAGGCTAAACCATTGAATCCGCCTGAGTTAAGTCTTCCGATAACCTCCAAACCCTTGCCAAACTTTCACGGTAGCCCGCCTTCAACGCGAAAGCTGGCACCGCGGTCACCAGCCGGATACCCCCTTCAGTAACCTTTTTTTTCGATTCCCCCAAAATTCGTGCCATTTCCTGCGCCTTACTAGTGAAGCGGAGATAAGTAAAGACTCCTCAACCTAAAACCCGAACCGAAATGAAAAAAAGAAGATCTCACTTAATCTGGAGGAAAAGAACATGAACTCGCACAAACGGTTGTTTCTGATTACAGCATTGGCCGTGCTGCTATTCGCTGCCATAGCTGTGGGGCCGGCATACAAACGATTGGTCACCCCGGTCCGTGCTGCCTCTCCAAACTCAGCCACGGTGTTACTCTTATGCGCTAGTGCGGGGAAATCAGGGGTCCTGGCCCCTCCCTTCGTAGAAACGGTGGAACTCTCAGCGCCGTCCCTCACCTTCTCTCCCCCCATATTCACAGGCGAGTCGTGTGCGGTTGCGTTAGAGAGCATCTTCTCCGAGGGGTTTAGCCGCCTCGACTCGACCGCCGCTGGGAACGCATTCAACGACACCGATTTGTCGGCGCCGAATGTTATCGGCGTGTACCAATGGACTCTCGTCCGCGGTCACTAGTGTCCGGCTATAACTCGAATAGATTCCACTGTCATCCTGCGAGTCGGGTGGTTGAAGTGCCTGCAAAGTGGGCGTTTTCTCGAAAGGGCCCACTCGTCCCAAATCACGAGTGTTTGTTGCAAGCTCTAATCGCCACCTATCTGCCGCATAATAGTTGCTTATGTCCCTTGGCGCTCTCGCCACCGCGAACCTAGTAAAGCAGGGAGGGAACAGGAAATCCTGTTCCGTCCCGATATTTGGGAATGAAGTTCTTGCGAGCAAGCTCCTTGGCGTGGTGCCGAGCCGCAGCGTGACCAGTCTGTACCAATACTTCGCGCCCGGGATGTTGGTCATAGTNNAACAGAAAGTCCTGGCCCCACACCGCCGACCCGTCGCGGCCGTGCAGCCCGATCGGGCCGTTCGCCAGCAGGTCTTTCAGCTTGGGCGAATTGGTGCGCGCCGCCTCGATCGACTCCTCGACCGGGTGCATCTGCGCGCCAAGCCCGGCGAGCGACAAAAACAAAACTGAGACGAATCGTTTCATGCGGCCTCCTCCCTGCCTCAGCGCCACATCCCAGATCTTCTCACGGCGCGATTTGCCCTCCGGGCCTTCCACATCCAACGCCACGATGTAATCTCCGCCGCGTGTATACCGGTGGATCGGATTCTGCTCCGTCGACGTGGTCCCGTCGCCGAAGTCCCACCGCCATGCTGTCGCCTTGCCGGTGGTCTCGTCGCGGAAGGCCACCATCCGCCGGTCCATATCGATCACCTGGAACGACCAGTTGGCGTCGAATTTGCGGAATTGCGGTTCGAGCGGCATCAGCCGGAATGCCACCAGCTCGTCGGCCTTCCCGTACATGGTGTGCTGGCGCGAAAGATTCCAAAACGCATGCGACTCGCTCGCGGCATCGTCGTAATCCAGCACGGCCCACGCGAGGCCGATCAGCTTGTTCTCGTACAGCACGGATTCCACCGCGCGCTGCGGCCCCTCGCAGCCGGCATAGTCGGTTGTTGCGCGCGAGGGAGTTGTTATGAAGCGCAAAGGCCGCGGCGCGGCGCCAATACGGGACAGGAACAGTTCGCGCCGCGGCCGTTTTGCGCGAGTTCCTCAAAAGGTCCCGCTTTCGCGCATCGCCCACACCCGGTCCGGCGATAAGGGCGACACCTGCAATATCGGAGTCATCGCCCATGACGAGCGCGACTACCCGGTGCTGGTCCGCGAAGTCACCGCGGAGCGCGTCAGGCAGCACTTCGGCGAATTGGTGAAGGGACCGGTGGAACGCTTCGAGCTGCCCAATCTCGGCGCGCTGAACTTCCTGCTGCACCAGGCCCTGGGCGGAGGCGGCACTGTCTCGCTGCGCACCGACGCCCAGGGCAAGACGTTCGGCGCCGCGCTGCTGGGGTTGGAAATCGATGTGGAGCGCGCTGAAGACGTTAAAAACTTATACCAAATGGGCGAGGCCGGCTGGAACGGGACGCGTTGAAGGCGCGGTCCTCTCCGAGAGCTAAAAAGTGCCAACCCAAAAATCGGCAGCGCGTACGCCTCGCGCATTGTTGACGGAGACAGAGGAGAGCTATTGCACGGTCCAAGTCCCCATTGCCTGCCAGCCGGTGTTGTTTCCTCCCGCGGCGTCCCGGCCGGCAGCGTATAAGATTCGGTTCCCGGTGAAACTCGCTTTGAAAGTGATATTCAGGGTGAGCGTCAGATTGTTGGCCGACAGCACCGGCGATGATCCCGCCCCGTTTACGTTGCACTGGCTGTTATGAATCGCGCCGCTGCCGTTCAGGACCATACTCCCGGCGAACGGTCCCCCGGCATCGCCGGCATCATCGACCAGGAGCAGCGTATTGGTCGACACCACATAGGCGAGGTAGCAGGACTGCCGGCCGTCCAGGAAATTGTCGATCAGGAGGTTCACAATCCCGATGTCCGCTGCTCCGTTGCTATCCGTCAAGGTCAGAGTGAACGACTGCGCCGTGCCGGCGGTGCTCGCCCCGCGAGCCAGGCTCAAGGTCCCTACCGAGATCGTCCCCGCAGGCGTGAACGGCACCTGCCAGACCCCGAGCGCTTGCCAGCCCGTGTTGTTCTGGACCGAATCCCGCGCTGCCAGGTACACGATCTTGTTCCCGCCGAACCCTGACTTGAAGGTGACGTTCAGGGTAAGAGTGAGCGTGGCTCCGTTGCCAGCCGCCGATACCAGGCTCACGACGCATTGGCTGTTTTGCGATCCTGCAAAAGGCCCGCCCGCATCCCCAGCATCGTCCACGAGGGCCAGCGAGCCGGACGGAACCACGTAGGCGAGGTAGCAGGACTGCTGGCCGTCCAGAGAGTTATTGATGAGCGCATTCACCACTGAGAGATCGCGCCAGCCGAATGGGTCGGAGAAGTTGAATGCAAACGTCTGGACAAAACCGCTGCCCGCGGCTGGGCCGGCGCTGACCGCGGCAAGGGAGACTCCGCTGAAGCTCGCCGTAATCGCGTTGGAGGCTCCGCTGATCGAGGCAGTTGTCGAGTCCGTAGCGGTGATGGTCTGGGTGCCACCGGTACCAAGCGCAACGGAGAAGGTACCGGCCCCGTTGGTCAGCGGTGAATTGGGCGGCAGTACGGCCAGGGGATCGCTGCTGGAGAAGTGGACCGTGCCAGCGTACAGAACCACGACGGTATTGTTGGCGTCCAGCGCGGTCACCGTGACGTTGAACGGCATCCCCGGTGTGACTAATGCCGGCGCCGATACGGAAAGGTGTGTCGGTGTGGCAGCGGCTACCGCGATGGCATTCGAGGTTCCCGTGAGCGGCGTGCTGACCGTGTCGGCCGCCGTGATTGTCTGGCCTCCCGGTGTTCGCAGAACTGCCGTGAAGGTGCCCGCTCCGTCGGTCAGAGTCGAGTCCGGCGGCAGCCCCGCCAGGGGATCGCTGCTGGAGAGGTGGACCTTTCCGGCGTAAACAAAAACGGCGAGATTGTTGGCGTCCAACGCCGAAACTGTAAAGGAAAATGGTGCTCCAGGCAATACCGAGTTCGGCGCCGATACGGAAAGGTGCGTAGGCGTGGAGGCGGTCAGGGCTCCGCAGACATCGGCATCGTCCCTGCCGGGACACGTCTGGGCTGCACCGGCGTCTGCCGCTATGCTTCGCTGGAATGTCGTGGGGCCAGAGAAGATCGCGCCGCTATCGCGGCCAGCGCCGCAAAAGGAAGATGAGCATAAAAAAAGAGCGCCGCCTTTGGCCTGACCGTTGGCGCCGCCGGCTCCGCCTACGGTCGAGCTGTTCACGAAACTGACGTTCGATAGCTGCAGCAGGCCGGAGCCGACGAAAATGGCGCCTCCGAGGCCTGCCCCGCCGCCGCCGGAGGCACCAGCGGAACCGTTACGGGCGCTCCCACTCCCTCCAGCGAAGCCACCGGTGCCGCCAGCACCTCCGCCTCCCGCTCCAAGAACATCCGGGACGCCATTTCCACCTCCGCCTCCACCCCCGCCGAATCCGCCCGGCCCTCCAGGGCCGCCGTAGGTATAAACTGCCATATGAGTCACGGCGCTGCCGCCACCTCCTCCACCAGCGCCAAAACCGCCTGCACCTCCTGCGCCCCCGCCGCCATCGAATCCGGCCCCGCCGGCGCCTCCCCCGCCGCCTGGACCACCCGCGCCGCCGGATCCCGCACTGCCGCCCACGATTGCCGTCGCTCCGCCGCAACCGCCGGCGCCCCCAAGGTCACCCCCGCCCTCACCGCCTGGGCTGCTACCGGCGAATGCTCCTGGGCAGGGACCACCGCTTGGGGCGCTGCTGCCGCCGAATCCGCCGCCGCCACTGCCAGCGCCACCGCTGCCGCCTTGCGCCTGATTCCCACTCAAGACCACGCCACTGACCGTTAGAAGGCCACCATTCAGGAAAATCGCTCCTCCCATGCCTGCAGCGCCACCGCTGCCGTCGCCACCCTTGGCAAATCCGTTGGCAAGCGTCAGGCCGCCGATTGCGACGTTGCCGCCGGCGACGAAGAAGATCCGGGTCAAGCTGCCGCCACTGATCGTCAACATGCCCGAGCCCGGCCCTTGGATTGTCACATCCTGGCTAATCTTGATGTGGTTGTTTGACGAACTGGTGTCTAGCACGATCATCTGTCCATTCAACGCCGGGTCGAAGGTAATGGTTGCGCCGACTGGCGCGTTGAGCACGGCGTAACGCAGCATTCCGCTTATCGGAGCAGTTGCGCTGTCGTCGAGGCGGTTCACACATAATGGCTGGCCGCACCCAGCCGGGGGGGCTGCATAAGCCGAACCCACCCAAATGGACATGATGTACGGGAGCCAGATTAGGGAGATGCTCAAATGCAATTGACGACCTGAATGAAACATGGGGCCTCTGCCGGTGTGTTTGCTTCCACCCGGCTGATTCCTAGGATGCAACAATCCCCGGAATGAAAGCAATCCGCTACGATTGCTCAAGATAGCCAAAGTGGACCGAAAGAGACGTTTTTCGACCTACGATATTTCCGGCCCCCAACGTCGGGGGTGGGTGGGATCGCCCCCAGGATCGCCCCCTGCCGCTGTCCTGCGAGCAAAAAGGAGAAAGGGTGTAATCCAGAACTCCAGGATCAGCTTGCCCGATTCGCCTGGCTTGAAATGGTAATCGTACGCGGCGTTGGCGTACGGCAGGTTCTTGACGTACGAGTTGCAGCCCCAGGCCAGCGCCCAGTCCTTCCCCAGCGGCGGAGTCATGATGTGATAGTTCTGCGCGTGCACGCCATGCATCGAGAAATGAGCGTCGCGCTCACTCAGCTCTTTGGTCGGCTGAAACCGCTCGATCAGCGGGCCGCCCGAAAGGTCGCCGTCCACCACCACCTCGAAGATGTCGTTGTGCAGCCCGGGCCTGGAAAAATCCCAGTAGTTGTCGTAAGCCTCGTACAGGAAGTACAGCCGGTTCAGCCCTTTCACCCAGCCGACCTTAACCTTCACATCCAGGTCCTTCGGATCCGGCTTGCGGTCCTTGTGAGTGTCATCCACCAATTGATCCATGCCGATGGCGTAATCGTCTGGCACCATCTTCCAATCGTCGGGGTTGCCGTCGATCCGCGGAATCCGGTCTGCAGGAAACTGGAAAATCTTGAAAGTGGTACCCGGGCGATCAACCGCCCCCGCGGGCATACAGAGAACGACGGCCAGAAGGAAGTATTTCATAGGACTTCTCGGCGCCAGTGTATCTCATACCGAAGCCCCGTTTCGCCCTGACCACTCCCTCCGACCGCAGTAACCCCTCGGCTGATCTTCTCCGCCCCCTCAGCGCTCTCAGCTTTTGACTTTCTCTTTGCTTTCTCCGCGCATGTCTCCGCGCCTCCGCGGCTCCGCGTCGAGTTCTGCCGCTCGTGCCTTACCTCGTCAGCCCCAGCACCACCTGCCGGTACCACCGCGACTCCTCCCCGAAGCTTCCCGCGAGATTCGACCTCTCCCCCGGGTCCCGTTCCAGGTCGAACAACTTCGCCCTCCCGGAATTCATCTCATAGATGAACTTGCGAGAACCGTCCCGCAGTCCCACCAGTCCCAGTGAGTAATCGGCGAAGAACAGCGCCATCCGCGGCTCGCGATCGAGCATCGAGCGCCCCTGGTAGCCCGTAGGCGCCCCCATGCCAGCAAGATCCAGCACCGTCGGCGCCGTGTCGATGAGGCTCACCACCTGCGACGCCCGGACCTGGCGCGGAATCAGCCCCGGCGCGGCAATCAAAAACGGCACATGGACATTCTCGTCGTAAAGCTGAAACGTGTGGCCGTAGTTGCCGTCATGCTGGCCGAAGGCTTCGCCGTGATCTCCCAGCACGATCCACAGCGTCTTCCGCTCCAATCCGCGCGCGCGAATGCCGTCCATCAATGCGCCGAGCGAAAGGTCGCCGTAGTCGAGCGCATTGCGGTAGCGCGCGAAGTCGTCGCGCTCCGGCAGCGGACCCGGCTCCGGCGTCTCATAAGGATGATGCCCCGCGATCGGCAGATACGTCACGAAAAACGGCCGGCCCGCCGGCAGGCTGTCAATCCATTGCAAGATCCGCGCCACCGTCGAAGGCTCATCCACGCCGAAGCTCGAATGGCGGTTGCCGCCGATATCGCCGGCATCTTCGAGCGCATCGAAGCCGCGGTTGCGCACCACCGCCTCCATCCCCAGGTAAAGAAACCGCCCCGAATGGAACAGCCCGGTGCGGTATCCGGCGCCCGAAAGAACGGCCGGCATCGATCGGCACGGCGCCTCGCCATCGAAACCGGGATACGCCGAACAGAGAATCGAGAAAAGTCCCTTGATGCTCTCCGGATACACGGCGTAGGCGTTGTCGAAAACAATCGCGCTGCGGGCCAGCGCGGAGAGATTCGGCATCACGTCGGGACTGGCCCCATAGACGCCTAGGTATTGTGCGGCGGTCGATTCCAGGCTGATCAGCACGATGTTCCGCCCGGAACCTGCGCCACGGAATTGCGAGAGGTCTGTACTCACACCCTCCGTGCCGCGCGGCGGCCGGGCGAAATGGATCGCACGCGGCGGCGGAATCAGCGCCGTCCATGCATTGCGGTCCAGCCCGCCGGTATCCACGCGCGCCACTGCCGCGGGGCCCAGCGCCACGCACAGAACCAGCGCCGCCAGCACTTGCCCGCCGGCCGCCGCAGAAACAGCGGCGAAAGCGCCGCCACCGCCAGAATCGCCGCGAACAGCAAAGCATTCGGCCACGTGACGTAATACCACATGGAATCGGCCAGCGGCCCGCGCGCCGCGCGCAGCATGGGCCACGTCAGCGGAGTCGAAAGCACGTGCGCCACCGGAATGTTGATCGCGGCGTACAAGGCGGCCGCGCCGTAAAGCGCCCACGCTACACCCCGGTACCGTCCCACGCAAAATTCCAGCACCGCAAACCCCAGGACCACTGCCGCATCCTGCCACAAGTAGGCCGCCGGCGACCACCACGAAAGTGGAATATGGTGGCCCGCCAGCATCGCCGCCTTGGCCGCCACCAGCACCAGCAGCAGATTCGCCGCTCTCATCGCTGCACCAGGTTGATGCGCTTCAGAAGCGCCCACGAGACCATACGGCCGCGGCCGCGCCTGCGCCACATCCAGTCGTGGACCATCACCGCCCGCGCCGGCGGCCGCGCATAAATCGCCCCGCGGTCTCCCTGGAAGGCCAGCGGGATCACCAGCAGATCGCAGTCCACAAACCCGGACGAAGGAAAGCGGGCATGCACGAATCGGACCTCCGGGCGGCCCAGAATCTCCCGCGCCCCATCCAGGTTCTCGCGGTCCGCGTCGATGATGGTGATGCGCGCCGCCTGCAGCAGTTCCCCGAGGATCAGAGCCGTGCGCGGAAACACGCCGCCGCCCACGATCGCGATATCTCGCACCGGCGGCAGTGACTCCGCCAACCCGCGGAACGCCCTTGCGTGGGTCCGCAGCACGAACCGCTGCAGTACGCGCGACCGCAGCACCAGTCGCTCGAGGCCTTCCAAACTGCACGCTTCCATCCAGCGCAGCGGCGCCGGCCACGCGCTCGTGCGTGCCGCGTCCTCGATCCGCTCCGGCAAGCGCGTCCAGTGCGCCGCCGGATCCGCATGGTGCTCCGCGTGGTAACCGTCGTTGAAGCACAGCAGGTTGTACAGCGGTCCGTAGTGGCTGGTGGCGCCCCGCGTATGCTCGTAGTGGCCGTGCAGCGCGCACAGGCCCAGCCCCACGAGATACCCCGGCAGGTACACCGAGACAAAGAACCGCGGCGCGCGTGCGGCCAGCGCGGCCCACAGCGTCACCACCAGCGCTACCTGAACCAGCAACTCGCCCCTCCATCGCACCCGGGGACGCACTCCCGCATGGTGCGCCAGGTGGCGATCGCGCCACAGCGACTGCGGAATCCCGAGCAGCACGCTCAGGTACGCGGCGAACAGCCGGTTGGCGCCGCGCGATCGAAAGAACGGCCGATGCAGAAAGTTGTGCGAGATGGTGTTGGAGTTCCACCACACTCCCAAAGCGACCAAGGGCGCGCTGGGGAAACTGAGCAGCAGCGCGGCATGCGCCACCGCCAGCGCCACCATCGCCCGGTCCCATCGGGCCGCGCCATGCGGAACCGCCAGGCTGATCGCAGCCATGCCTCAGTCCTTGTATTCCAGCAGCGCGCGCACCGGCGCGTAGTCGGTTCTGTTCCCCGGCTTATGGACCCCCATGTTGATCGGGTACGCCTCGGGGCTCTCGGGCTTGGCGTCCGCCTTGCGGATCTGGGGACGGTTGCCGCGCATTCCAAAGGCCACGATTTCGCGTGTGCCGGCCACCTGCTTCAGATCGTTCCACTCGTTGCGCGCGGCTTGTGCGGCTTGCAGATTGCGATCCACCTTGAAATAAAGATAGCCGCGCGCCGGCGCCGAATACTCGTTTGGATGGCCAGGGTCGGCCAGCGAGAACACGCCCCACACTTGGATTCTCTCCGGCGAATCGCCGTTCGGTTCCAGAACCACCTTGTCGATGCGCGCGTAAACCCCGGTGAAGTCGCTGGCATGCGCCAGGCCAACAAAGGCGGCGCATGCCAGCAGTAGCTTTCGATACAGATGCACGGATTTCACGATCCCCTCCGGCGGGAAGACGCGGCAGTGACTGGTAGTGTTAACCGCGTGCCGCTGAAAATCGAGAGTCGCCCGCCTCCTCGCCGCGGGGGTATACTTCGTGCATGGTCCGGACCCTGGTCCTCTGCGGGTGTGCATTGACTCTTCAGGCGCAGCAGGGGGGCGAGGAACTGCTGGCCCACGTTCGTGCCAAGGTCGCCGGCACCGTCGGCCGGCTATCCAATTACATGTGCACCCAGACCGTGGACCGCATGGTGTACCTGCTGGCCGCCAAAAAACCGGGACGCCTGCTCTCCTCCGACCGCCTGCGGCTCGACGTGGGCGCCGCAAAATCCGGTGAGTTGTACTCCTGGGCGGGCGACAACCGCTTTCACGATCGGACCCCGGCTGAAATCGTCGGGCGTGGGGTGACGTCGAACGGAAGCTTCGAAGCGCTGCTGTCCATGATCTTCACGACCGACCCGGTCGAGTTTTCATACCGCGGCGAGCTCACGGAGGCCGGGCGTCCGTTGGCGGAGTTTGCGTTCGCTGCCCCGCTGGAAAAAAGTCACTACACGTTTGCGGGACACTTCCGCGTCGTCGCCGCCTACGAAGGCGCCTTTCTGGTGGATCCGAAGACGTTCGACCTGGTGCGGCTGACCATCCGCACCAAGGGACTGCCGCCGGAAGCCGGTAATTGCGAAGCCGCTACCACCCTGGATTACCACAACGTGCGTCTCAACGATTCAGACTTGCTTCTGCCATCCATGGCCCGGTTGGTGATTGTCGACATGGACGGAACTAAGAAGGTCAACCAGACCGTGTTTTCCCTCTGTCGCGAATTCCTGGGGGAGTCGGTGGTGAGCTTCGGAGATCGAGCCGGCGCACCCTCCTCCAATGCCCCGGCGCCGGCTCCGGCGGAACTCGCACTCACGAAGGGTCTGTC
>OMOG01000571.1 GCA_900290305.1 Candidatus Sulfopaludibacter sp. SbA4
GGGGCCGGGGATAAGAACACGGTTCGTGAGAGAATTAGAATTAGTGCCGAAACTAGCCACCAAACCGAAACGGGAATTCAGGGTCCGGGTTCCCCAGCAGGCGGGACTGGCACGGTTCTTCCTGCGGCCGTTCGGGCGCGTTCTGCTCGTCGGGTTCACCCTGATCACGGTGCTGTGTCTAGGGGTGTTCCTGTATTTCTACGTCAAGTACGCGCGGGTGATCGACGAGCGATTGCGCGCCGGGGTGTTCGCCAACTCCGCCAAGATCTTCGCCGCGGCGGAGACGGTGGGGGTGGGGGATGCCGCCACGCCCAACGGAATCGCGGCCGAGCTGCGGCGGAGCGGCTACAACGAATCGCGCGGCAACCCGGTGGGCTACTACCAGGTGGGGAACAACTCCATCGAAGTCTTTCCGGGGAAGGATTCGTATTTCGACCAGGAAGCCGGCCTGATCCGGTTCGCCCGCGGCAAGATTTCGGAGATTGTTTCGCTGCGGGACAACACCGAGCGCAGCCTCTACCAGCTCGAGCCCCAGCTCATTACCAACCTCACCGGCCCAACCCGCGAGAAGCGGCGCATGGTGAAGTTCCACGATATCCCTCCCATACTGGTCGAGGCGGTGACGTCGGCGGAGGACAAGCGCTTCTTCCAGCACGCCGGCTTCGACCCGATCCGCATCATCAAGGCCTTCTATGTGGATCTAAAGGAGGGCCGCAAGGACCAGGGCGCTTCCACCCTGAGCATGCAGTTGGCGCGCATGTTCTTCCTCGATCAGGACAAGCGCTGGACGCGCAAGGCGGCCGAGGCGATCATCACGCTGCAACTGGAGCAGAAGCTCTCGAAGGAAGAGATTTTCGAGGACTATTGCAACCAGATCTACCTGGGATACCGCGGGTCGTTCCGCATCCGCGGCTTCGGCGAGGCGGCCGAGGCGTTCCTGGGAAAGGATCTCAGCCAGATCACCTTGCCGGAGGCGGCCCAGCTTGCGGGCCTGCCGCGCTGGCCGGCGTACTTCGACCCCTACAACCATCCCGACCACGCCAAGGAGCGGCGCAACGTGGTGCTGAGCATGATGCGGACCAACGGGTACATCTCGGATCGCGACTACGCATTGGCGATCGAGGCGCCGCTGACGGTGGCCCGGGGAACGACGCAATCGGTGGAGGCGCCGTACTTCGTGGACCTGGTGAACGACGCGCTGCAGACCAAGTTCCAGGACGAGAACTTCCAGTCGAACGCGTTCCGCGTCTATACCACGCTCGACATGCATCTGCAGCGAGCGGCCACCGAGGCCATCCGCAAGGGCATGGTACTGGTGGACGAGCAGATCAAGAAGCAGCGCCGCTTCAAGGGCCAGACGCCTCCGCAGGCGCAGGTGGCGCTGGTGGCGATCGATCCCCAGACCGGCGAGGTGAAGGCCCTGGCGGGGGGGCGCAACTACGGAATGAGCCAGCTCAACCACGTGCTGGCGAAGCGCCAGCCGGGATCCATCTTCAAGCCGTTCGTGTATGCGGCGGCGCTGGACACGGGGGTGGAGGGCGGGGCGCGCGTGTTCACGGCCAGCACCATAGTGGAGGATGAGCCCACCACCTTCTGGTTTGACGGAAAGCCCTATGAGCCGAGCAATTTCGAGAAGGACTTCATGGGCGAAATCACGCTGCGCACGGCGCTGGCCCGCTCGCGGAATGTGGCCACGGTGAAGGTTGCGGAAATGGTGGGCTACGACAAAGTAGTCGATATGGCCAATCGGGCGGGCATGAACTACAAGATCCAGCCGACTCCCGCGGTGGCGCTGGGCTCGTATGAGATCACGCCGCTCGAAGCCGCCGGCGCGTACACCATGTTCTCCAACCGCGGCAACTACGTGAAGCCGAGTTTCCTGAAAATGGTGCGCGACGGCAAGGACGGCAAGAAGCTGTTTGAGAACAAGCTGGAAGAGAAACACGTGCTGGACCCGCGCGTGGCGTACCTGGTGACGAGCCTGATGGAAGAGGTGCTGCGGACCGGGACGGCGGCCGGGATACCGGGGAAGTACGGGTTGCGCGTTCCGGCGGCGGGCAAGACCGGCACGTCGCACGACGGCTGGTTCGCGGGTTTCACCTCGGAGCTGCTGTGCGTGGTGTGGGTAGGGTTCGACGACAACGAGAAGCTGGAGCTGCAGGGCGCGTATTCGGCGGCGCCCATCTGGGCGGAGTTCATGAAGAGCGCGCTTGACTACCGGGAGTATCGCGGCACCAAGCCGTTCCAGGCGCCGGACGGGATCGTCTCCATCGATATCGATCCGGAGACCGGGATGCCGGCGAATTCGGCGTGCCCCACCGTGAAAAAGGAATTCTACATCGCCGGGACGGAGCCGGTGGGGGCCTGCCCGAAGCATGGCGTCGGACGCCAGATCACCAATGTGGCCGGATGGGAGACGGCGCCCGCGGAGAAGGCGCCGTCGAATCCGGGCGCCGCTCCCGCGAGCACCGCGCCGCGCATTGTCGGTTCGGGCGGGGATGGGCAGGTAGCGCCCGCGGCCGTGGCGCGGAGGGCGGCGCGCCAGGAACCTCCGGAGCCCGCTAGCGCAGCGGCCCAGCCGGAGGCCCCGGAACCGGACAAGAAAGATCCGAAGAAGGGGTTCTGGAACCGGTTGAAGGGCGTGTTCAAGAAGTGAGGGCCGGGGGGCGGCATGCACTGCCTCCTGATTGATGACCGGAAAGAGCGGCCCGACGGCCCGGTCTAATGCTTTACAATGCACGAACGGGCCACGGTGGGGCGGACGCCCTCGTCCTGGTCCCCTCTGGGGACGACCCCGAGGTCGCGCCCTTACGCCGATTGTCAATTCTTACGCGGGACGCCACACTGGTGGCGCTGCGGTGTGCGGTCGGCGTGGCGCTCAATTCTCCGAAGACTTTTCGGCGCGATCGATTCCGTTAAAAATCCAGTGGGGCGAAAAGTCCCCTTTGTGAAACACGATAGGCCCACGCCGCACTCCGGTTGGGCGGCCACTCGCCCGAAGCGCGCGAACGCTACCTTAAGAGGTACACGACCATCGTCTCAGTGTCGGCCGGATCCGGCGTCGGATCTCCGTATATCTCCCACGAGTGCCCAGCGGACTCCCTC
>OMOG01000546.1 GCA_900290305.1 Candidatus Sulfopaludibacter sp. SbA4
CCGCCTGCAATTCCATGCATCTACAGGGTTTGAACTTCAATTACACTTTTGGGAGACGAACCGGTAATTCTTGTCGGGGTCCTTGCTGATACTGAGTGTCTTGGACGCGGCGCCGCGCCACACGAGTCGCTTGCCAGCCGGGTCGAATAGCCCAATGGTCAACTTGCCAATGTCGATAGTCGAAGTCGTTACCCGGGTATTGCCCCAGTTGCCCCACCCGAACGGACCACCCCAACCACCCCAACCACCGGCCCCGATGGTGTCAAACTCCTTCTCCTGTGAGATTCCCGCCTGATAGCCGACGACGAGATCGCCGCCACTCTCTACCCGCCGCAGACCCTTGCCAGCCAGTTGTGCGTCCACGGCGCGCTTGATGTCCCGATCCAGGAGCTGGTCGCCGACCTGCACTGCCTTGTAGTCCACCCACTGGTACGTCTGATAAGAGTGGAAGTTTGCCGAACGATCGTAGTCGAATTGAACCTCCTGGGCGAAAGCCGCTGCCCCAAGAGATATGAGTACTGTCAGATTAATCAGTTTCATGCAGCATCAAATGCAAAGGAATGGCCAGGCTGTCTTTCTCTCATCTAAAGGAGTTGCTCGCCGCACGAGGGCCACATTTCGGCCCGTGCCGCATCAATCGCCGACCAGTGGCGCGTCATCGGTTCCGAGAGCGATTGCGGCTGCCTGATCGTGTCATGTCGGCGAGCTTTCGGTTGTCAACGCGCTCGACTACGTTGGCCGTCAATGCCTGTCTCGAGCCGGTACCGTTTTCGAATCGCTTGCTGTATCTCGATCGGTATCGGATGCGGACGGCCGGTCTTCGAAGTCTGGTTCGATATAGAGAAACCTGCCGTGTCGCTCGATTTGCATAACAACGGGCTTACGACCTATCACTTCCCGAGTCGCCTTGCGCAACTCCTGAATGTTGAGGATGGGCATGCCGTTCAGTGAAGCGATCACGTCCCCAGGAGCGAGTCCTGCGCCGTCGTCGTCATGCCCGGCGGGTGGTCGCCACTACGTAGACTCCCGTGTCGGACCGCAGGCCGAGCCCAAGGGCGAGCGTGGAGTTTAAGGCTTTGCCGAAGATGCCCAAGTCGGAAATGAGACTCTCGTGCAGGTCGATCGACGCATCTCTATAGTACCGATCATCTACGGCAACTGCCGGGATCTGGAAATGAAGCGTCTCTTGCCCACGCAAAACTTTCACGTCCACCGGAACAGCAGGATCGTGCAAAGACATCATCGCGTTGTAGTAAGGTAAGGCGGAGATGGAAGCGCCGTCGACGGCAGTAAGAATATCCCGCGGCAGGAGTCCGGCGGCCTGCGCCGGGCTACCAGGCAGAACATCGGAGATCATGACTCCATATCCTCGGCTGAGGTCCAGGCCCTGGGCGAGGCCGGGCGTAACGGTCTGCACAAGGACCCCCACCAAGCTCTGTCGCACAACACCGCGAGTTCGCAGTTGCTCGTAGACGTAGCGCACGACTGCCGCCGGCACAGCGAAACCGAGACCTTGGTTGCGACCGGTCTCGCTCAGCATGAACGTATTGATTCCGATCAGTTCACCTTCGGCGTCCAGCAGTGGACCGCCGCTGTTTCCTGGATTGATAGCGGCGTCCGTCTGGATATAGAGCATGGGAAAATCCGGGGTCGGCTGGCGGCCCACGGCGCTGACAATTCCGATCGTCATCGTATTGTCGAGACCTTCGGGGCTGCCGACAGCGAGCACAACCTGGCCCTGGCGGGGGCCCTGCCGTCTCTGTTGGATTGGAATGGTCGGCAGCCCGGAAGCCTCTATCTTCAGGAGCGCGATGTCTGTATCACGACTCGCGCCCACAACGACCGCATCCAGCACCTGCCGTTTTCCAACAGGTTCGCGATTTGCGCCCACAATCACCGCATCCAGCTCTTGCCGCTTTCCCGAGGGCGCCAATCCATCTTCTGAGTGGTCCGGTTTCGGCGTTAGCATGACGCGGATGCGACGCGCATTCCGGACCACGTGTTCATTGGTGATGATGTATCCCGAGGCATCGACGATGACACCCGAGCCGACAACCCGGCAAGACTTAAGGCTCGCGACATCTTCACCGTTGGCTGGCATCGAAGCGCACCAGGCCGAAACCTGCACCTGCACAACAGCCGGCGCTACGGTAGCGGCCAATCGCTCCAGCGCGCCACTAAACTGGGCGAGCCCGTTCGTCCTGTCGTCGCCGGCGGCCGACGCACCTGCCGCAAGAAAAAGAAAGATTAGAAATCGGCGCACGTCTCCTCCTCGCATTTATTGGTTTCCCGTAAGCCGTGTCAGTTCCGCGGCCGCCACGCTGCGGTCGTACTCCGCCCGCAGCAGATCTGCCTGCGCGCTCAACATTGAGGCCTCCGATTCCAAGAAGACAGACCGATTCGCCGTTCCGATCTCCGCCTGATCGCTCGATACGCGCCGCGCTTCGGTGGTCGCTGCCACCAGCTCTCTGGCCGAATTGACGCCTGTTTCGGCCCGGTTCAGCTTCCGAACTGCCTTTTCCACGTCGATGCGTACACGGTTCTTCAGGCGCGCAAGATTCTCCTCGGCCTGGGCAATCTCCGCCCCCCGCTCCGATACCTGTCCGCGGCGCTTGCCGAACTCAAACATGGTCCACGTCATGTGAACCCCGAAAGCGCCATTGTTACGCGAAAGGAAAGGCGCGCCGTCCTGATAAATGTGCTGCGCAAACGCGCCAACCTCGGGTATATATTCAGCGCGAGCCGCTCGCAGTGCAGCGCGCGCCTTTTCGACTTGATGAGCGGCGGTTTCGATTTCGGGATTATGCGCGTAGGCGGCGTTCACAGACGCTTCCGCGTCCAGTGAGACGGCGGTCACTCCGCCATCGGGTCGTACCAACTCAAGATCGGCATCCACAGACAAGCCGCAGAGGTCGGCGAGTTCCTCCCTCATATTCATAACGGCATCCTGCAATTGCCCGCTCGCGTGCGTCGCCTGCGCGATTTGCGCCTTTACCTCGGCGGCGTTGACCTCCAGCAATACGCCGGTCACGACCGCGTTCCGTGTTTCGCTGTTGCGCAGTTCCGCCGCGCGGATTTGAGCATCCACCGCATTCCGCCTGCGCTCGGTCGCGAGGATGGCGTAGTAGATCTCCTTCACCTTGTACGCAATCTCGTTTTCGGTACGGCGCATATCGGCTCGGGCGCCGGCCGCATCCGCGCGGCTCACATCCACTCCCGCGCGTGTTTTGAAATACTGCGTGATCGGCTGGGAGAGCGTAGTCGTGCTCAGGAGGAAGTTGGGTTTGCCCTGCGCCAGCGATACTCCCGCGCCCGGTATCGGCCCGACTCCTGGGTATACACCGAGGGCGCCTTGCGGGATATCGATGTGTTGTTGATCGGCAATGTGCACGGACGTCGAATCGTTGGTCAGGGCCGGGAAAAAGCCCGCCCGCGATTCCTTGACCCGCGCGTCCATCGCCTTCACCTTGTCGCCGGCGATCTTGACCATCGAGTTGTGTTGTGCGGCCAGCGAGACGGCTTCATCGAGTGTCAGCTTGCGCGGTTGCGCGTGCGCGGCAGCGCCGCACGCAACCAGCATCAGGGCCGCCGCTGCAATCGGTCCAACTGGACTTGGCCCGGAATCACGCTTGTGAATCAGGACGTAGAGGACGGGAATCACGACGAGAGTGAAAAACATAGAACCTACCAATCCGAATGCAATCGCGCTACCCAGCGGCGACCACATGCTTGACCCGGAAAGAATCATGGGCGTGACGCCGACGGCCGCTGCCATTGTCGTCAGGAAAATGGGCCGCAATCGGCGTTCGCCGGCTTCGATGGCGGCATCCTCGATGGGCACGCCTTCTTTCATGCGCTCGCGAGTGTAGTCCACCAGAATGATGGAATTGCGCACCGCGACGCCTCCCAGGCTCACGATACCCAGGAATCCAGTAAAGCCGAAGGGATTGTGGGTCACCATCAATCCCAGCGACGCTCCTAGAAGCCCGAGCGGGATCGCCGACATCACCACAAAAGGATCGATGACCGAACGAAACTGAAACATCAGAATGAGATAGATCGCGACGACGCTGATGAGCAGCGCTTTCACCATCTCGGGGAAAGTGTCGTTCTGATTTTCATATTCGCCCCCGTACCAGACGCGATAGCCGGCCGGCAGCGGGAGTTTATCGATTACCGGGCGAACGCGTTCCAAGACCTGGCTGGGCAGTACGCCTCCCTGCGACCAGGAACGGATTGTGAGCGTGCGCACTCCGTTGCGCCGCACAATGCGGCCCGGGTCCCACACCGGAGACACGGCGGCAATACTGTCCAAAGGCACGCGCGCGCCGGTTACGGGTGAAATCACGTAAGTGTTGGCGACATCGTTAAAGGTCTGGCGCCGCGCCGGTTCCAGCCGCAAGGCGACGGCGATGTCGCGCTCGCCTTCCCAATACGTGGTGACCGGCCCGCCTTCGAAGCCGCCCGCAAGTTCCTGCCCGATGGTAGCGTTGGTAAAGCCCAGACGGTTGGCCACCTCCTCGCGGAGGTTCACCTTCATGCGATATGCATCCTCACGCCAGTCGCTGTGCACGTCCAGCGATCCCGGCGTGCTCTGGAGCCGTTGCATCACCTGGTCGCCAAAGTGCCGCAATACGCGTTCGTCATCACCAGTAAGCCGGACTTCGATGGCCGCCAACTGGACCGGACCCTGTTGCAACTCGCTCAGAAAGACGCGCGCTTCCGGAGCGGCCTGTGCGAGACGCGGGCGTAGCGCCCTAATCAATCCGGGGGTGACTTCCGCGGACGTGGTTGAGACCAGCAACTGGGCGTAATTCTTGTCAGGCAACTGGGGGTTGACATTGTAGTAGAAGCGCGGGAAGCTCGACCCTATGAATGAGGTATAGTTCACCACCTCCCTCTCCTCACGCAGCACGTCCTCGATGCGCTTCACCGCGGCCTCTGTCGCTTCCACCTTCCAGCCTTCGGGAAGCCAGATGTCCGCCACAAACTGGTCGCGCTCGGCGAACGGGAAGAAGCGCTCCGGCAGACGATGGAGTACGAATACGCCGGCCGCCACGGCAAATACGCCCAATACCACCGCGGCGGGCTTCCAGTTCATCGCCATCGCGATCACCCGGTTGTAGACCGCTTGCATGATGTCGAGCGGCGAACGGCGCTTCTTCCCCGCAGCCGCGTCAGGACTGTGCAGTCCTTTCTTGATGAAGAACTGGCTCAACAGGGGGGTCAGCAACATACCGACAAGAAAAGAGGTCGACAGCGCGATGGCAACGGTTAACGGCAGCGCGCGAATGAATTCGCCGGTGGCCCCGGAGAGAATCAGGAAGGGCAGGAACGAACAGATGATGGTCAGGGTAGCGGTGAGCACGGGAACCGCAAGCTCGCTGGCGCTGCGCCAAGCCGCTTCGGACCGCGGCAGGCCGTGATCGAGCAACTCGATGTAGTTATCGGCGATTACGATAGCATCGTCCACCACCATCCCCAGCACCACGATCAACGCGGCGAGCGACACCTGGTGCAACTCGATGCCGAAAGCGTTGAGCAGTCCGAAAGTTGCCGAAATCGTTACGGGAATCGCCACGGCGGAGACGAGCGCCACCCGGAACGGCAGCAGCAGCATCGTTACCAGAATCACCGAGGCGATGGCAATGCCGAACTCCCGGATAAAGTGCTTCACGCGGTCGGCTACCACAGTGGGCTGGTCGGCAACGAATTCGATCTTCAGATCGGGCGGCAAGAGCGGGCGCAAGCTGTCCAGCGAAGCGTGAACCTCCTTGCCGAAATCCACGATGTTATTGCCTTCCTGCATTTCCACGGAGAGCATAATGGCTCGCTCGCCTCTGGACCGCGCATATTGCGTCGGGTCCTTGTAGACGCGGTCGACGTTAGCCAGGTCGCCGATGTACACGGGTTGTCCGGTGCGAGAGACATCGATCATGACGTGCCGGATCTGGTCCTCCGTCTCAAACGCACCGGTGGCCTGGATGGGGGGCTTTCCGCGTTGGGTCGGCACTGCTCCGGCATAATGAACCATGTTGCGGCCTTCCAGCGCCTTCATGACCTGCTCCGCCGACACGGAGTACTGCGAGAGACGACTGAGAGTACTGGAGACGTCGATCTCCTCCTTCTGCTCGCCGATGCGCTTGACCTTGGAGACGGCCCGAATGCGGCGGATTACCGACTCGATCCGCTCGGCATAGTCTTTCAACTCGCGGTAGCCGTAATGGTCGCTATGAATCGCCAGCAGGACAGCGACCGTGTCTCCAAAATCGTAGTCGACGACCGGGCCGAGCACACCATCCGGAAGATCCGTTTGTTTCAGTTCCGCCATGTCGAGACGCAGCTTGGACCAGAACTTCTCCGTATCCTGGAGGTTGTCTTCCAGGTTGAGATTGATAAACATCGCTCCGTTCATGCTGGTCGAGTAGGTCTTCTCGCGCCGTACGCCCTCGAGTTTGAAGAGTCGCTGCTCGACTTTCTGGGTGACCTGGTTCTCGACCTCCGCGGCGGAGGCGCCCGGATACATAGCGGCCACGATTCCCTCGCGCACGTGGATCTTCGGGTCCTCGCGCCGCGGCATGCGCATCAGAGCATAGGCGCCGCCTGCGACCAACATGATCGTGAGAGCAATCGTGACTTGTGGATAGCGCAGAGAGGCGCGGACGGGATTCATCTGCCACCTCCGGCGATTTCGACCAGGCTGCCCTCCCGGACCTTCTGCTGCCCGGCCACGACAACCTGTTCGCTGGCGTTCAGGCCGGAGCGGATCTCGACTTCACTGCCAACCGGCGGGCCAACCTCAACCCTTCGCCCGTAGACACGCTTGTTGTCCGCGCAGTAGACAAAGACATTGGGCGCGCCCTGGGGATCGGGCACGACCGCCTCGCCGGGTATGGTCAAGGACTTGAGCTTGGCAGGCCCCAAAATGCGGGCTTCCGCCACCATGCCCGCGAGCAGCACCGGTCCGGGGTTGGGAACAAGGATCTTCACCGTGTAGGTGCGCGACGCCGGTTCGGCGGCGACACCGATGATTTCCACCCTTCCTGTAAACCGGCGTCCATCGAGCGAAGGCACGGAAATCTCCGCCGTGGCGCCCTGGTGGACTTTGCCGATTTCGGCCTCCGGAACTCCGACGCGGACTTTCACCGGATTGAGGTCGACAATCGCGAAGACCGGCATTCCGGCGGCAACCGTCTGCCCAGGGTCGACTCGACGCATTGATATGCTGCCGGAAATCGGCGCGAGGAGACGCGTGTCACTGAGC
>OMOG01000202.1 GCA_900290305.1 Candidatus Sulfopaludibacter sp. SbA4
AACTTTTTGCAAAGTGAACAGTATTGGGGCTAGCCGCCGCCCCCGGTCAGATAAACATAAAATTGGCCATCGTCAAGCCCGGGCGCGGAGAGCGTCAGAGTGACTGTCCCATCGCCCGCAAGTGCGTTGACGACGAAGCGCCATTGGTTGCCCGACCCCAGTGCGACGCTGGCGGCGCCCGGTGAACTTCCAGACGGGTTGAGCAGAACCTTGCCTGGATCGCTGCTCGTTATGGTGAGGGTTTGGCCCGACGGGACGGCCACGAAGCTAAATACATTGATTTGGAGCTGGTGACCTTCGGCTACCGTGAAGCTGGTGTCAGTGGAATAGAAGGACGTCGGCCAGACGATGACCTTCATCTGGCTGCTCTGCGACGGGGTTACGAACCCTGAGGGCGGGATTACGGTGAGAATGGTCGTGCCCACTGAGTAGGCTTTCAGGTTGACAAAATCCCAAGCGCTGATTAGGTGGGGTGAAGCAGCGTCGATAGCCACCTCGGGCGACGAACTACGGACTTCGACTCGGGCGGCCGCAAGGGCACGTTGGAAATATTGTGGCACGCCCAGTGAATCCAATGCCATGGGCCACAGAGCGGTGAGGAAGTCGGGTCCCGCGCCCAGTTGGAAGTTCCGCTCGGTGCCGCCACCGATGATGAAGGCTGCCTGAGCCAACGTCACCGTCAGTGGGTCACTGGTGAAACCGGGAGCTGAGGCGGTCACCTGGACCGTTCCAAGATCATCCAGCGCCTGGACCCCAACAATAGTTCCAGATGTGGTTCCCTCGGGAATCTGCACAGTGACCTGGGCGCCTGCGGAAAACGACAAGCGGCTCGGGTCCGAACTGGTCAACGTTACGGGCATTCCGCCGGTCGGCGCAGGAGCGGTCAGGCCCACGTCGACGTGAGCTATGAGGTTTTTTCCAGCCAGAAACGGGAGACCCGCTGCCAAGTCCTGTTCCCCGTAGAAAGGATAGGTTGTGACCAAGCCGCGCAGGGTAATCGCGGGGAGGATCACCTGGACATTGAACTTTTGCNNACGATGGGGTGCTGAAGCCACTCGGAGGGGCGAGGCTTACGACCGCTAATCCCGGGGCGGCGGCGTGAATGGAAGCGTTCTGTTCGGTATCGCCGCCGTGGAACACCAGCGGCGAAGCGGCAATGGCGGCAACCCGGGTATCGGAACTGGAGACAGCGACCTGGACAGGTGGCAAACCCGGCCGCACGGCTTGCGCCTGCACCGGCGCCAGCGTGACGGGGTCCAGCGTGCCCGGCGCGACGGTGGCGGCGAGATCCGGCGTGGTGAGAATGATGGTTGTGCCGGGAGGGGGCGTTGGGAAATAAAAGCCTGACGGCTGGAGTGTCACGGTCGCGGAAGAGGAGTTGAAACCATCGGACGATGCAGTGAGTCGAACGTTGCCCTCCGACACGAGTCCCTGGATATAGTAGGCGGCGGAACTCTCGCCGGGCGGTACCGTAATGGTGGTGGCGCTCTGCCCCGGCTGGCTGGAATCGTTGGAGACCAAAACCCGGGTTGGATCGCCGCTCGAAATCACAACGGCGAGGCCCGCGGCGGGAGCGGGTGCGCTGAGCAGGACCGTGGCGGGCACTTGCAGATCCTTCCCGACCGGAAGGCCGGCGATCTGCAGCGGCGGATTCGGGAGCACGGTGGCAGTGGCGGAGGACCCGGGCAACACCACGAAGCCCGAGGGCGCCGTCACACTCAGGCTGGTAACGCCGGGACTCTTGGGCTGGAACAGAGCGGATTGTCCGTCTATCACAGTGAAAGTCTGACCAGCGACGGTTCCCACGGCGGGATTGGAAGAGTTGACGCTGACGACAGCGGGGAGCGTGCCGCCCTTCAGCGATTCTCCGGTGGTTGCCAGATGCGTGACCGGATCCAGGTAGGCTGTGCTGACGCGGAAGGATACGGGCTGTGCATTGGGAGTTGTGGTAAACGAAGCAGGAGTGACGGCGAAGCCCGATGGTGTCAGCGTGACCGTGGCGGTTCGGGGCAGAAAGCCGGGAGCGGTCAGGGTGTAGGTGACCACGCCGGTATCGTCCAATCCCTGAACGTAAATCGGAGAGAGAGCCAGCAGAGAGTCGGCGGTGGGCACGGCGATCGATGGGCTGCCGGGCTGGCTGGGGTCCAGGGAGAATGCGACCTTGGCTGGGTCGTTGCTGGCGATGGTGGCGGTGGTGCGGCCGCCGTAGGGCAGTACGCTGAGACCCACGTCGAGCCGCAGTTGCAGATTCCTGCCTACCGCCATGTTGCCCGCGGCGAAAACGGGGTCGCTGATCTTGGCGAAGAACACGTCGGAGGCGCCGCCGTGGTAGTCCTGCGGCGCAAGGTTGCGTGGAAGGTCGGGCGAGTTGGTGGTACCGGCGATCCAGGCGCTTCCATTGGGATCGACGGCGAGGCCGGAGGCGGTGTCGGCACCGCTGCCGCCGTAGAACGTGGAGCTGAAGACCGGCATGGCGAGCGCGGGGGTAAGGTCGGAAAGGCCGCCGGCTCCCTGGGTGCCGCCGGCGATGTGGATGAGGAAGGCGTCCGCGGAGCCGCCGCCGAACGAAGCTTGGAGAGGATTGTAAGTAGGAAAGTCCGGGGAGTTGGTGTGGCCGGCGATGTAGATGTCGCCGAAGGGGGGCACGGCCAGCGCCATGGCTTCGTCATTGCCTTGACCGCCGAAGTAGGTGGAGGAAAGCAGGGTGGCGCCATCGGCCGAAAGATGCGTGAGAAACGCGTCCGTCGCGCCGCCGGAGCGGGGCTGAGTGGCGAAAGCGATGGGGAAGTCAACCGAAGCTGTACTGCCGGCCACCCAGGGAGTGCCATCCGGGCCGGTGGCAATGGCGTTGGCACGATCGTCAGCGGCGCCGCCCAGGTACGTGGAAAAGAGCAGCGACTGACCATCGGCGGAGAGGCTCGCCACGAAGGCGTCCACGCCACCGGCGCGCGCCGGCTGGAGGCTATGAACGGCAGGAAAATCGTCCGACTGCGTCTCGCCGGCGACGAAGACGGTCCCCTGCGTGCCGATCGCAATGCCATGACTTCGGTCATCGCCCGACCCGCCCAGGTAAGTGGAGAAGAGGATGTTGCGCGTGGCGTTATAGCGGGTGACAAAGGCATCGACGCCTCCGCCAAGGGTGGGCTGGAGAGCGGACTGCACGGGGAAGTTCGGGGAAGTGGTTTCGCCGGTGACCGTTACGCCGCCGGCGGAATCGGCCGCCAGACCAGTGGCGCGGTCGTCGCCGCTGCCGCCGAGGTAGGTGGCATAGAGGAGAGCGCCGGATTTCGCGTCCAGATCCGCGAGGAAGGCATCGTGCGCACCGCCTCCGAAGGCGCTAAGGGTGGGACTGGTGTCTCCGAAGGCCATCACGGGGAAGTTCCGGGAGTTGGTCTCACCGGCCACAGAGAGGGTGGACCCGGCGGCGGCAACGGCGTTGGCGCGGTTATCGCCGGCGCCCCCGAGGTAGGTGATGAAGAGTGGGCGCCCGGCGGAGTCCAGCGCGGTTACAAAGGCATCGAATCCGCCCTGGCGGGGCGGCGCCCCGGCCCAGTCCAGCGAGTTCGTGGCGCCAGCAATTACGATTGCGCTGCCGGCGGATAAGAAGGCGGCGCTGGTGGCGATGTCCTCCCCGTCGCCTCCGAGGAAGCCGCCAACTTCGAGGACAGGATCGATTACGAGCGGGAGCGTGAGATCGTAGGCACCGAGTTGGAAGGCGGCCTCGTTGCCAGCGATGAGAATGTACCGGGACTCCACGGGAACCCGCGCGCCATTCCGCTCCTGCCAGGCGTCCGGGCGGCGGTGCACGAGATTTCCCGCGGCCAGATTTCCGCTTTGGTCGATGTGCAGGCTGCGGTTGAAGGCCAGACGGATGCGCTGGGGGTCAGCGCCGGGAGCCACCACGAAGTCATACTCCAGGTTTTGGCCTGCGCCGTAACAGGTGAGATCGATGCCCGGATAGACGGATCGCCGCCGCACGCCGCGCCAGGTCGGAATGTTTTCGTGCCAGGCGCTTCGGGGGCCGACGTAATAGTTGGCGACTCCCTGCTGCTTATCGAGCGGCTCAAAGGGCGCCGGGCTGGACCGTGGCAGCCACATGGCGACGGCTTCGCCGCGGAATTGGATGCGAGTCTCGGCGGGGCGAGTCTCGGCGGGGGTGAGAAGAGCCGTGAAGCCGTGTCCGCGCGCAATGTACTGGACGGCGCGCGCGGCCTGGCCCTGGTTCCTTTCAAAAGAGATCGGGATGTGTTGACGATTGGGGGCTTGGTCGCCAAGTCCGGCGGTCGCGTAGAGTAGGAATCCCAGCGTTCGAAGGAATAGGGACTGCATGGTCTGAATATCGCACTTATTTGCACTTCGCGGGTCGAGGAGCGCCGGCTGAAGCCGGCGGCAGGCTCGAAGCCTGCCCCACCAAGGCTGGCCTACGAGATCGCAGGATCCCGCCACAACGTAGAAATGAGATCAGAAGCGGTCCTTTTGGGGGCCGGGGGGTTTGGCGTTCTCCAGTTTTTCGGCGGCGGCGGAGTGCTCACCGGCGCGGGCGGAGTCTCCTTGCCGCAGATACAGATCGGCAAGATGACGGTGGACGGCGCCACGGTCCGGGTCCAGGTCCAACGCGCGGGAATACGCCTCGATGGCCTGAGGCACCATACCCTTGGCCTGGTACGCGGCGCCTTGCTCAACGCACAGATCCGCCTGGAGTTTCTGGTAGTACTCCGACGCGGGGATCTCCTTACCGTCCGGCAAGGCCTGACGCAGAATCTGCAATGCCTTATCGCTGGCATGCTGGGTGTTGTACACACGAGCCAGGGTCAGGTATGCCTCGGGGCGCGACTTGTCGAGGGCGATGGCCTTGCGGCAGAGATCTTCGGCTTCGGCGTATCGCCCCTTTTGGCGATACAAGTCCGCCAGCGCGACATACATCTCGGGGGTGACGTACCGCGAGTGAATGGAGCTTTCGAGCTCGCCCATGGCCGTGGCTTCCTGCTTCAGGTCGAGGTAGGCAAGGGCCATGTAGTAGTGGGCGGGAGTCATGGTGGCGTCGATCTGCAGGGCCTTGCGGTTCAACTCCAGAGAGGCCCCGGGATCTCCGAGCTTGCGGCGCACTTCCCCGAGCAGCGAGAGGAAATGGGGAACATCCGGCCGTTGCTCGAGCCCGCGCTCCAACTGCGCTTTGGCCTTGTCGTAAAGGCCCTGATCGATGTAGATTTTGGCGAGGTAGAAGCGCGCCCAGAGCAGGCTGGGATCGAGGTCGAGCGCCTGCTGCAACTCCGCCTTGGCTTCCGCAATCATGCGAATCGAGCCTTGCGCGAGATAGGCCTGGCCGAGCAGCATGTGCGCAGGGGCGGAGCGGGGATCGGAAGCCAGGACGCCCTTGGTTTCGCGGATGGCCTGCTCCAGGCTGCCCTGCTGCAGGAGTCCATAGGCCGCCTGGAGTTGGGCCGCTTCGTTCCCGGCGGGCGTCTGTCCGGCAAGCGGGGCGACCGGGGCTAGGGCGAGCGCGAGGAATACAGCGGTTAGGAGGCGCCGCGGCACAGTCGGATTGTAACACCGGGGTGGTTGGTACGGCTAAAAGCCAGGCAAGTGACAGGCGACAAAAAACGATCGCCTGTCCCACCTTGGACTCGACAAATAGGTACGAACGAAAAGCCACTCCGAATCAGGGGGTTGTTTGCTGCCAATTCTATTCCTTAGCGGCTGGCGGAGGCCTCGTCCAGCAGCAGGACCTGGTTGGCGCGGGCATTTTCGATGACCTGCTTCTTTCCGCTGGGCCACTCGATCTCCAGGCGGCTGACGGAGGATTCGTTGCCCAGGCCGAAAAACAGCCGCACGTCGCTGGTGCTCAGGTAGCTGCCGTAGGGGTTGATCTCGCGCAACTGCGTGCGGCCGCCGCTGGTCACCCTCACTTTGCAGCCGAGCCCGAAGCGATTGCTCTCGCGGCCGCGCGCCCGGATGGCGATCCAATGATTGCGATTTCCCCCGTCGTTGCGCAACAGGAGGGGACGGCCGCCGGTATCGCTCACCACGATATCCAGATCGCCGTCGTTATCGAAATCCGCCACGGCGGCGCCGCGCCCCACGTGCCGGATGCGGAAGGCCGGGCCGCTTTCGGCCGAGACGTCGCGAAAGTGTCCGCCGCCCATATTCCGATACAGGAGGTCCGCCTGCCGGTAGGAGAGCTGCGCGTCGTAGAGCTTCACGTTGTCGGTAACGTGCCCGTTGGTGACGTAGATATCGGGATAGCCGTCGTTATCGAAGTCGAAGACCTTGGCGCCGAATCCCAACGTCTCGACGCTGGAAGGCAATCCCGCTTTGATGGTGGCGTCTTCGAACAGCAGCTTGCCGAGATTGCGGAACAGCGGGTTGTACTGTCGCGAAAAAGCGGTGAAGAAGATGTCCGGCAAACCGTCGCCATCCAGGTCGGCAATCTCGACGCCCATGCCGTTCAGGGCCTTGCCGTTCATGTCGAAGCCGACACCGGCGGCGTAGGTGATGTCGTCGAAGGTGCCGTTGCCTTTGTTGCGGAACAGAAAATTGCGAACCCCGTCGTTGGTCACGAAAATGTCGGGCCATCCGTCGCCATCGATGTCGCCGATCGCGACGCCAAGCCCCTTGGCGGCCGGATTCGCCACGCCAGCCTTGCGGGAAACCTCGGTGAAGGTGCCATCCCGGTTGTTGTGGTAGAGCAACGGCGTGAGACCGTCGAACTGCTGCGGGTCGCAGTACATACGGTAGCCCGGTTTCTGGTATCCGCAGTAGGGCGCGGTCTTGAGGTCGTAATCCACGTAGCGGTCCACGAACAGGTCCAGGTAGCCGTCGCGGTCGTAGTCCAACCAGGCGGCGCTGCTGCTCCAGCCGCCCCCGCCCACTCCGGCCTTGGCGGTCACATCGGTGAACGTGCCATTGCCGTTGTTGTGAAAAAGCTGGTTTCCGCCGTAGCCGGTCACATAGATGTCGAGAAAGCCGTCGTTGTCGTAGTCTCCCACCGTGACGCCGGTGGCGAACATTCCGTTGCCCCTTAGGCCGGCCTTGGCGGTAACGTCCTCGAATTTTCCGTTGCCCAGGTTGCGGTACAGGACGTTGCCGGGCGATGGTTTGCCGTGCGCCAGGTCGGCGCCGTTGGCGAAGAAGAGGTCGGGCCAGCCGTCGTTGTCGAAATCGATGACGCCCACGCCGGATCCGAAGGTCTCGAACATGTACTTCTGGGGCGATGCGCCGTTCTCGTGACGGAAGGCGATGCCCGCCTCCGCGGCCACGTCGGTGAACTGCACGCGGGCCGCCGACTGGGGCTGCGGCTTGGGCGCCGGCTGTTGGTAAGCGGCGAGCTGGAGCGGCGCATCCTGGTCGTAGACGGCGATCTTGTGCGTGCGATATTGCTGCGCGAGGCCGGAGCCGGATGTGCGGAACGTGATCACCTTGGATTCCCGCTTGGGCATGTGGCAATCGATGCAGTTGCCGGTGTTGACGGCCGCCTTGTGTTGGGGCGCCGCATGGCATGTGGCGCAGTGCGCGGACATCGACACCAGGTCCCGCTCCACGCGGTGGATATTGTGGCAGGTGGAGCAGGACATCGCGGGACTCTTGCGGAAGCACTGACTCTGCTGCAGCAAGCCTACCTGGTTGCCGTGGACATCGGCTTCGCCGCTATTGCCGAGGCCCGAATGGCAGGCTGCGCAGAGGGCCACCTGGCCATCGCGGGCGAGGCTCGCCGGATTGCGGATGGCGGGATGCTGCCCGGCCGGTCCGTGACATTTGTCGCAGGTGATGCCGGCGAAGAATTGGCCGTCCCGGGCGCCCTCGGTGGCGTGGCATTCGAGACACCGTAGGGGAATGGCGCGATCGAAGTGGACTTCTCCATCCGGGTAGCCGGGACTGTTGATCCATCCCCCGGTGAGGGCCAGGTAGGAGACGGGCAACTGGTAAAGGAGACCGTTCTTCCAATAGAGATAACTTTGCCCGCGCCGTCCCGAGCCCAGTACCAGATCGAAGCGCTCGCTGTGAGTCCGGCCGTGGTCGAAGGCCGTCTGATAGAAGGCGTCACCTTTCCGCTCCATGCGGAAAGACACTTCGGGAACGGATGTTTGGAGGATATTGCGGCCTTCGGCGAAGCTGCCCAGGATGGAAGTGGAATTGGCGGTGCTGGAGGTGAGGAAGTGAGCAGTCTGCTGGTAGGACTGTGAGACGGCCTGGTGACAGGGACCGCATGAAGCGGTCCCCATCATCAGGGCCATCCCGAGGATTACCACGCTAATCGAAGCTTCAAGCCGACCTGCCGGGCGCCCTGCCTTTCGGGATTGTAATAGGGCTCCTCAGAAGTGAATTGGCCGGGATTCGCCTGGTTGATGGAGGTGTTGGGGGTGGGCGGCGTACCGCTCCCCAAACTGGGGTGGTTCAAAAGGTTGGAAACCTGCATCGTAAGAGTGGCTTTGAAGCGCTCCGTAATATGGAAGTCCTTGGAGATACTGGCATGCCACACGTAAATGCCCGGTCCCACCAGGGTATTGATGCCGCAGGTGCCGTAATGGCCCGGCTGCGGGATAGCGAAAGCCGTCGGGTCGAACCACTGGTTCCAGGTGCGGGTGCCGTTCGGCAGGTTACCGTTGCGGAGGCAATCGGGCAAGCCGCCCGACGTGTTGGTGTTGGCCGGATTGGTCCCGGTGAACGACGGCGAGAAGTAGGTGCCGGAAGCGAACGTCGCGATGCTCTGGAGATTCCAGCCGCCGAGGAGGGCATCGACCGGCTTAGAGGCGTTGCTCAGATGCGCGAGGCCTTTGCCGAAGGGAAGAGCCCAGCTCATGCTGAGCGGGATGTACTGGCGCCGCGCGTAAGGATCGCGTCCCCATTGGGTCGGGGAGTACGGGTTGGTAGTATCGCCGTAATTGTACATGGTGTTCGACCACGTCCAATGGGCGTCGAACACGATAGCACCCATGCGGCGCATGGCTTCCAGTTGCAAGGCATTATAGCGCAACTGGCCGTTTTGGAGATACGTGGTGACGCTCGTAAACGGGAAGAACGGATACTCGGACGAGGTAAAAGGCGTGGTGCTGGGCTGCGGCTTGTCCACGTTGAAGCCGTAATTCAGACCCGAGCCGCGGGT
>OMOG01000026.1 GCA_900290305.1 Candidatus Sulfopaludibacter sp. SbA4
CGGGCTGCGGCGCAGTCCCGGGTTTGCGTTCACAGCCGTGCTGACTTTGGCGCTTGGAATCGGGGCGACCACCGCGATCTTCTCCGCGGTATATGCCCTGCTGATCCACCCACTGCCCTACCACGATCCCGATCGGCTGGTGTGGGTCACCGAACAGCAGCGCTCGGGTATCGGAGGGGCAATTGCAAAGCCGGACATGGTCTCCTGGCGCGAACGCGGACGCCCATTTGAAGCCGTCGCCGGCTACGCCTTTAATGAGTACACCTTGACTGCGACAGCCGACTCCCTGCGCCTCGAAGGTGCTCTGGTTTCGGCAAATTTCCTCTCCCTCTTGGGGGTTGCACCGCAAATCGGCCGCGACCTTTCTCCATCAGACGACCGTCCTGGCAGCCCGCCCGTTGCGCTGCTCTCCGATACGCTGTGGCGAGAGCGTTTCAGCGCCGATCCGCGTGTGGTGGGGACCACGTTGAACCTGGACAAGACCGCGTACACGATCGTCGGGGTACTGCCGCCGCGCTTCCGTTTTCCAGAAATGGCGAATGCGCCGCAAGTGCTGCTGGCTCTGCGCTCCTCCGGTTCCTCGGCATTCCCTGTGGAAGGGCCCTCGGCGATGCTCCAGGTGATTGCGCGGATACGTCCTCGAGACTCTTTGGCGAGCGTACAGGCGGATCTCCAGTCGTTCCAACAGGCCAGGCTCAGCGTCTACCCCGCGCCTTTTGCGCGCGCGGCTGAAGGGCGCAAACTGGAAGTCGTTCCGTTACAGCGACACCTCGCGGGAGATTCGCGAAAGCCGTTGATCGTGCTGTTAATGGCTGTCGGATTTGTTCTACTGATCGCCTGCGCCAATATCGCTAACCTGCAACTGGTGCGGGCCGCGGCGCGCCGCCACGAAGTAGCGGTGCGCGGCGCGTTGGGTGGGACCCGAATGCGTCTGGCGCGGCAGTCCCTCACCGAAAGCATGTTGCTTTCCGCACTTGCAGCCTCCGCTGGTCTGGCGATCGCGGCTTTCGCCATCGATCTGATTCGCGGGTGGCGGTCGCCGGCGCTGCCGTGGCTCGCAAGCGTCGGTCTCGATCCGTATGTCTTTGGGTTCACCATGGGCGTCGCGGTTGTGGCTGCGGTGTTGTTTGGAGCCGCGCCGGCCATTGCCGGCTCGCGCGCGAACCTGATAGACGCGATGAAGATATCGACTTTGTCGGGCCGCCGCCATCAAGGGCCCCTGCGGAATGCGCTGCTGGCAGGAGAAGTTGCGCTGGCGTTGGTGCTGCTGATCGCTTCTGGCCTGCTTGTGCGGAGCTTCCTCGACATCATGCGCATCGACTCTGGCTACGACGCGCACAACGTGCTGACCGCCAGCGTACAGTTGCCAGTGGAGGAGTTCACTGGCCCCGCGGGCGTGTCAAACGACTACAGGCCGATCCTGGCCTTCGCGTCCCAAGCGCTGCCAGAGCTACGGGCCTTGCCCTCTGTACGGTACGCCGCGCTGGCACAGCGGCTGCCTATCCAGCAGAATCATTCGTCGCTTACCCTGGTGTGGTTCGGACCAGCACTGCCGCCGCGGGAAACCTGGCTGAAGCTTCGGACACCGTTGGTCGGCGTGACCTCGGATTTCTTCCGCGCAATGGGCACGCCAATTGTCCGAGGGCGGACGTTCAACGACGGTGACGACGAGAGGTCGCCTGGGGTGGCGATTGTAAACCGCGCTTTCGCCCGGCAGTTCTTTTCCGGCGATGCGTTGGGCAAGCAGTTTCACTCGATGGCTTCCGAGCATTGCGCCACTTGCGCGCCGGGAAAGCCCACCGACCTGCTGGTGGTGGGGATCGTCGCCGACGTGCATCAACAAGGTGTGGAGCGGCCCGCGGAGCCGCAAATATACGTGCCGTTCGCGCAGGCGCCGCGGGCCAACTTCCATGTCGTGCTTGCTACGAACGGAAATCCGGGCGCGCTGTCCGCTCCCTTGCGCTCGACGATTTTCGCGTTAAGCCATCAGGCCCCCGTGTATGACGTCGCAACGCTGGAGCAGCGGCTATCGGAGTCGCTGGCGCAGCGGCGATTGACCATGTTTCTGCTGAGCGCGTTTGCCACGCTAGCGCTGCTGCTGGCAGCCGTCGGAGTTTACGGCGTGATCTCGTATGCCGTGGTGCAGCGTACCCAGGAGATCGGCATCCGCGTGGCGCTGGGAGGGACGCGGCGAACGGTGCTACGGCTGGTCCTGGCGCAGCAGGCGCGACTGATCCTGCTGGGCAGCGCGGCGGGCCTGGCTCTGGCGTTCGCGTTGAGCGGCGTCATGTCGAGCCTGCTGTACGGTGTGAAGGCGCACGACTTCACCACTTTTGCTTTGAGTTGGATTGTGCTGATGATGGTCGCCCTGTTGGCCGGCGCCGCGCCCGCGGTGCGCGCCACGCGCGCCGATCCGTGCGTCGCTTTGCGAAGCGAATAGGTGAACTGACGCCCGGCGGGCCCAAAGGAGAGGAATAATGCTCAAACCAATAATACGGAGCGGCCGGATATTTTTGGCTTTTTGCTTGTGCTATGGCCAAGCTCCCGATAAGACGCTCACCTTCGATGCAGCATCCGTGAAGCCGGCGAACCTGCCGGCGCCCGACGGACGCGGCAGAATCATGATGGCAGGACCGACTGGAGGCCCCGGTAGCAAAGATCCTGGCCGGGTTCGCTATCCGTACATAAGCTTGAAGAATCTCCTGATGGACGCCTACGACGTGAAGAGCTTGCAGATTCAGGGCCCTGCCTGGCTGGATACGCAGAGGTTCGATCTGAACGCCACCATGCCGCCGGAAACTACCAAGGAGCAATTCCGCTCGATGCTTCAGAATTTGCTTGCGGAACGCTTCAAATTGACCATCCATCGGGAAACTAAAGAGCTNNCGATGTACTCGTTGGCGGTCGCCAGGAATGGGCCAAAGATGAAGGAGTCCGAACCAGTTCCGCCGGCCCAAGACGACTCCGGTCCAGCAACTCCGCCTCCAATGCCCGCAGGGCCGACGGTTGGCCCCGACGGATTTCCGGTATTCCCATTGCCGGCGGGAGGACGCGGCAGGCTGATCCTGATGATGGTACCCGGACGCGCCCGCTTGGTCGGCCAGCAGCAGACGACGCTCGATCTCGCCAACCGGCTCACAACGCTATTGAGCCGCCCGGTAAGCGACATGACCGGGCTCACTGCGAAATATGATTTCACGCTGACTTTTTCAACGGAGGGAATCGCGCCGGCGGGTCCGATGGGCCAGGGCACTGGGGGAGTGACGGTGTCAGTGGCGCCCCCAGCACCTTCTGGCGGAGGTGGAGGAGCGGAGCCGGCAAGCTTGCCCGGCGCGGATACTCCTCCCCCCGATATCTTCAGGGCACTAAAGGAGCAGCTCGGACTCACGCTGGAACCGAAAAAAGGCCCCGTGGAGCTGATCGTCATCGATCATATCGAGAAGACTCCCACCGAGAACTAGCCAAGGGCTTCGCCCTTGATCCGATGCGGATGGAAGTCAGGAGCCAGAAGTCAGCAGCCAGGAGCTAAGAGCCGGGAATCAGCGAGTCTTAACGTTCGTTGGCGGCAGATGTGGCGCAGACGATCGTTTTTTGTCGTCTGCGCTTTGTTCGGCAACCAGGCAAAGGCAGGCCACAAAAGACGTTGGCCTGCCCCACCTCGCTTGTTGACTGTCTGCCAGTCTTGGCCCCAGTCTCACGGCCGAGGTTCGGTGACAGTCATCCGCTGGTCCGCGGCCACATTGCCTAACTGCTGTTTCACCCCGCTCGGCCACTCGACCTGGACTGACGCCATCGTGTCCTTGCCCAACCCAAAAGTCAGTGCCAGGTCACTCTGCGAGCAATAGCTCGAGCCGCTGCGCACCATGCTCCACTGCTTCCCGGAAGCGCTCTCGACCCTCACCACGGCGCCGATCCCGTCGCGATTGGACTTCGTCCCGACCAGCTTCAGCGCGAGCCAGTGGTTCCGATTGCCTCCGTCGTTGCGGAACAGGTACGCCGGCCCGTTGTTGGTCGAAATGAGAACGTCCAGGTCGCCATCGTGGTCGAAATCCGCGTAGGCCGCGCCGCGCGCCACAATCGGGCGATTGAAGGCCGCGCCCATCGACGCGCTGACGTTCTCGAACTTGCCTTTGCCCAGGTCGTGGAACAGCAGCGGTGCTTCGCGATAGCTCACCTTGGGCTGCACGCGGCCGATCTCGTCCTCGATGTGGCCGTTGGCCGCGAAGATATCGGGATAGCCATCCAGGTCGTAATCGAAGAAGAAGACGCCGAAGGCCAGCGAAAGCAGGCTCGAACGCCCGACCGCGGACGAAGGCGCTTCGTCGACGAACAGGCCGTTGCCTTCGTTGTGGTACAGGCCGATCATCTGGTTCGAGAAGTTGCCGACGAGAAGGTGCGGCCGGCCGCTGCGGTCGTAATCGCCGGCGTCCGCGCCCATCGCGCCGCGCGCCACTCCGTCTTCGCCATACGCCACGCCGGCCGTCATGCCCTCTTCGTGGAAGGCGCCGTTGCCCAGGTTGCGATACAGTTTGTTGGGCTGCGTATCGTTGGCCACGAAGAGATCGGGCCAGCCATCGCCGTTGAAGTCGAGCACCGTGATGCCCAGCGACTTGCTGGTGGGATCGCCCACGCCGGCGCGCTCGCCGACCTCCTCGAAGCGGCCGCCGCCCAGGTTGTGGAACAGCTTGGAGCGCGTGCCCTTGTAGGACTCCGGCGTGCAGTAGGATTTCGTCGAGCCGTCGAGCGAGCACCACAGGTCGTTCTCCGGCTTCCACTGCACGTAGTTGGCGACGAAGAGGTCGAGCTTCCCGTCGCGATCGTAGTCCAGCCACGCGGCGCTGGTTCCGAAGCTGGCGTTCTGAATGCCCGCGGCTTTCGTGACGTCGCGGAATTTGCCGTTGCCTTCGTTGTGGAAGAGGCGGTCGCCTTCGAGCGCGGTGATGTATACGTCGTCGCGCCCGTCGTTGTCGTAGTCGGCGATGGCCACCCCCATGCCGTACATCTCGATATCGAGGCCGCTCGACGCGGTGACGTCGGTGAAGGTGCCGTTGCGGTTGTTGTGGTAGAGCGCGGGAAGTGACTTGCGGCCGCGCGGAGTCCAATCCTTGCTGTTGATCAGGAGGATGTCGGGCCAGCCGTCGCCATCGAAGTCGAAAAAGGCGCAGCCGGAGCCGAGCGTTTCGGGGAGGTAGCGCTTGCCGGCGCGGCCCGCGTTGTGGGTGAAGTGGATGCCGGCCTGCGCGGTGACGTCGGTGAAGGTGATGGCGGGCGGCGCGGAGGCGGCGGCGAGAAGGAGGCCGGCCAAAGCGGCGGCCGAGGACTGCGCACATCGGCCGAACGGGACCCGCTGAAAGCGGGTCCGCAGGCTGAAAGCCCAATGCCGCTTACTTTGCGATTCTGCATTGATTGTGGGGCGGACCCCCTGGTCCGCGCGGGACGCCCTCGTCCCGCTTTCGCCAATAGAATCAAGATTCGACAGGACGCGAAGAAGGCCGACGAGGGCGTCGGCCGCGGACCAGGGGGTCCGCCCCACAGCCAAAGTAAGTGGCATTGGGCTGAAAGCCTGCCCCACAAAACGGCACTGCCGCACCAGGCGTGATCTTAGGTTGACGCGCTTCATGGTTTCACCGCGCTTTCGTGATCGTGAATCGCCTGCCGTTCGTTGTTGTCCTCGGGGCTGATGATTCTGCGGCGCTCGGTGATGGCCTGCGAGGATTCGTCGGCCTTGAAGCGCCGGAAAAGCGCCTCCTCGCGTGCCGCGGCGGCCATGTCGCCCAAGCCGCGATAGCAGAGTATCAGGGTGTAGTGCATCTGTACGTCCTCGGGGTCCACCGCGCAGACCTGCTTGAGGGCTTCGACGGCGGCGGCGTATTCCCGCTTCAAAAACAGAATGCGGGCGATTTGATTTAGCAGCACGCGGTCGCGCGGGTACTTCGCACGGGCGACTTCGAGCGATTGCAGCGCCCCGTCGTAGTCGCCATCCGCCTTCTGAATCGCCGCCTGGAAGAACCACGTCCGGCCCAGTTCGCGATTGAGAGCGAGCGCTTTCGCGACGAAGGGCTTGGCCGCTTCGGTCTCACCCTCCTGAATGAGCGCGCGCGCCACGTTGAGCCAGCCATCGGCGTATTCGGGCTCAGCCTCGGTCACCTTGCGGAACGCGTATTCCGCGCCCTTGAGATCGCCTTGCAACAGCAGGCCGATGCCCCAATCGTTCCACCGCTCGCGATCCTGCTTGCGGACCACGGGCGCCCACTGGGGAGTTCCCAGCGGCACCGACGCGTTGGCCTGCGCCAGGGTGACGATGGGCAGATCGGGGATGCGGTCCTTGATGCTGCCCGAGACGTTGGCCGGAATCCCGGCCTGAAGGAACTGGTATTCGAGGCCGTTGTGATTCTCCCCCAACAACGACGGATCCTGGCCGGGCTTGGGCTGGCCAGCATAGGCGAACTGCGTGTAGTACCACGCGAACTTGCGGTAATTCAGTTTGGCGGTGAAGCTGATGGGGCCGCGGGCATTGGCCGGCACCTTCACCAGGTAATGCGCCACATCGGCCGCGCCGGGAGGAATCAGCCGCACATACAGAGTGCTGCGGGCCTGCCAGGCGTTGCGCTTGTTGATGGGGTTGGCTTCTTCATCGAGCTGGTAAGAGCGGTAGAAATGCGCTCCCGGTTCCACGGGACCGTGGCCATCGCCGGTGACGTTGCCGCTCCAGAAGATCACGCGGCCATCGGCGTCCTTGGCCTCGAGTTCCAGCCAGACGTCGAACGCGTCCACCGTTCCGCCGGGGAAGAAATGGCCGATCTTGCGGGTGCGCACCACTACGTCGACGCGCGCGGTGCTGCCGGCTTCGAGCGCGGTATCGGCGGCCCCGATGGGTGCGGAGAGATTGCCGACTTCGCGGATGAGCGCCGGCGCGCTCTGCTCGGCCTCTTCGCCGACAGCGAACGTGGTGTTGGCCTGCACAGTGTCGCTGCGGCGGTGCATGGCAGGGGAAACCGCCTGCCCCACCACTTCCGCCGGCGAGACCGAGAAAATGTCTACCGTGATGAAGCCCGACTTGAGGAAGTCTTCCGTGGCCTGCATCTGCGCCTGGTCCTGATTGGCGTATGCCACCGCGGTATTGGCGGCGGGGAAGCGGTGCGAGTGCACCTTGCCCTCGCGATTGCCGGGGTCGCGCGAGGCGACCAGCGGCATGTGGCAATCGGCGCACACCTGCGACTTCGCGGGGTAGTAGAAGGAGCGCGCGCCCTGTCCGGAGACGCCACTCGCCTGCCAGTTGTCGTAATCGTTGAAGCCGCGCACCCAGCGGTAATGGTTCACGGGCACATCCAGGTGGACCTTATGGCAGGTGGAGCAGAACTCGGCCGACTCCATGTACGGCTTCAGAAATGTCTGCTTGTGCGGCTTGGGATTGAGGTAAGTGAGGAAATAGTCGATGGCGCGGATGTAGCGATTGTGGCTGTTGGCCAACTCATGCAGCGGCGGATACTCCACCGTGAAATCGGCGTTGCCCATGGAACTGCCCACGTGGACGATCGCGTGGCACGACATGCAGCCCAGGCCGGCCTGCGCCTCGGGCGTATCGATCTGCTCGCGGATGGGGCGGTCGAAGCGGCCGTTGAAGAAGACGGCGTGATCGTGGCAGCCGGCGCACCACTTGCTGGGGCGCGTGCCGGCCACGTCCTGCATGTACTCGATGGACTTGCGGTAGAACTGGTTGTTGAACGAGGCGAAGTGGTGCATGGAGCTTTTCCACTGCTCGTAGATGTCCTTGTGGCATTGTCCGCAGGATTCGGAGTCCATGAAAAAGTTGGAGGGAATGATGGCGCCCGTGTTGGTCTGGGCGGAAGATGGCGCGAACGGGGATTTGGCTCCGGCGCCTTCTTCGTCCATGGAGACGGGGGCGACCGAGGGGTTGGCAATCGTTTGGGGAGAACTGTGCGGATACAGAACCGCGGCGACCACGAGAGCGGCGGCCAGTAGCACAGGCATTCTTGCCTGTGACATTCTTGCGGCAATCACCACCACCGCCGCAACCGCCAGGGCAATATGCAGCCACAAGATCCACCGGTGCTGCAGCGTATTGCCGGCCACCGCCAGAACCAGCGCCGGCACACCAGCCGCCAGAATAGCGCCGCTCTCCCGCGGATAGCGACGGACCAATCCCACCGCCGCAACCATCAGCGCCACGCCAATTCCCAAATGCAGCAGCACGTTCGCCATGTAGAAGACGGTGGGGCGCGGAAAGGCCGCGAGGTAGGCGCTGTTCAGGATCAGGAAGCCTAGGGCGATGGAAAGGTATCGGCGCATCATGGCTCCCTTGAAGCTGTGGCGCAGGCACTCATGCCTGCCGCGTCGGCACTCATGCCGACGCTTGCCTGCGCCACCGTGGCACACCGACGAAGAGGTGTCGAGACGAGTCTCGACACGGCAGGCACGAGTGCCTGCGCCACGTCGGCTGGCGAGGATTGTGCTGCGGCGGGTGGCGGTGGGAGTTGGGCATTGAGCGGCCTGATCAGCCGCAGGGCAGGGCGGGTCAGGGATTCGTGCAAGTCAGGCCCGGGCTCGCCGTAGTGTTTCATGGCGTGAAATGGCAGCGGCAGCACGGTCTGCGAGAATGCGGTGTTCGCATCGGCGTCTTTGGCCCATCCGTCTACCAGCAGCAGGAAGTCGCGCTTCCATCCGGCGGGCACGGGCGGCAGTGCGGCGGCCGCAAACCGCAGACGCACCTCGTCGCCCGAACCCATGACCACCATGCGGTCGTCGGGCTCGGCGAGCAGTCCATCCACCGCTCCATAGCGCGTATAATTTCCCGCGGTTGGATTCCACATGGAGGTGAAGCTGACGGAATCGTAGTCGAAGCGCTCGGGCTGCTTACGTTCCGGATGAATGGTGGCCTTCGAGAAACCGCGGAAGTGCAGGTCGGCCGCGGTCAGGGGAACCGTAGTCATGCGAACTTCAGGCGCCGCGTCATTTTCCACCAGGAAGATTTCGTCCCAATAGACGCAGAGGTTGGTCACAATCCGCACCTCGCGCGATGACGAAAGGAACTTGCCGGTCAGATCCACGGCCATCGTCTTGGGCTTGCCCGATGGGATGCCCATATCCTCGATGACGGTCTTCCAGTTTCCGGCGGCGTCCTTCACCTGGAGGTACGGGAAGGTCAGGTCTTTGTGCGCCTGCGTGGCGCCTAAAAAGGTGCTGCCATCGGCCCAATCCACCCATCCGCTCAGTACGAGCACGGCGTGGTTCGCGGGCGCGGCGTTGCCGAAATCCAGGTCGAGACGATGCAGCTCCGCGACGCCTGCGTGGTCGCGCCGGAAGGCATCCGGGTAGACGCTGTCGCGCTGGCGCAGGGCGGCGAGCACATCGTTGCCCTGGTCATCGTACGCACGCAACGGGTAGATGCGCCGATCGACCCCGAACAGCCGAAACTCGGGGAACGGCGGCGACTTGAACTTCTCGTTGGTCACTATGTCGAGCGCCGCGGGATGATCGAGCGCGATCAGTTTGATCTGGTCGAGGTACGTGACCTCGCGAAGTTCTTCGGTGACGCGGATTTCGTACTGCCCGCCGCGGGCCTTCAACCGGTCACCGGGAATGGAGACGTACTCGTCATGGTCTACCGGGAAGTATGCCCCGTCGCCCGAGCTGGCTCCCAGCGGCGCCACGCCGAGCACGTCGGTCACAAATTCGAAGCGCTCGCCGTTCCAGGTGAAGATCATGGGGCACGATCCGGAAAGGCGCGGGGCTTCTTTGATCGTCAACACGCGGTTGATCGGCGGCTGGGTTTCGTTTTGGATGAGGCCGTTGGCCCAGGTGATGCGGACGGTGTCGATTTGTGTGCGGTCGCCCAGGCGGAAGACGATGGGCACGCCTTGGTAGATCTCCTTTTCATATAGGCTGCCGGCCTTCACTTCGATTTTGGCGTCGAGGGCGAGTTTGGAGCTTTTGACGCCGGTAAGCGAGATCTCGATCCAGTTGCCGTAGTTGGTGGCGATGTTGTGCTGGAGGGTCAGGGCGTTGTTCGAAATGACTACGCGGTCGGCCCGGCCGTTGCCGGTGAAGTCGGCTGAAGCTTGTGGCACAGAAGGCAACACAGGCAAGAATGCCTGTGCCACGTACGCGCCGCCGAGTTTGTCGCGATACAGCAGGGGGGCATGGTCCTCGTAGGACATCACGAAATCGAAAGCGGGCGTATCCGGTTCCACCTCGATCCGTTGGGCGCTCACCGCGCGGCCCGCGACGAACGGAAAGCGTTTAGTCTCGTCGCTGAAGCCGGCTTCGCCGTTATTGCGCATCAATTTGGAATCGTCGCCGAGGAGAAAGACATCGGGGTCGTAATCGTGATCGAAATCCACCCAGAACGCGCTGCGAAACGTGCCAGTAGCGAGGTCGGCGTGCTTGCGGAATTTGCCATTGACGTTGCGGTACAGGACAGCAGCCTTCGACGTGATCACACACAGGTCGGGGAGGCCATCATTATCGAAATCGCCGGGCGCGATCGAGACCACGTCGCGCAGGTCTTCGAGGCCGGAATCAGCGACCGGCGTGCGGCCGTTGCGAAACAACGTCACGTGCGCCGGCGACCATGCGATCACGCTGGGGTGGACGCCATCGGCGGCGAGCACCGTGGCGCCGGAGTATCCATCCGCGATCTTCTCATCGCGCCAGGTGGCGGCAGCGAGAGTGGCGGGCGACCCTTCCGGAGGATCGTAGATCTCGGAGTACCAGCTCCAGTCCATGTCCTCGGGGACGGCGGCGCCTTCCTGCTGCTTCTTGATCTCCTGAAAGATACGCAACTCGGCGGCGGCCTCTGGCGCGCGGTCGGCCTGGCGGAAAAGCCCGTAGAGCTGAAAGTGCGGCGCGGCGAGTCGCGGATTGAGGTCGCGCGCCGTGACGAACTCATGGATGGCGGCGGGCGTTTCGCCCTTCAACTTGTGGATGGCGCCGAGGTGATAGTGGGAAACGGCTTCGTTCGGCACCAGCCGCACCATCTGCTGGAACTCGGCGAAGGCGCGGTCGAATTCGCCCTGCTTCTGGAACGTGATGCCCAGGTTGAACCAGGTGTGGGGCAGCTTGGGATCGGTCTTCTGCGCCTTCTCCAACTGGGCGATGCCGGTTTCGAGATCGCCCGCGCGCAGCAGGGCCAAGCCGTAATTGAGTTGCTCGCGCGCCGCGTTGGGGGCCAGCGCGAGGGCCTGCCGGAACTGCTCGACGGCATCCTTCTGGGTGGTGGGGTTCTCGTACAGGGCCTTGCCCAGGTTGCGGTAGCGCCAGAGGCGGGCGTCGCCCGTGCGGACCAGTTGCGCGTGAAGGAGCAGCCATCCACAGGCCGCCAGAAATGCCGATGCTGCGAGAAGACGCTTCATATCCTTCTATTTTGCACCGGGCTGGCTGTAGCGGACGTAGCCGTGAGCCGCGGTCCGCTTGCCGCCCTGGCGGTGCGCTTCGTCGGAAAGCGCGTGCACTCCGGACGCGTCGATCCAACGGTTGTAGAAGTTGAACAGTGCGCACACCGTGGCCGCGTAGTAGATGGCTTCATCGTCCCACCCCGCCGCGTAGAGCGGCTGCATGTCTTCGGCCGTGATGCGCGGCGAATCGCGATTGACTTTGGCGACGAAGCGGAAGAGGGCCTTGTGCCGGTCGTCGAGCGCGGAAGTCTCCAGGTCGCGGAGGACGCCCCAGACCAGCTCCTCGCTGCCCAACAGTTCCGCCGCAACTGCGGCGTGCGATTTGATTCAAAACGGGCATTCGTTTCCGTACGAAGTGTAGGCCGCGATCAGCTCCCGGATGCCGGGGCTCATGGGCGCGGGGCCGCGCAGAATCTCCTGCGTGAAGCGGGCCAGGTGCTGGGTGGCCTGCGGGCGGAAGGCGAAGAGATGCCAGATCTGCGGATATTCCGCGCCGGTGGCCTGCATCGTTTGGATGGCGTCGCGGTACGCTCCCGGCTGCGGATTCTGCTCCACGCCCGGGAGAAACATCGGGTTCATGTCGAGGGCCCCTCCAGGTGACCGGTAGTTTACTATCGCGGGGCGGGGAGGGCAATAATAGAAAGCTATTAGCGATCTTGGGGTGACGGCGATTGGGGGATTGATGGCTCCAACTCTTACAGCTTGGAAACGTCGGCGGACATCTTGCGGAACCTTATTTCTGCTTGTTCCCGACAGGAAAAATCGCCCCAACCGCCCGCATCAACTATCGGTGGTAGTTGTATGTCACCAGCCGCTATGTTGCTGGATGGAGGTTTGGCGACCTCCATCCATGCCGCTATTCCGATGGACTCGCTATTCTAATGGAAACGATGCTGTTCGAGGTCAACGGGTTTTCCAAGCGATTCGGCTCCATCGCTGCGCTCACGGACGTAAGCTTCCACGTACGGGCGGGCGAAGTGCTCGGACTCATCGGCCCCAACGGCGCCGGTAAGTCCACGCTCTTCGAGTGCCTCGCCGGAGTCTTGCCTTCGGACGGTGGCGCCCTGCGCGCCAATGGCCGGCCAGTCGAAACGCGCGAGCGCTCCTCCCTGCTGTTCTACGTCCCCGATGCCATCGCCCCGTGGCCCGCGCAGTCCGTGCGCTGGGCGCTCGACTTCACCATCGGGTTCCTCCGCGGCCCTGCGCCTCTTGGCAAGGAAGTCCCGCTTCGCGAGGAACTGATCGACCAGCTCGATCTCCGCCAGTTGCTCGGCCAGCCCATCGGCACGCTCTCGAAAGGCCAGCGCAAACGTGTCCTCCTGGCCATCGGCCTGCTGACGCCCCAGCCGGCGCTGCTCATCGACGAACCCTTCGAAGGCCTCGACCTGCGCCAGGCGCGCGACATCGCGTCAACCTTGCGAGCGCACGCGGCACGCGGCCGGACGCTCTTCCTCTCCATTCATCAAATCAGCGACGCCGCGCGCTTCTGCGACCGCTTCGTCCTGCTCAGCAGCGGCCGCGTGTGCGGCGAAGGCACCGTTTCGGAACTCGCCGCACTGGCCGCAGCGCACCACGGATCGCCACCCCACCAGGACCTCGAGGAGGTGTTCCTTGCCCTCACCTAGTCTTGGTGGGGCGGACCCGGTCCGCGCGTCCGCCACGGACGCTCTTCACCCCGTTCGCCGCCGAAGGCTGGTAAGAAATGCGCCATAGGTCCCCCTTCCTCTGGCTCCTCGACAAGGAATGGCGCGAGCTCCTCGTGTCCCGGGCATGGTGGGTCTTGCTCTTCGCCATGGGACCGCTCGTGGGCGTGTCCTTCATCAGCGCCGTGCGGACCTACGCGGAAGTCAGCGGTCTGAACGGAACATCCGCCGGTGTAGGCGAGGCTCTATCGCCGCTGACCGGGGTTTGGGCTCCCACGTTCAGCGCCTGCGAGCTGGCGGCCGTCTTCCTGCTTCCCTTCGTCGCCATTCGTCTGGTGGCCGGCGATCGGCAGAGCGGCGCTCTCAAGCTCGAACTGCAGCAGGGCATGTCCCCCTTCGCCCGCATCACGGCGAAGACCCTGGTTCTCCTGGCCGGCTGGCTTGCCGCCATGCTGCCGCCCCTGAGCGCCATCCTGCTGTGGAAGAGCTACGGCGGCAGCGTCTACCCGCCGGAGTTGCTCACTCTGACCTTCGGCCACGTGTTGAACGCGGGACTGACTATTGGACTTGCCGCCGCCATGTCCTCGTTCACCGAGCACCCCTCCACCGCCGCCATCCTCACGCTCGGCGTCACGGTCGGCACGTGGATCGTGAATTTCTTTGGCGCCATCCAGGGCGGCTGGTGGGAGCGCGCCGCCGGATATACCCCCGCCGCCATGGTGGCCGAATTCCAACATGGCCTCCTGCGGCTCGACACCGTGCTCGTCGCGCTGGTCCTCACACTCGCGGGCCTCGGCCTGGCGGCCATCTGGATGCGCCTGGGCATCGCAGTGAATCGCCGGGCCTGCGAATCGATCGGCGTTTGCATACTCGCGGCCGGCGGTATCTTCGCGTGTACCTTCCTCACGCCTGGCGGTAGCCTGCTGAGAACAAGCTGGGATACTTCGGAATCCCGCAGCAACTCGTTCCCCGAGGCCGACGAAGCAGCGCTCCGGCAGATCCACGCCCCCCTGCGCATCGAAGCGCACCTCGCGCCGGAGGATCCGCGTCGCCTCGATCTCGAGCATCACGCGCTTTCGAAGTTGCGGCGCATCATGCCGAAGCTTGAAGTACAGTATGTATCCGGCACCTCGATCGGGCTTTTCGAACAGACGCGCGCCGGTTATGGCGAGATCTGGTACGACCTGGCCGGGCGGCGCACCATGAGCCGCGTGACCACTGCCGAGGGCGTTCTCGAGTCCATTTACTCGCTCGCCGGCGTCGCGCCGCCGCCGGAGAATGACGAAGCCGTCTTTCGCGGCCATCCGCTCGCCGAGCCCCCAACCGGCGCCGGCGCTATATTCTATGCTCTCTGGCCAGGCTTGGTTGTGGCCAGTGGAATCCTTGTAAGCCAGAGGTTCAAATGAAGACAATCACAATTTTCTCCGCCGTTCTTCTGGCCGCCACAGTCCGTGCGGCCGATATCAAAGTCAGTCTCAATGCCGAACAGGCCGGCAAGACGCCGGCCGCCTTCGAGCCCATCGTGGGAACCTGGGTCGTCGCGCAGGATGGCGCCGACAAAGTGATCATGATCGACGGCCGGCCGTGGGTGGCCAGCAAGGACAATCCTACGAAGTTGCTGCTCCAGACCGCGCGCAAACTGTATGGCACGTCCAACGAGGAGCTGATGGATAACGCTAAGCAGTTCGCGTACTATCCCGTCGCGATCCTCAAGAGCGTCGACAACTTCTCGAACGGCTCCATCAGCCTGAAGTTCAAGACCATTGCCGGCGACTCCGACCGCTGTTCCGGCATTCTCTTCAACGTCAAGCCCAACGGCGACTGGCTGGCCATCCGCTACAACGACACCGAGAACAACGTCGCCCTGTGGGAGTTCCATAACGGCATCCGGCGCAACATGAAGTTCAGCGACCGGGCCAAGCCTTTCATGCTCGACCGGGCCGCCTGGCATGAGTTGAAGATGACGGTCGAAGGAGCCGGCTTCCAGGCATGGCTCGACGGCACGCTGGCTCTCGAGTACACCCTCGGCAGCGAGCCAACGCCGGGGCGAAAAGGTCCTCCGAATCCGGACTTGCTCCCCGCCAATAACCCCGTGCTGCGCCCGCCCGTCGCCGGCAAGATCGGCCTTTGGTCCAAAACCGACAGCACCAGCTACTTCAAGGATTACGTGGTGAGCCCGCAGCCGTGAGCCGCTTGTCTCTCAGTCTTGTCAAGTCAGAGGTGGGACACTCGTGGCGCAGGCACTTGTGCCTGCCGCGTCCCGAGTCATCGGGACGCTTCTTCTTCATCCTCGGTTGTGCGCCCCCCGCCCCCGGGATCTCAGTCGAACCTCCGCTGCTAGAATGATGCTTGTCTCTCAGTCTTGTCAAGTCAGAGGTGGGACACTCGTGGCGCAGGCACTCGTGCCTGCCGCGTCCCGACTCATCGGGACGCTTCTTCTTCATCCTCGGTTGTGCGTCCCCAGCCCCCAGGATCTCAACCGGACCTCCGCTGGTAGAATGATCTTCGATTGATCCGCATCCTCGTCATCGGAGCTACCGGCAACGTCGGCCGCCAGGTTGTCTCTCAATTACCGGCCACGGGTGTCGAAGTCCGCGCGCTGGCCCGCAATCCGCACACCGCTGCCTTGCCGCCGCACGTGGATGTCGTACCGGGCGATCTCACCCTTCCCGAGACCCTTGAGGCATGCCTGGATGGCATCGATGCGGTGTTCCTGGTGTGGACCGCCCCGCCGGCCGCGGTTGCTCCCGCTTTCGAGCGGATCGTCAGCCGCACCCGGCGCATCGTATTCCTCTCGGCCCCGCACAAAACGGCACACCCCTTCTTCCAGGGCGGGCAGCCCAATCCGGTCGCGTCCCTGCACGCGGAAATCGAGCGGCTGATCGAAGCCTCGGGACTCCCGTGGACGTTCCTGCGGCCCGGAATGGTTGCCGGCGCGATCCACTGCCAGAGCCGTGGAACCTTGAATCGACGCGCTGGTGGCCGGCCCTCCGTCGCCAGACGATCCATAGAACCCGTTGCCCACGACCGTGGTGATGATCCCTCCCGACACCTTGCGAACCAGGTTGCCGTCGCCGATATAAAGGTTCCCCGAGCCGTCGAGCGCCACGCTTGCGGGGCCGAACAACTGAGCGGCAGTGGCCGGGCCGCGATCCCCGGAGTAACCGTTGCTTGGCCTCTATATCGGTGGCAGCACCGTACCAGTGCGTAAGGTATCGGGAGGCATCATCACTACCCTGGGACCTCCGGCGGACGCTCTCGCCGTCGACAACTCTGGCAATCTCTTCATGGCTCAGGGCGGTGGCTGCCGGATTGTCGAACTCTCAGCAAGCGGTGAGCTCGCCGTGGTCGCGGGCGGTTCTTCAGGCTACTCCGGAGATGGAGGCCAGGCGACTTCCGCGTCTCTCAGCAATCCCACGGGCATAGCAGTAGATGCTGCGGGCAACCTTTACGTCAGCGACCAGGGCAATAACCGGATTCGCAAGGTATCGGGTGGCATCATCACCACCATCGCGGGGAATGGCGTCGCGGGCTTTACGGGCGACGGGGGATTTGCCATCTCCGCGAATCTAGACCACCCGTTCGGAGTGGCCGTGGATTCGGCAGGCACCCTCTATATCGCCGACGGGGTCGTCGTCGATCTAGGCACCGCCTTCATTCAGAACATCGGCAACCGCATACGCAAGGTGTCTGGCGGCATCATCGATATCGCGGCCGGCAACGGAAGAGCCATCTACTCGGGTGATGATGGGCCGGCAACCGGAGCGCAGTTGACTGCGTGGGGCGTAGCTCTGGATGCTTCGGGCAACACCTACATCACAGATTCCAGCAATCATCGAATTCGAGAGGTGTCGGGCGGAATCATCACTACCGTTGCAGGAAACGGAACGAGCGGATTTAGCGGCGATGGGTCCTCCGCCACCAGCGCGCAACTCAGTCACCCGTCCGCCGCCGGAGCGGATGCTTCCGGCAACATCTATATCGCCGACTACGGCAATGACCGGATCCGCAAGGTCTCCGGGGGCGTCATTTCGACAGTCTTAAGTACAGGCGCTCCGCAGAACCTGGCTGTGGACGCTGCCGGAAACGTCTATTTCGTGGACGGCAACAACAACATCCTCAAGCTGTCGGGTAGTACGGTGACCACCCTTGGACACTTTGACGACTTGCCGTCGGCTAATCCGCCCTATCTACGACAGCACGTTCCCGCGGGAATCGCCGTTGATACTCTTGGGAATATCTTCGTCGCCGACGGGACGAATGGCCTGATCAGGGAGCTCTCCGGGGGCATTCTAACGACGGTTGGAAGCGCCCAGGTTGGCTATCCGGACGGTATCGCCGTGGATGCTGCGGGCAACCTTTATATCAGCGAAGAAGCCAACATCCAAAAGGTTACTGGTAGCAGCGCCACCAACATCGCCGGAGATGGAACGGCTGGATTCGCGGGCGACGGGGGTGCAGCCATTCTGGCCGAATTTCGAAGTCCGTGGGGCGTCGCGGTCGATACGTCGGGTAATGTCTACATTGCCGACTCGGGCAACGAACGAATCCGCCGTCTGACTCCCACGTCTGAAATTGCGATTAATATTACTACGACGTTTCCCGGGTTGGCCATAACGGTCGACGGAGGCAGCTACACTGCTCCGCACCTCTTCACCTGGACTGCTGGGGAGACCCACACTATCGGAGTTTCTTCTCCTCAGCTCATTGGAAACAACTCGCGCTACATTTTTGCCAATTGGAGTGACGGCCTCGCGGCGACCCATATTATCACCGTCGCATCGTCGGCGGCTACATACACGGCCGCCTTCAACGCCCAGTACTTGTTGGTCGCGGTCGCGCTGCCTTCCAGAAGCGGCAGCGTTATCGCAAATCCTACATCACCGGACGGGTACTATACCAGTGGCACATCGGTGCAGCTAACTGCCTCTCCCAGCGCCGGTGCTCTGTTTGCGAACTGGAGCGGAGACTTGTCCGGCACTGCCAACGCCGAACCCATCAATATGAATGCGCCTCACACGGTGACTGCCAATTTCACTTCGGTTCCAGCACAGCCGGTAGGGAGCCAACCGGCTTCAGGCGGTGGCAACACCCAGAACTTTACGTTTCAGTTCTCGCACCCGTCCGGGTGGCAGAACCTGGCAATCGTGAATGTGCTAATCAACAAGTCTCTGGACGGTCGCGGCGCATGTTACCTGGCCTACGTGGTGCCTTCAACGGCTCTGGTCCTCGTAGACGACGCTGGCGATGCGGGAGGGCCGTTCGCGGGCTCGGTGGTGTTAGGGAGTTCCAACACCCTCCAGAACGGTCAGTGCACGGTGAGCCTGGTGTCCGCAACCGGCAACGGGACGACGCTGACCCTGGGGCTGAACGTTACCTTCAAAGCGGTTTTCGGGGGAAACAAGGTCATATACCTCGCAGCGACGGACGAAGCACAGAACAACTCCAACTGGCAGGCGCTCGGTGTTTGGCAGGTCCCGTTCGCTTCCTCGGGGCCGATCGCTGTGGGCGCGCCGGTCCCTGCTCGCACGGCCGGACCTTCGGGTACACCGCAAACGCTTGCTCTCACCCTGACCGATAGCAAAGGTGTGGGCGACATCGGAATCGTGAACGTGTTGATCAATAGTGCTATCGACGGGCGGCAGGCCTGCTATCTGGCTTATGTCGCCGCGAGTAATACGCTGTTCCTTGTGGACGACGCCGGCGATGCCGGAGGACCGTTTGCCGGGGGCATCGTGCTGAATGGCGGGGGCGGCACCATCCAGAACAGCCAATGCGCAGTGAGCGGCGTTGGGTCGTCGGCACTATCCGCTGGCAATTCGCTGACCCTCACGCTGAGCGTAACATTCAGGGGGAGTTTCACCGGACACTGGATCTTGTACGTGGCTGGGCGGGATGTCGTGGGAGCCAACAACACGGACTGGCAGGCAATGGGGACCTGGACAGTTCAGTGACCGCAAATTACTGTAAGTGCTCCACATGAACGCGCGGAATTCCTTCGGATTCTCGTCACTTCTGGCCCCGCTGTCTCTCGTCCCCTTGTGAATGAAGGACACGACCGGTTCCGACGGCCACTTAGATCGTCCACCTCAGATCCGAATCCACGGCTCTGGTCGAGGGAACGCAAAGGCGCCACGCTGCATTCGCAACGTCGCGGTTGGGCGACCGATCACGCCGCGGAATTTCGGGCGCAGGCCTTGGGTGGGGCCGGCGCTTTCGCCGGCCAACTCGCAAACCCCGCTCCATCAATAATTTCCGGCCCCTCGCCGCCCCATCCACCCACCCGCCCGTCCCCGCCACTTTTGGACAGTCACCGATTTTCCAACTATTTTTTCGGCTCTGTCTTACGCCTTGATTCGCCCTGATTCCAAACCACTTACAAACCAAATAGCTCCGCTCCACCACCCCCGTTTTTCCCTTCATCGCCATGTTTGCATGTTAGATTGAAATCGAGAAGAGGATTAGCGCTCGATCATAGCTCCCGCAGTCCGGGAGCTGTTTTTATTTGACCCCCATTTGGGGGTGGCGACGCAGATCTGCGTCGCCTCGACGGAGTCCTCTTGGACCCACGTCCTGAAGGGAAAAATGACGCAACTTGCGTCATTTTTTTGGGGGTCTCCCTTTATTTTCAGTTATTTGAAAGAATAGAGTGACGCAACTTGCGTCATTTTCGACCGGAACACCATGCTACCGCTTGACCGAAACCTCCACCCGCGCAAAGCCGCTTTATCCACAGCGCAACCCGTTGAAACCACAGCCAAAACCAAGAAAATGGTTTCGTTTGGTAAAAACCCTCCCCGCCACACCCGATCACCGCGCGCGGGTAAGCTGGGTGCTCCAGAGCGAGTAGAGAGCCTCGCGCTCTCGGGGGCTCAGAGGCGTGGGATTCGGGCTCGGCTCGTCCTCCAGGCAATGGTTGTGGACGTAGCAATCCAGCTTCTGCCGCATGGCCAGCCTGCCGCGATGCAGCCGGGTCTTGACCACGTCGGTGCTCAGGTCGAGGATCTGGGCCGCCTCCTCGGTGGAAAGCTCTTCCAGATCGCGCAGCAGAACCACCGCGCGGTAGGCCTGCGGAAGCTCCGCGATGATGCGGTCTACCACCGCTCGCAACTCCGAGCGCAGCAGTTCGCTGTCCGGCGGACCGGCGGCGTCGGACACCTCAACCGTCGGCGGCAGCTCGTCGAGCGAGAGTTCGTGGGCCGGCGCGAAGACGCTCTTGCGCCGCTGCATCAGGCAGGCGTTTTTGGCGATCCGGAAGACCCAGGCGCGCACGCGCTCGGGCTCGCGCAGTTGGTCGAAGTTCTCGAAAACTTTGAGGAGGGTTTCCTGCGCCACCTCCTCGGCATCCTCCGGCCGGCCGCACATCAGCCAACTGTAGTGAAACACCTTGGAGCGGAAATGATCGACGAATCTCTCGAAAGCATCCGTCTCGCCGGCGAGAAGCGCGCGCGCAAGCTCAGTCTCGCCCTGCTTGTCCACATCCTCATTGTACCTGTGTCACGCCGGCACGGCGCTGCGGACTACCGTCTCGATGGCCGGCGCGTTCAGCAGCGTGTTGTGGATCAGGCAGGCCTGAACCGCGCGCAGCATGCCGGCCTCGTGGCGCTCGTCCAGCCCGGGCGCGGTTACCTCGATGCGGAACGTTCCCAGCCGCGCCGGCGCCTTGGCCTTCTCCGCCGAGACGTCGATCTCGAGGCCGTCCGCGGGCAGCCCATGGAGCTTGAGATACTGCGCGGCGTAGAAGCCCGCGCAGGTGCCGAGAGATACCAGCAGGAACTCCGGCGGCGTCATTCCGGCATCCGCGCCGCCGTTGGCCGGCGGCTGGTCGCAAACCACGCGGTGTCCACGCGCGATGGCTGCGAACTTCACGTTGCCGAGGTGCTGAATCTTGACTTCCATACTCACTTACGAAGATGCAGTCCGGCGGAAATGGTGACAGGGTGTGCTATCGTTTCGGGATGCCCACCGCGCTTATCACCGGGACCAGCACGGGAATCGGGCTGGAAACCGCTCTTCACTTCGCCCGCCAGGGCTACCGGGTCTTCGCCGGGGCGCGAAACCCGGCCGCCGTGGAGAAGCACCCGAATATCGCCGCCGTGAAACTCGACGTCGACCAGGACGAGTCGGTGCGCGAGGCCGTTGGCCGGGTGCTGCAGGAGGCCGGGGCCATCGATGTGCTGGTGAACAATGCCGGGATCGGGATGGGGGGCGCGGTGGAGTATGTGCCGATCGAGAAAGTGCAGGCGATCTTCGAGACGAATTTCTACGGCGCCGTCCGTATGATGCAAGCCGTTCTGCCCTCGATGGGGTAGGGCGCAGCGGGACCATCGTCAATGTCACGTCCATGATGGGCCGCCTGACGCTGGGGTGCCACGCCTTTTACGCCGCCACCAAGTTCGCGCTGGCCGCGGTCAGCGAGTCGCTGGCCATCGAGATCCAGCCGTTCGGCGTGCGAGTGGCCATCATCGAGCCGGGAGTCATCCTCACGCCCATCTGGAACAAGGGCGAGGTGCTCATGCCGGATTGGGCATCCCTACGGGCTCGCGATGGGCCGCTTGTGGCGTTTGTTCGGAGCCCGGATGGCCGGCGGGACGACGCCCGACGCGGTGGCACTCGCGATCTGGGAAGCGGTCCATACGGACGAGCCGAAGCTGCGGTACGCGGTGGGGGCGGACGCCGAGGTGATGGTGGCGGCGCGGGACCGCCTGACGGCCGCGGAGTGGGCGGAGTGGCAGAGCGAGCCGGACGACGAGAAGTTCCTGGCACGCGCCAAGGAAGTCTTCGGCGCCGATCTGTACAACCCGCCGTCGCTGAACGCGCGGAGGATAGTGTGATTATGCGATACTCACCGTATGAGTAAGCGTCTTCAGGTCCTGCTTACCGACCGGGACATGGCGGACATCCAGCGTCTGGCCAAGCGAGAGCGCCTGACCGTGGGTGAATGGGTCCGGCGTACCCTGCGCGAAGCGCGTGCGTGCCGCCCGGCGAGCGAGCCCGAAATAAAGTTGAAGGCCGTTCGCCGCGCGGCCGCGTATTCATTTCCCACCGCGGACCTTGGCCGGATGCTGGACGAAATCGAGCGAGGGTACCAAGGTTGATTTTCGTGGATTCCAACATCCCGATGTACCTGATCGGAGCCGCACATCCCCACAAAACGGAGGCACAAGTCCTCCTGGAGCGCCTGATTGCAGAGGGGCAGCGTCTCGTCACCGACGCTGAAGTCTTGCAGGAGATCCTCCACCGGTACACCGCTATTGAAAAGCGGGAAGCTATCGGACCTGCGTTTCAGGTGACCTTGGGCATCGTCGACGAAGTGATTCCCATTGAGAAGGCAGCGGTCTTGCGTGCCGGGGAGATCGCCCAGAATCCTGCGCGGATGTCAGCCCGGGACGCGGTCCACATCGCAGTAATGGAGGGCCACGGAATTCGATCGATCCTAAGCTTCGACTCCGATTTCGATCGCTGGCCGGGGCTGCAGAGGATTCATCGGGTTTGAGGGGACAAGCGCCGAAGCCCTAGCGGGACCTTCGCAAAACCAGGGGTGTTTTCCTCGTAGTGTAGGCCTAAACATTGGGTCGGATGGCGCCTGGCGCCAAGAGATTCAAGTGATTCAGGTCTGGTAAGGTGGTATTGCGCGGGCTGCCTTCCTTTCCCACACGCTGGTTGCTATCATATAGAACTGCAAGGATTTATTCAGGGGGCCCTTCCATGTTCTCGCGGAAACGGATTTTTTCTTCCCTTCCGGCACTCATAATCGGCGCGGTTTTGGTTTCGACCGCCCAGGCACAGTTCATCCAGCAAGGCAGCAAACTGGTCGGCAGCGGCGCGTTGGGAACGTCCATGCAAGGCGAATCGGTGGCGGTTTCCGCCGATGGAAATACCATGGCCGTGGGCGGGTCGGCGGACAACGCCGGCCAGGGAGCGGTGTGGGTTTACACGCGGTCGGGCGGCGTCTGGACCCAGCAAAGCAAGTTGGTCGGCAACAACCCCTTAAACCCGGCGCAGCAAGGCTTCTCGGTCGGGCTGTCGGCCGACGGGAACACCTTGATCGAGGGCGGCCCCACCGACGGCGGGGATGGCCAGACTGGGGCGGCTTGGGTCTTCACGCGCTCCAACGGAGCCTGGACCCAGCAGGCCAAGCTGATCGCCACCGGTACCGTCAACAGCGCCGAACAGGGCTCCGGCGTGGCTCTCTCCGCCGACGGCAACACGGCCCTCGTCGGCGGGCCGTCGGATAACAGCAACATCGGCGGAGCGTTTGTCTTCACCCGCACCGCCGGCACGTGGACGCAGCAGGGCGGCGAGCTGGTGGGCTCCGGGGTCGAATCGCAACCCCAGATGCCGCTCGAAGCCGCACAAGGATTTGCCGTGGCCCTCTCGGGCGATGGCAACACCGCGCTGCTCGGGGGTTATTTAGACAACGGCTACGCGGGGGCGACCTGGGTCTTCGTGCGCTCCAATAACACCTGGACCCAACAGGGCGCCAAGCTCGTGGGGAGCACCTCCGAGCCCCCCAAAACCTCCGGACTCCGGCAGGGCCAATCCGTCGCGATCTCGGCCGACGGAAACACAGCCGTGATCGGCGGCTGGGGCGACAACGGGGGAGTGGGAGCCGCATGGGTCTTCACCCGCATCGGCGGCCAATGGGGGCAGCAAGGCAACAAGCTGATCGGCACGAATGAGTCGGGTGGGGCACTGGTAGGCTGGTCTGTGAGTGTGTCCGGCGATGGAAATACTGCCCTGGTCGGCGGGTACTATGACGCTTTCCAAGGCGTCGGAAACGATTCCAAAGGGGCCGCCTGGATATTCCGGCGCAGCAACGGTGCCTGGGCCATCGGCGGCACCAAGATTTTTGGCACTGGCGGAATCGATGGCTTCGACAGCAGCGGTACTGCGATCGGTCCCAGTGAAGGCTGGTCCGTGGCCATCTCGGCCGACGGGGGCACGGCCGTCGTGGGCGGCAATGGCGACAATAGCGACATGGGAGCCGCCTGGGTTTTCGCGCAGCCGCATTTCACGTTGACGGCGCCCTCCACGGCCGCCGGCGGCGCGAGTTTCAACTTCACCGTGAAGGCGCAGGATGGCAACAACACGACCCTCACCAGTTACGCCGGCACGGTGCACTTCACCAGCAGCGACAGTGCCGCCGTGCTGCCGGCCGATTCCGCCCTCGCCTCCGGCACGGGTAACTTCACCGCCACGCTCAAAACCACCGGCAGCCAGACCATTACCGCCACCGATACCTCGAATTCCGGACTCACCGGAACCTCCAATGCCATCTCTGTAACCGGGCAGCCCGCTACTCACTTTTCCGTCTCCGCGCCGCCGTCGGCCATCGCCGACTCGGCCCTCAGCTTCACGGTGACGGCTCTCGACGCCGGCAATAACACGGTGGCGGGTTACGGCGGGACCGTGCACTTCACCAGCACCGATGGAGCCGCGGTGCTGCCCACCAATGCGACCCTCACCGCCGGCACAGGCACGTTCTCCGCGACCCTGATGACCACCGGCAGCCAGACCATTACCGCGACCGATACCGCGAGCTCCGGAGTCACCGGCGCCTCGGGCGCCATCGCCGTGTCGGCAGGTGTGACCGGAGGACCGCAGTACACCCAGCAAGGCAGCAAGCTGACTGGCACCGGCGCCGTGGGCCCTCCGCAGCAAGGCGCCGTGGCGCTGTCGGGCGACGGCAACACCCTCGCCGTGGGTGGATTCAACGACAACAGCAAAGGCGGGGCCGTGTGGATCTACACCCGAGCCAGCGGAGTCTGGACCCAGCAGGGCAACAAGCTGGCGGGCGCCGGCGCGGTGGGCGGCGCCAGCCAAGGCAACGCCGTGGCACTCTCGGCCGATGGCAACACGCTCATCGAAGGCGGGCCCGGCGATAGCTCCAATGCCGGCGCGGTGTGGATCTTCACCCGCAGCGGCGGAGTCTGGGATCAGGGCTTCAAGCTGGTCGGCCCCGGAGCCACCGGCAACGCCCAACAAGGCGCATCCGTGGCGATTTCGGCCGACGGCAACACCGTCGCTATCGGCGGACCCACCGACAACGGCGGCGCCGGCGCCGTGTGGGTCTACACGCGCAGCGCCGGAGTCTGGAGCCAGCAGGGCGGCAAGCTGGTGGGCAACGGCGCCGTAAACGGGACGTCCGGAGCGGCCCAGGGCAGCTCCGTCGCGGTCTCTTCGGACGGAAGCACGGTGCTGGTGGGCGGCCGCAACGACAACGGCTCGGTGGGAGCGGCCTGGGTCTACACGCGCTCGGCCGGAGTCTTCACCCAACAAGGTGGCAAATTGGTGGGCGCCGGGAACGCCGGCAGCTCCCTGCAGGGAACGTCCGCGGCGATCTCCTATGACGGCAATACCGCCCTGGTGGGCGGCACCGGAGATGATTTCAGCGTGGGCGCGGCGTGGGCCTACACGCGGACCACCGGAGTCTGGACCCAGCAGGGCAACAAACTAGTGGGTACCGGCATCAAGAACGGACGAGTCGCGGGAGCCAGCCAGGGAGCGTCCGCGGCGCTTTCCTCCGACGGCAACACGGCGCTCATCGGCGGACCTACCGACGATGGATCGGATGTCTCCGATTCGACCGGAGCGGCATGGGTCTTCAAGCGCAGCAACGGGACCTGGAACCAAACGGGCAAACTCATCGGCTCGGGCGGCGTGCACGGCTCCATTATTGGCGTCGCGGTGGGTCCGGGTGAAGGCCAGTCGGTAGCTCTTTCGGCCGACGCCGGCACGGCTGCCCTGGGCGGACCGGGCGACAACAGCACGGTGGGCGCGGCGTGGGTGTTTGCACTGGCGCAGATCCGGCTCAGCATGTCCGCGCCATCGTCGGCCACCGCCGGAACCGCGCTGAACTTCACGGTGTCCGCGCTGGACCCCAACAACGCAACCGTTGCGAGCTACGCCGGAACCGTCCACTTCACCAGCAGCGACATAGCCGCGGGGCTGCCCTCCGATGCCACGATCTCCGCGGGAACGGGCACCTTTTCGGCGACGCTGCGAACCGGCGGCAGCCAGACCATCACCGCCACCGACAAATCGGACTCGGGATTGACCGCAACGTCCGGCACGATTTCCGTGAGCGGCGCTCCTACCGCAGCCCAGTGGTTCACCCAACAGGGCGCCAGGCTGATCGGCACGGGCACGGCCGGCTCGCCGGCCATGCAAGGCGTCTCCGTGGCTCTCTCGGCCGACGGGAATACGCTGGCCGTAGGTGGGCCCGCCGACAATGGCGGCATCGGCGCGGTGTGGATTTACTCGCGCGCGAGCGGTGTCTGGAACCAGCAGGGCAACAAGCTGGTAGGCAACGGGATCGTCAGTACCCCGCCAGGCCAGGGCGGGCACGTGGCCCTCTCGGCCGATGGCAACACCCTGATCGTGGGCGGAGCCGGCGATAACAGCGGCGCCGGCGCGGCCTGGGTCTTCACGCGCAGCAACGGCGTCTGGAACCAGCAGGGCAACAAGCTGGTTGGCACCGGCGCAGCCGGCACTGCGGCGCAGGGCGCCGTCGCGCTCTCCTCCGATGGGAACACGGCGATCATCGGCGGCCCGAGTGACAACAGCAATGCCGGAGCGGCCTGGGTCTTCACGCGCGACAACACCGGCGCCTGGACCCAGCAAGGCGCCAAGCTGGCCGGCGCCGGCGCGGCAGGCAGCGCGGGCCAGGGCGGGTCTGTGGCGCTCTCGGGCGACGGGAATACCGCCCTGGTGGGTGGTGCCGGCGACAACAGCTCGACTGGCGCGGTATGGGTCTACACCCGCACCAGCGGGGTCTGGACGCAGCAGGGCGCCAAGCTGGTGCCCCTGGATGCGGTCACGGGGCAGAATCGCCAGGTGCTGGCGGGCGGCTCGGCGCTCTCTTCCGACGGCAATACGGCCATAATGGGCGGACCGGCCGACAACCACGGCTTGGGCGCGGCCTGGATCTTCACGCGCGCCAGCGGCCTCTGGACCCAGCAAGGCAACAAGCTTCTGGGACTGGATGTCGATTCGATCTGCGCCGGCTGCGCCGTGAACCAGGGCCCAGCCGTGGCTCTATCCGGCGATGGCAATACAGCGCTCGTCGGCGTACCCGGCGACAATTCGCAAGGTCTGCACCAGTCCACCGGCGCGGGGCTGATTTTCCGCCGCAGCAACGGCGCGTGGAGCGAGCCGGACAACAAGCTCTCCGGCAGCGGCGGGACCTTCCCGGCGCAAGGGGCCGCAGTGGCCCTCTCGGCGGACGGAAGCACCGCCGCCCTGGGCGCAGGCGCGGACACGAATGGCGCCGGAGCGGTATGGGTCTTTGCGCTGCCGCGATTCAGTTTCTCGACTCCTGGCACGGCCACGGGCGGCGTTTCCTTCAACTTCATGATCTCCGCCCTGGATGCGAACAACCTCCTGTTTCCGGGCTATTTCGGCACCTTGCACTTCACCAGCAGCGACGGCTCCGCCAGCCTGCCCGCCGACTCCAGCCTCTCTTCCGGCGTGCTCAGCCTTTCCGCCACACTGAGGACCGCCGGAAACCAGACCCTCGCCGCCGCCGATACCACGGCCTCGGGTGAAGCCGGAACCTCCAGCCCGATCGCGGTGAGCGTGTCTACGGTGCCTCCGACGCCTGTGTCCGTGACCCCCGCCGGCGGAAATGCCGCCAGCCAGATGATGACCTTCGTCTATAACGATCCACGCGGATACCACGACCTGGCGATCCTGAACGTCCTGGTGAACAACTTCATCGACGGGCGGCACGCCTGTTACCTGGCCTACATTGTTCAGCAATCCACCCTGGTGCTGGTAGACGATGCCGGAGATGCCGGCGGTCCGTACGCGGGTTCGGTGGCGCTGGGGAGCTCGACTCCGATTCAGAACAGCCAGTGCTCCGTGGTCCTGGTTTCGGCCCTGGGCAGCGGCAACAACCTGACGCTGGTGTTGACGATCACGTGGACCACCAGCTTCGCCGGCGACAAGATCGTCCACCTGGCGGCGCGCGACCTGGAGCAGAACAACTCGGGCTGGTATCCGCTGGGAGTGGCCCGCGCGCCGGGCGGAGCCCAGACCACGACCACCGCGGTGGTGGGGACGACTCCCTTCCGCGGCACCGGCCTGGGGCCCACGGTGTTCACCTTCAATTTCTCCGATACCAAGGGATACCAGGACCTCGGCGTGGAGAACGTGCTGGTCAACAGCGACCTCGACGGCGGCCACGCCTGCTACCTGGCATACTCCCGCCCCGCCAACGTCATGTACCTGGTGAACGACAACGGGAATGGATTACTTCCCGGCCAGAGCATGGCCGCGAGCGGAAGTGTAAGTAACAGTCAGTGCACGGCGGCCTGGGGCTCGACGCCGGTAACTACCGCCGGCAATAACCTGACACTGACTCTGACAATCACCTTCACCTCGGCATTCGGCGGCAACCGGATCGTTTACGTGGCCGCACGCGATGTCCACGAGGCCAACAGCACGGACTGGCACGCGATGGGGACCTGGACTCCGCAATGATGCAGCGGGCCCAGCCAGAAGAACCAGGCCCAAATATGCAGCGGCAGATGACCGCCGACGCCGGGGCCAAAGCTACCGCCGTGGTTTCGTACGGCAGACCGCCCGCGCCGGCCGCGGCGAAGGGACAACCGGCGATCCCATTGGCAGATCACGCTACAATTTGCCGACAGGTTGTGGACGTTGCTCCCCGGCTGGAATTGGATCAGAGGCGGGTTGGCAGAGAAAGGAGACAGGTAAGATGGTCGCTTCCCAACAGAGACCCGGTTCGGACTGGCCGCGCGCGATCCCGGCAGCCGCAACCATTCTACTATTCGCAGCCTCACTCGATGCGCAGCCGGCGATCCGGGTCTCGGACAAGCCGGAAACTCCATTCAAACTGGCGACGTTTGAGGCGGACGGAAAACTGCAAGTCGGCCTGGTGTTTGGTTCGCGCGTAGTCGACATCGCGCGCGCCAATGCGTACCTGGTGCGGAAGGCACACGTGGCAGCGATGACGTTGCCCACCGAAATGCGGGCGCTGATCGAACAGTACGAGACCGCTTCCAGGCGGCTGTATCAAATCGCCAACTATCTCAAGGGCGAAGGCGGGACCGCCGGTTTGCCGTTCGCCTACGATTTCGATAAGGTCTCGGTCAAAGCCCCGATCAAATATCCCTGGAACCTTCTCAACCTTGCCGCGAATTACAAGGCTCATGCCGAGGGGATGGGAGCAGCGCGAGGCGGCGACGGACCAGCCGCTCCCAGCGCGCGGGGTGGAGGGCGCGCGGGAGGAGGCTTCAATGCGGCCGCCGCGGCCGATATCGATCCGGACCGCGACGGGCCGATCGTCTTTGCCAAATCGCCACGCTCCTGCATCATCGATCCAGGTGAAGCGTATCTCATTCCGCCCGGCCGTACACGCATCGATTGGGAGGGTGAGTTGGCCATCGTAATGGGCAAACCAGCCTACATGGTCGGTAAGGAGGATGCCCATCGCGCCGTGTTCGGCTACAGCATCCTGTATGACGTCAGCGATCGCGGCGGCGGGAAGCCTCGCCGGGTGGTCTCAATGTTTCCCGGCACTAACTGGTTCGATGGTAAGAGCATCGATCGGGGTGCTCCCTTCGGGCCGGTGATCGTGCCCAAAGAGTTCCTGCCGAACTTCAACAATCTGCACCTGGTGACCCGGATCAACGGAATCGTCAAGCAGGACGGGCGGACCAGTGAACTGATCTGGGATGAGGGTCACATGATTCAATACATCACGTCGATCATGTCGCTCTATCCCGGGGACCTGATCTCGACCGGAACGCCGGCCGGGACCGGCGCCGAACGCAATGAGTTCCTCAAGCCCGGCGATGTGGTGGAGATCGAGATCGAAGGCATCGGAACGCTGCGTACACCGATGGATGTCGGCCGTGGCCCCGCTCCCACATCGAAGTAGTCCAAGGTGGGACAGGCCATCGTTTTTTGTGGCCTGTCACTGGCCGGGCTTTTTGCGGCCAGTTGGGGCTTACCTGACCTCAACGGGTGAACACCGTCTTGCCGCCCACTACCGTCATCAGCACCTTCATCTGCTCGATGCGTTTTGGATCGGCCTGCAGGATGTCTTCGTCCAGCACGACAAAGTCGGCGAGCTTTCCCGGTTCGATGGAGCCTTTGATCTGCTCCTCGAAGGTGAGACGCGCGTTCCCCATTGTGGCGATGCGCAGAGCTTCTTGACGAGTAATCTTCTGGTCGGGTCCGAGCACGCCGCCGCTGATGGTTTCGCGGGTCACGAAGTGATACATCGTCCAGAGAGGCGGAAAGGGCACCACGGGAGCGTCCGTTCCAGCCGCGACCTCGACTCCATGGTCGAGATAAGCGCGCACCGGGGTGACCCGGGCCGCGCGCGCCTCTCCCCAGTAATGAACCAGGCTCGGGCCGGCGAGATAAAGATGATCCTGCACCGTGACGAAAACGCCGAGAGCATTGATGCGCGCGAAATGCTCTTCGCGCGGCAGAAACCCGTGCTCGATGGCCCATCGCCTGCCCTTGATCGGCTTCTCGCGGTTCGCGGCTTCGTATCCGGCCAGGACTTCATCGATCGCAGCATCACCCACAGCGTGCGTGCCAACGCGCCATCCCAGTCGATTCAGCTCCTTCACGATCTCGGTAAAGCGATCGGGCGGCATCAATTCGAGCCCGCGAAATGTGCCGTCCTTTCCGTACGGCTCTTCGTAGGGCTCGCGCATCCGGCCGCCTTCAAACCCGCCATCCACGTACATCTTCATGCCGGCGATCTTCAACCATTCATCGCCTTCATCCGGCCGCACGCCCGAACTCTCGATGAACGCGCGCACGTTCGCGGCATCGGGATTCGGAGGAGCGGAGAGCATCGCCGTCACGCGCATGGTGAGCAGGCCGCGGCTCTTCATTCCCTGAAACATGTGATATTGCTCGAGGCTGATTCCGGGCTGGCGTATGCTGGTTAGCCCGGCGGCGTGGAGTTTGTGGAACTGCTGGGTCCATGATTCGATCTGCTGGTCGAGCGTCAATCGGGTCTGCGGCAACGAAACCAGCGTTCGCGCGCGATCGATCAGCTCGCCATTGGGTTCACCGTCGGGATCGCGGCTGATCTGGCCGCCTTCCGGCGAGACAGTTGTCTTTTCGATGTGCCATTTCGCGAGCGCCGCGGAGTTGAGAATGAACTCGTGGCCGCCGCGAACCAGCACCACGGGATTCGCCGGCGAAACCGGATCGAGATCGCGCCGCAGCGGGAGGCGCTGCTCCTTGAGCTGCGCTTCGTGCCAGTCGCTGTTCGATACGATCACGTCTCCGGGTTGGGAGCTCCGCACGCGCTCGCGAATCGCCGCGAGGATGCCGGCCAATGATCGCGCATTCGAGAGATCGACGCCAGGTCCGCCGCCGGCGCTGTGAAGGTGACTGTCCTCGAATCCGGGAACCACTGTTTTGCCGTGCAGATCGATCACGCGCGTCGACGGGCCGGCAAGCTTCTGGATTTCGCCGCTCTTTCCGACAGCGGTGAAACGGCCCTGGCGGATCGCGATCGCTTCGGCGATCGAGAAACGCGGATCGACGGTGACGATCCTGCCGTTAAGGTAGACTGCGTCCGGAGTCTGTGCCGCCGCCACGGCGGCCAGGAACGCGAAGAGCGAGCGCATCATTTTACGCATCTGAAGTTTGCCTTGCCGGCCATTATCGCCGGCCCTCCTAATTGTATCCGTGAGTGAGATTCGGTGTCCTCCTTTGCCGAAGCACCGGAAGGCTGGTTCGGGCCAGCAGCGCCATCTGGTTCGCGGTCGGATATACTCACCACATGCGCCGGAGGCACTTTCTCACACTCTCCTCGACCGCTGTCGGCGGTCTGCTGGTATTCACGCTGGAGCGCGAGCCCATGCGCGTCCACGCGCAGACGGACCGAAGAATTCGCGTACCGCTGCGATTCTTCGATGAGCGGGAAGCTCTGATCGTCGCAGCGGCCGCAGCCCGGATTTTCCCCAGCGACTCGATCGGCCCAGGCGCATGGGAAGCAGGTGTCATCGTCTACATCGACAGGCAATTGGCCAGCCCCTTCGGACGCGACAAGAACCGGTTTACGCAGCCGCCGTTCGAAGAGGGTGTACCCGAGCAGGGGTATCAGGGAAAAGCCACGCCGCGCGAAATTTACGGCGACGGACTCGCCTTGCTGGGGCGTGACTTCGACCGGCTGACACCAGACCAGCAGGACGCGAAGCTGCGCACGATCGAGACGACGTATTTCTTCCGGCTCTTACGGCAAAACACGATCGAAGGCATGTTTTGCGATCCGATGCACGGCGGCAACGTGGATCTGATCGGCTGGCAGATCATCGGCTATCCGGGCCCATACATGAGCTGGGCCGATCACATCGACCAGCATTACGGCACGCCCTTCCGTCCCAAACCGCGGAGTCTCAGCGACGTTCTGGGGCGCAAGGTGAAGCCCTGGGAGGACGAGGCATGAAAACCCTCCCGCGGGCAGACGTTGCGATCGTCGGCGGTGGCTGGGCCGGGCTGTTGATGGCCAAGGAACTGGGCGCCCGCACCGGCCTTTCCGTGGTGGTGCTGGAACGCGGGAAACCGCGCAGCGCCAACGACTATACGGACGGGATGGATGAACTGGATTACGCGATCCGTTTGCGCATGATGCAGGATGTGTCCAAGGAGACCCTGACGTTCCGCCATACCTCGAAGGACCGGGCGCTTCCCATTCGCCAGTTCGCTTCCTTTCTTCCAGGGACCGGGGTGGGGGGCTCCGGCGAACATTGGACCGGAATCGTTCCGCGCTTCCTGCCGGACGCGTTCGAGGTCCACACGCGAACGGTCGAGCGTTATGGCGCCAAACGTCTGCCTGAGAACCATTCGATTCAGGACTGGGGCATCACGTATGCGGAGTTGGAACCGTTCTACACACGGGCCGAGCGCCTGCTGGGGGTTTCCGGAAAAATGGGATTGGATCCGTTTGAAGGGCCGCGCTCGGCCGAGTATCCGACACCGCCGGTCAAGATGGGGTACTTTCCTTCCCTGTTTGTCACCGCGGCGCGATCGCTTGGCTACCACCCGGCTCCCACGGCGTCTGCCAACCTCAGCACCCCTTATCGCAATCCCGACGGGATCATACGGCCAGCGTGCCAATACTGCGGCTACTGCGAGCGCTTCGGCTGCATGGTCGGCGCGAAGGCGCAGCCGACCAACACTCTGCTGCCGGTGATCGCGCGCCAGAAAAACGTCACCATCCGGACGGGAGCCAACGTCCGGCGCGTGCTGCACAAAGACGGGAAGGCCACCGGCGTGCAGTATCGCGATGCTTCCGGCGAGGAGTTCGTTCAGCCCGCCGGCGTGGTGATGCTGGCCTCGTGGACCTTGAACAATACGCGTCTCCTGCTGCTTTCGAAGATCGGGGAGCCCTACGACCCCGCGACGGGCAAAGGTCACGTGGGGCGCAACCTCACACATCAATCGCAGTCACGCGCGGTGACGCTCTTTTTCGACCGGCCGCTGAACCGCTTCATGGGAGCGGGCGCGAACGGCGCGAACATCCGCGACCTGGATGGAGACTGCTTCGATCACGGACCGCTCGACTTCGTCCGCGGCGCCTTCATCGTGGCTCATGCTCTCGGTTTCCGTCCGATCGCGAATTTCGGAGTCGTGCCGCCATCGGTCAAAACCAACTGGGGGGCGGAGTGGAAGAAGGCTGCGATCGAAGCCTTCGATTGCACGGCAAACATGGGCATCTCCGGCGAGCACCTGGCTTACCGCACGAACTACCTGGATCTCGACCCCACTTACCGCGACGCAAATGGCGATCCCTTGCTGCGCATGACCATGGACTGGAATGACAACGAGCGCAACATGATCCGTTACGTCTCGGCGAAGATGGCGGAAGTTGGCCGTGCCATGGGAGCGCGCGAAGTGCTGACGCCGCCGCTCGCGCGCCGATATGATGTGGTCACCTACAAGAGCACGCATCTGCAGGGCGGAACCATCATGGGCACGAGTCCCGCAAACTCGGTGCTGAACACGTGGCTGCAGCACTGGCAAATGTCGAATCTGTTCGTTCTAGGCGGTTCCTCGTTTCCGCAGAATCCCTCGGGCAATCCGACCCTGACGATTCTGGCGCAGACGCTGCGCACGGCCGACGCGATCGTCAACCGATACGCGAAGCGGCCTGGACCTCTGGCTTGACGGTGAAGTCCGCATCACGGCATCGACGGTAAAATCGGACTGATCCTCCAGCGGGACTTTCGCAAAACCAGGGTTGTTTTCTTCGTAGTGTAGGCTTAAACATTGAGTCAGATGCGATGCGAGTGCTAGATGAAAGAATGTAGACCGCAAACACGCGTTGGGCTTTCGACTGCATGATTCCAGGGCTTGGAAGAGAATTGGCCGCCGATCAACGCCGATCAACGCCGATAAGAATCCTGCGCTATCCGCGTTCGGCTATAGCGGCGTTCTCCGCCCGGCTCGTTGCCGTAATACTCGATCAATTTGGCGTAATCTACGTCTTCGCCAAACGCCTTTACGACGGCATCCATGTAAGCAGCGAGACCGTTAGACGCGACCTGGTACGGTCCGGCATCGATTGCCGCCCAAGTCCAAATGTCGCCAGCTATGCGCTCTGCCGCGATCTCTGCCGTTACCTGCTTTTGCTTGCAGCAGCAGAACGCTCAAATCTCATCGACCTGGATGCGCTTGCAGGACAGGTTGCGTAGCGTGGTATCCTGAAATTCAGAACAGGCCGGCATGAGAACACTCTCGGCATTTCTTGGGAGGAAGTCGAAGCACATGGATGAAGCGCTCGCATTACCGCAGGGGCTAGGGGCAATCGGCGTACGCGAGCCAATCCCATTTGTCGGATTGCCATCAAAGGAATCGGCAAAACAGCTTTCCGGATCGACCGAAGACCTAGTCAAAACGATAGTTACTATCGTTGATCAACTGCTAGTATCCGCCATCGACAAGCGAACTGCCGCGGAGTTTCTCGCTTTTTGGCACGAGGTATTTCCTAACTATGCGCGAGTGATGTTTGCAATGGGAACGCTTGCCAAGGCATTGATTCCTCCACTTGTCTTGGAACGGGTAACATCCGAATCGCTTTGTGAGATGGAAGTGGAGTTTAGCGACAACGCCCTGGCTGCTTTCGGCCCAGCAATTCGCGATCAAGGGTTGTTTACGGTCTGGACCCTTAGAAAGATCAATGACCTTTCGCGGCAACTTTCCAATGCGGTTTCAGAAAACGAGAAAGACGGCGAGTTTGCCTGGGAATTCATCTATCATGGCTTGCGAACGCGCTTTCATCTGGATTGCCTACTCACATCCATGCGGCGCAGGCACCCGATCTATCCCGAAGTGCTAGATCAGGTATCTGACGGGCTAAGATCAGCAGTGGACGCATACGCGTGGATAAGGCAGTGTGTCGATCTAAGAATCCAACCGCAAGATCCCAAGTTGTCTTTCATCGACTTGGATGCAGAAGACCGGGAGTTTGTAGATGCCTCCGCTCGTGACATGGCCAATGAGTCTGCTTAGATGCCACCAATCGAGCAAGGTGAGATTTATTGGATAACTCTCACCGGGTCCGGCTCTGTGCAGACCGGGCGCCGCCCTTGCATCGTAATGTCCCGGCTATCTGTCAATAATGCGGGAAACACTGTTGTCGTCGTACCCCTGACTACCCGCTCTACCTCCACCGTTAACCCGTACTATCGCATTCAGCTTCCATCAGTGGAAATTATTAAAGATCCAAACTGTACGAGCACGACGTATGACAGCGTTGCGAAATGCGACCACCTTAGGGTGATTGATAAATCTTTGCTGGAAAGCAAAATCGGGAAATTAACGCAGACGGCCATCCTCGCGGTTGAGCTAAGGAATTGCGTTCGTGTTCGATATCCGCTGATTCAAAACTGAGCCACTACCGTGCAATCCGTTGGCATAGGAGCAAGGCTTGTGCGGAGGCGGTATCCGCTGGCGCGACACCGAGGCGAGTTCTTAGATGGCCGTGTGGGGCACCTGCTGGATGATGCGATCGCCGCTCGCCACCACCAGGATGTCTAGCACTATTTTGCCGCTCTGCCGCGATTCACGCATAACGCGACCAGATCGGAGACATTCGCTTCGCCTACGCACATGACCGTGTCTGCGCCACCCCAATAGATCTTCACCGTTCCATCGGACTCCGCAACGGCGCCACAGGTGAACACGACGTTGTGAACATATCCGGTGATCTCCCATGGGTCTTCCGGCTGCAAGATCCACGAGTCGCCCACGCCGATGATCTTCGCCGGGTTCAGCAGGTCATGAAGGGCGACCCCCAGGCGGTAGACCGAGCCGTCCATAGTCTTGAAAACACCGTGGTAGATGGAAAGCCAGCCCTGGTCCGTCTTGATCGGCGGCGCGCCCGGACCGATTTTCATTTCGTCCCAATGATATGGTTCGGGCCGCATGATGAGCTGGGACTCGCCCCAGAAACGCAGATCCGGAGAGTAGGAAATCCAGATGGACCACGGGGAGATTTCCGAGTGAGGACGGTCCAGCCGGGCATAGAGGCCGCCGAACTTCTCGGGGAAGACGACTACATTCCTGTAGTCCGCCTCGGTGATCAGGGAGAACCTCTCGACCTGCTGGAAGTCCTTGGTTTTTGCGAGGGCGATGCGCACGCCATTTCGCGAGTAAGCGCTGTAGGTGATGAGGTACTCCCCTTCCATGCGGGTCACGCGGGGATCTTCGACGCCGAATTCTTCATAGGCCGCAAACGGACCGTCGCGCGCAGGGGTCAGAAAGGGCTCGGGGCCGGCGGTGAAGTGGAATCCGTCGGGACTGCGCGCCAAACCGATGATGGACCGTCCCGTGCGGAGATGGGAGCGGAACAGCATGATGTATTCGTCCCCGTGCTTCACCACCGCCGCGTTGTGGACTGTCTCTACCGGGTAAGGGATATCGGCCTTGGTGAGGATCGGATTGTGAGCGTAGCGTCTGACAATGTCCGGCTTCATGATGGTCTCCTGGCTTCCCGTTCAAAAATAGTCCGGTAGACCCGCTCGTAGGCCTCCACCATGGTCTCGATGGAGAAGCACTCATCGACCCGCCGGCGGCACGCGTGGCGATCGATTTCAACGAGGCGGTCCAGGGACCGCACTGCCTCGTGGACGTTATCGACCAGGAAACCGGTTTTCCCTGGTTGGATTACTTCGCGGCAGGAGCCGAGATCCATGGCGATCACGGGAACACCGGCGGCATTGGCTTCCACCAGGACAAGGCCGAATCGCTCGGGGATGGTGTTGAGGTGCAGCAGCGCCCGGGNNTTTTTTCCCGCCACGTCCACCGGCCCGATGTAGCGGATGGTCTGACTCAGATGGGGCTCGACCTGCTCGCGGAAGTAGGTCCGATCCTGGATGATTCCCGCGATGAGCAGCGGCAACCCGCTGAGGCGAGCGACCTCGATCGCCAGATGGACTCCCTTGTCGGGGTGAATCCGGCCGAGGAAGACAAGGTGATCGCCGCCGGTTTCCTGGAGCGGATACAACGAGAGGTCGATGCCGTTGTAGACGGTCGCCAGGTAGTTCAGCCCCGGCGCCCGATCGGAGTCGCTGATGGAGACAAAATATCCGTCGCGATATTTCCGATAGACGGGCATGATTTGCGGAGACGAGAATCCATGGATGGTCGTCAGGACCGGGGTCTTGACCAGCCGCGAGTAGGAAAGCGCCATGAAATCGTAGTGACTGTGGATGAGGTCAAACTCAGCGGCGTGCTCGAAAACTTCGGAAATGTGAAGGTATTCGGCCACTTTGGGATCGACAGCGCGGTCCTCTTCATACCCGCGGTCTACGACGGCATGGAGGTGAGCGCGGGTCACGGAATCGCCGGTCGCGAACAAAGTCACATCCCAGCCCCGTGAGACCAGTCCTTCAGCGATGTTGCCGGCGACGGTCTCCCACGCGCCGTATTGGCGGGGAGGTGTACGCCAGGCTACGGGTGACAGGACGGCCACTCTCTTGCCGGGGACGGTCATGCCGCTTCCATGGCAGCCAGCACTTCAGCGAGCGGGGCGGTGGCGAAACCGGTGGCGTGGTCGGCCATGCCATAAGGAACGATCAGGTCGCCGTTGCGGACCAGGGCTCCGCAGCTATAAACCACATTGGGCACGTAGCCTTCACGCTCGTTCTGGTTGGGCTTGAGCAAGGGTTCACGGAGGCGTCCCAGCACTTTGGAGGGATCTTCGCGATCGAGAAGGAACGCGCCGATGCAGTACTTTCGCATAGGGCCGACACCATGGCTGAGGACCAGCCATCCGGCATCGGTCTCGATTGGAGATCCACAGTTCCCGAGCTGGACCAGTTCCCAGGGGAACACGGGTTTGAGGATCACCTGGTGCTCGTTCCAGAAGTGGACGTTGTCGGAAAACATCAGGTAGATGTTCTCATTGTCCTGGCGGGAGAGCATAGCATAGCTGCCATTGATTTTTCTGGGGAAGAGGGCCATGCCTTTGTTTACGGCGGCCGGTCCGTTCAGGGTAATGAATCGAAAGAGGAGAAAATCACTTGTCTCCACCAACTCCGGCACTACCACTTTGCCATCGTAGGCGGTGAAGGTCGCGTAGTAGATGTGAGCGCCGTCATCGTTCCGGAAACGAACGAACCGCGCGTCCTCGATGCCGTTGCGTTGCGAGGGCGTGGCCGGAAACAGGATACGCTCGGACAAATCCTGGGCCGGCTGGAACTGGACCTCGTAGTTGGACCGGGCCAACATCCAAATCCCCTGCGCCTCCTCTTGATCTTCCTGCGTCATACCATCCGGCTGGCGGAACTGTGCGCCTTGGAGACTGGCGCGAAGGTCTTCCAGAGCGAACGAGCTGCCGAGTTTGTTCATGACCTGGCGTGTCAGCTCGCGAGTCAGTCCAATCTCAGACAGTCTCCTCTCGAACAGCCCCTTCTCATAAACAGGGTTGGGGATTTGACGCGGCTCGGTGAGGAAGCCAGCCGGCGCGACTACCTCGATGCGGTTATCGGGATGGATGATACCGGTTCGAAAGGTGACGGAAGAAATGTGCCCTTCTCCGGTGGCGCGCAGGCTGAGAATGAACCGCAGGGAGCCGGTGAGCAAGCCGGTTTGATCGGGGTGCGGCACCATCGAGGGATTGAACAGCGCAGCGGATTCCAAGGAGTATTCGGCCAGGAAATAGGAGCCGATCAACATTCGCCTTTGCTCGGAGATCACGCCATCGGGCATCAGCGGGTCGCAGACTTGTCCAAAGCGTTCCAGGAAGGTCTTGCGGATTTCCTGGTGCCGCTGGGAGAACTCAACGCAGATCTCGTCCAGGAGGGTACCGACCTGGTCTTCCGGGAGGGACATGATCCTGCGAATAATTCCGTCGACCCGCCGGGTGTCCCCTGGATAGAAGGTCCGTAGAAGAACGCGTGACTGGTCGGGATTGAGGATGGCGTCGGTTCGTTTGAGGTGAATGGACATAGTTTACCCGGTGACTACTCTGCGACAGCGATCGGCGCCTTGAAACTCGTCAGTATGTTCTGCGCCAATCGCATCTCCGCCAACGAAAGCAGGAAGGCCAGAGTGGATTCCGCTCCCTGGTTGCCGTTGACGCGATCTACATGCAGCCCATCGCGGCAGCCGCCTGTCTCGGAAGAGTAGAGTTCCAGTCCGAGATCGTTCCAGCCAATGAACCAGTCAAAGGCGCGTTGCGCCTGTTCGTACCAGCAGAGTTCGGATGTGGCGCGATAGGCTTCCAGGCAAGCGGAGACGGTTGCCTGCGCCTCAACGGGTTGCTGGTCGAAGTTGGCGCGCTCGCCGCCCCGCCGATAGAAGCCATTGCTGCCAATGGGCCGAAAATGGCCTTTCTCGGACATCTGCAACCTGGTCAGCCAGCGTAGGGCCTCCAGTCCCCGATTGAGCACCGCTTGTTGTCCGGTACCCTGTCCACTCACAATCAAGGCTTGCGCGAGCTTGGCGTTGTCGTACGACAGTTCGTTTTCAAACCACGGCCAATCCGGATGCGCACTCGCTTCGAAGCGCTCCATGAGCATCGAAGTCAGTGTCTCCCGGGTTTGGTTGACCAGGGTGTCGCCGCTCAACCTCCGCAGGTATTCATGGATGCCGATCAGGCCAAAGGCCCACGCCCGCGGCGACGTGAAGCCCGTCAGTGCGGGCAGCGCCAGCGCGAAGAGCTGTCCGGCCATCATCTGGAAGCTCCGAAAGGGCGAACGTCCCACGCCGATGCCCAGCGCCCAGAGTGCCCTGCCTTGGGAGTCCTCCGACCCTTGTTCGTCCAGCCAATGCCGGTCAAAACCCAGAAAGTTGTGGAAGCGTTTGGTTTTTGGATCGAAGGCATGATGGAGGAAAGCCCCGGAGGTGGTGGCGAGTGCCCTCACACGCTCCGGATCCTCACCTAATTCGCCGAGCAGCACGGCGAGGACGAAGGCACGAGCGTTGTCATCGGTGCAGTAGCCCTCGGAAAAATTCGGAACAGTGAAGACCGCGTGCTGAAAGACTCCGGTGGAATCGGTCATCCGCGTGAGATGATTCAGCTTCATCCTGGGGAGTTCGCGCGGCTTTTGGTCGAGCGTCTTGGTGGCGAGAGACCTTCGCGGCGCGGCCACTTCCAGCCGGGAACACTCGAAGGAACGCATATACATCTGCGCCACGTTGCTCCAAATCATCTCGCGGCCGATCCGGTAGGCATTTTTGCGCAGGGCGTGCCGGCGAGTGTCGTCACGCAGCAAGCCGATCACCTCGCGCGCGATGGCCGGCGCGTCGGCGAACGGCACTAAAATGCCACGGTCATCCGCCAGCAATTCGGCGGCGTGCCAGTAGGGCGTGGAAACCACTGCTTTGCCGGCGCCAAACGTGTAAGCCAGCGTGCCCGAAGTGATTTGGGCTTCGTTCAGGTAAGGGGTTATATAAAGATCCGCCGCACCGATGAACTCCTTGAGATTCTCCAGGTCCACGAACTGGTTGTAGAAGATGACGTTCTTGTCGACCTGGTTCTTTTTAGCGAGAATTTCGAGGCTGAGCCGGTAAGCTTCACCGTGCTCCCGCAATTCGTTGGGATGGGTGGCGCCGAGGACAATGTAGACAACCTCGGGGAACTCGGCCAGAACTTGCGGCAGAGCATTGAGCACATATTCGATGCCCTTGTTCGGCGAAAGCAGGCCGAACGTGAGCAGCACCACTTTGCCCTCCACCCCGAACTGGTCCTTGAAATAAGTCGGATCGACGAAACCGACATCGGGAATGCCGTGGGGGATAAGATCGATCTTGGCCGGCGGCGCCCGATAGATGGTCTGCAGCATCTGCCGGCCGCGCTCGGCCATGACCACGAGCCGCGTGGAGAGAGAGATTAACTCTTGCATCACGCGGCGCTGGTCGGCCCGAGGCTGCTGCAGGACGGTATGAAGGGTGGTGACAACGGGCATTCGCAATTCCCGCAGGAGCGCCAGGATATGGCCGCCGGCGGGCCCTCCGAAAATGCCGAACTCGTGCTGCAGGCAGACGGGGCATTCGCAATTCCCGCAGGAGCGCCAGGATATGGCCGCCGGCGGGCCCGCCGAAAATACCGAACTCGTGCTGCAGGCAGACGATGTCCACGTTGCTGATGTTGAGGAAGTCGGCGGCACGCAGATAGGACGACAGATCCTGCTCCTCAACCTCGAAGCGAACCACTTCGGGATACTCGTAGCCGCCCGGAATGTCGTTGACCGAAACGGCGAGGCACTGGCTTTGCGGATGCGCGCTTTGAACCGCGGCAAGAAGGTCCGACGTAAAGGTGGCGATGCCGCATTTGCGCGGCAAGTGGTCGCCAACAAAAGCAATCTTGCGGACTTTAGAGTGTTCTTTCATGGGGCATCTACCCTTCCGGCCCGAACGATAAACCTGCCGGCATCAGGACGCCTGGATGCGGCGGTACTCCGGCTGCCACATGGCGTCTTGCACCTGTTGCACGATGTCGCCGAAATCGACTCGGGCCAGGCCCTCGGCGACCGCAGTCTCGGCGACGGCCACCGCCACCGTCAGCGACACGCTGCGCAAGTCGTCGATATGCGGGAGCAGCGAAGCACCGGGCTGCCGCACCGTGACCAGGCTGGACACGGCGCTGGCCGCCGCCGCGAACATGCCCTCGCTGATCCGGCTGGCTCGCGACACGATAGCGCCGAGTCCCAGACCCGGGTATAACATGGCGTTGTTCACCTGGGCGACGACGTATGTCACCCCTCGATAAGTGACCGGCGGAAACGGGCTGCCGGTGGCCATCAGAGCGCGCCCGTCGGTCCAGGCAATCAGATCGGCCGGGTTCGCCTCGGCCCGCACGGGCGGATTGGAGAGCGCGAAGATGATGGGTCTCTCCGTGTGGGCGGCCATTTCCCTGACGATGGCCTCCGTGAAACTGCCGGAGACTGTCGAAGCGCCGACCAGCATGGTCGGTTTGACGCGGTGGACCACCTCGGCCAAGCCTACAGCGCTTCCATCCTCGCCGTGCTTCCAGCCCTTGCTTTCGGCGGCTGGGCGCGCGTACGTCACCTGGTAGTCGCGCAGCCGATCGGTCATATCGGTAGTGAGCAGACCCTGACGGTCCACGCACCAGAAGCGCCTGGCGGCATCCTCTTTGGAGAGGCCCTCCCGCACCATGGCGTCGCGAATCTGGTCGGCGACTCCCACGCCTGCGGTACCGGCGCCAAAGATGACGACCCGCTGGTTGCGCAGCGCCGTCCCGCAGACGCGGACCGCGGAGATGGCCGCCGCCAGCGTGATGGCGCCGGTGCCCTGCATATCTTCGTTGAAGGTGCAGATCCGGTTGCGGTACCGCTCGAGGATGCGCCGCCCGTTGCCGGGTGCGAAGTCCTCCCACTGGAGGAGAGCGTTGGGAAACAGCGTCGTGACGGCTTTCACGTAAGCGTCAATGAAGGCGTCGTAGCGCGCCCCGCGTACCCGGGTGTGCCGGTTGCCGATGTAGGTGGGATCCTCCAGCAGACTTTCCCGGTTGGTACCGACATCGAGCATCACCGGGATTACGCGGGTAGGATCGATGCCTCCGGCCGCCGTGTAGATCGCCAGTTTGCCGATGGACACCTCGATGCCGCCAACGCCCCAATCGCCGATTCCCAAAACCTGCTCGGCATCGGTCGCGAGGATCAGGTCGACATCCCCGGCGCCGACGCCGAGATTGGCAAAGGCCTCCTCGATGGCGTCGGCATGATCGATCGAGAGATACACGCCCCGAGGAGGCCGGCACTCATGGTGGTACTGCTCCATCGCCATGCCGACCGTCAGATCGTTGACGATGGGGATCATTTCGCGCAGGTGTTCGGAAAACAGCCGGTAAAACAGCACCTCGTTGCGGTCGTGCAGGGCAGTCAGGTAAATGTTCTTGCTGAGCGCATCGGGCAGACGCTCGTACTGGATGTAGGCGCGCTTGACCTGGGTGCCGAGCGTGCTGATGTCCGGCGGGAGCAGCCCCCTGAGGCCCAGGCTCTTTCGTTCTTCCACGGTGAAGGCCGTTCCCTTGTTCAGCAGGGGTGAGTTGAGCACGGTCAGGCCGCGCGCCTTGGTTTCGCGGCAGTCGTCTTCACTCTGCCGGCGCCTGGTCATGGGCGCGAGTAGCGGGATCACTCTCTGTCGCATGCAACTACCCCCTTCTTTGACACGTGCCGCCCGATCTCGGCGGGCATTTCCGGGCCGTCGTCGTAAAAGCATGTCGAGGGCCGTCAGAAGCGAGTCGTTGATTAGGCCATATGTGCCTACATTCATTGAGGTTACGAGTTCGAGCAGCCATGGGGAGAAACTGACCTTGCGGGGTCATATGACCGAATATGGTCAAACCACCGCAGGTCTACGCATCCGGAAGAAGTGGGGGGGCAAGGGGCTCCGGTGGCGCCGTCTAACTAGTTTCTGTTGCGAAACTCAGTGTCCGCGCGTAACACCGCTCCCTCGCTCGCCAAGGGCGAGGCACGGTCGCGGCTCCGATGCGCCTTCAGAGCCGGGCCCAGACGGCACCCCGTTAGGGAGCGGTTGCGGCCGATTGAACTGGTTATTTCCCGACGGTGACTTAGCTTCTCCTCATTCCCGAATCCCCTTCGGACTTTGACCGCGCCTCGTCATTTGACCATGGGCGGTCACTCGCCCGGCGGCTGGTTCCCTCCAAACCGGCACCACCAGGCGTGGCCTGGCGAATCGGCTCAACAAAAGACGTGGTTGGTGCGACTCGTGCTCTAAGCAAGATGTCGCAATGCGTCCGCACCGGCGGGAAACGAGATTGCGACTGTTGACACGTGCGGCGGACGAGCCCTTCGGGGACGTCTCTGGTGGCAGAAACGTCGCGGGGCGCGGAGCGCCGGCTGAAGCCGCCCCCAGAGGGGACCCCGAGCCAGGATTGGCTGCCCCACAGAGCAGCATAGCCGCAACCAAAGGCCGACCAGGGGGCTCCCCCGAGGGGACCCAGGCGGACCAGGGGGTCCGGCGCAGGCTGCGAAGACTTGAGAGTGTTGTAGTACAAATGAGTGCGTGCGCCACGGTTCGAAACGAGACTGGATTTATGAAACGACGTACTAAGCTGGCATCAATCGCTCTATTCGGAGTGATGTCCACCGCTACATTGGCAGCAGATCTTTCGAGGTACCGGGACTTTCAACTCGGAACGGACCTGCCGGCTGTTGCCAGACAGGCCGGCGTAGACCCAAAGGAAGCGAAAGTCGTCCATAGCCGCCCCGCGCTGATCCAAGAGCTGTCGTGGCGCCCGCAACCTCTCGGGGCATCCTCAAAAACGGAACCAGCCAGAGAGGTGCTCTTCACCTTCTGCGACGGGGCCCTGTTTCGGATCGCGATCGACTACGACCGCTACCAGACCGAGGGAATGACAACCGACGACCTGGTCGAAGCGATCTCGGTCTCTTACGGAATTGCCGTGAAGCCTCCCGCTCCACCCCAGGCAGGGCCGCGCGTTTTCGGTCAGGAAGAGGCGGTCGCGCGATGGCAGGATTCGGAGTACTCCTTCGAGCTGCTCCGTTCTTCGAATGGGCCCACCTTCAAGCTGGTTGGGATCGTGAAGAAGCTGGATGCGCAGGCGCAGGCCGCCATCGTCGAAGCGGCACGGCTCGACGACAAGGAAGCGCCCCAAAGAGAGGCCAACCGGCTGGCGAGGGAAGACGAAACAGAGCGAGCCAAGCTCGATAAGGCCAGGCTTGTGAACAGGGCGAGGTTCCGGCCATAGGCCGCCCGGCCGGAAAAAAACCGAAGGCATACTATGACGGACACACTCACAGAGACACTCACAGCGGGAAGCATTCTGCTTGAAGACAGCGCCGTACTGCCGGCCTCCTTAGCACTCCAGAGAGAATCTCAAGCGAGTGGATGGTCGGCTGTGAGCGCCTCCCCTTCCACGTTCGAGCAACAAATTCAGGAAGCGGGATGGACCTTTTTCTTCATGGCTGGAGAGATCAAAGCCACGGTCTTCGGGTTTGACAGGCAAAAAACGCTGCGAACCGCGTTGCAGCGGCTCATCGCCAAGGTAAGAACTCAGCACTGCAACAGCATCGAAATCACGCAGGTGATGGGTCACTCGTTCCTGAAAGTGCCGTATGTGAGCGTTTTCGCCCACCCGCGGCATCTTCAGAAGGGCCTGGTCTTCCCGGAGCAGCGTAACTGAAGCAGCAAGTTGTTTTACAGACTCAATCTAACTGGAGGTTAGCAGCATTATGAACATTCGACCCCTATACGACCGCATCGTGGTGAAGCGGATCGATGAGCAGGAAACCACACGCAACGGCATCGTCATCCCCGATTCGGCCAAGGAAAAGCCGCAGGAGGCTGAAGTAATGGCGATCGGCAAGGGCAAGCGGCTCGAGAAGGGCAAAATTGTCGATCTCGATGTCAAAGTCGGCGACCACATCCTGTTCGCCAAATATTCCGGCAACGAGATCAAACTGGATGGGGCAGACTACATCATCATGCGCGAGGACGATGTCCTTGGAGTTCTCGACGCGGCCCCGCAGGCGCTCTTGAAGGCCAGCTAATTCAAATCCGAAAGAACGAGGAGAATATCCGTGGCAAAACAGATTGTTTATAGCGACCATTCCCGGCAAGCGATCCTGAGAGGCGTCAACCAACTTGCCGAAGCGGTGAAAGTGACCCTCGGACCAAGGGGGCGCAATGTGGTTCTCGAGAAGAAATACGGCGGGCCGACCATCACCAAAGATGGTGTGACGGTGGCCAAAGAGATCGAGTTGAAGGATCCGCTCGAGAATATGGGCGCCCAGATGGTGCGCGAAGTGGCGTCGAAGACTTCGGACGTTGCCGGTGACGGCACTACCACGGCCACGATCCTGGCCCAGGCCATTTACCGCGAGGGCGTCAAAGCGGTCGCGGCGGGGGCGAATCCGATGGCCGTCAAGCGCGGAATCGATAAGGCCGTGGAAGTGGTGGTCGGGGAAGTCAAGAAGCTTTCCAAGCCGGTCTCCGGAGACATGGTCGCGCAAGTTGGGAGCATCTCGGCGAACAGCGACCCCACCATCGGCAACATCATCGCCGAGGCTATGAAGAAAGTCGGCAAGGACGGGGTGATCACGGTCGAGGAATCCAAGACCATGACCACCGAGTTGCAGACCGTGGACGGGATGCAATTCGATCGCGGCTACCTCTCGCCCTACCTGGTGACCGACCCTGAGCGCATGGAGTGCGTGTTCGAAGATCCCTACATCCTCATTCACGACAAGAAGATCGGCAACATGAAGGACCTGCTGCCGATTCTCGAGCAGATTGCACGCGCCGGCAAGCCGCTGCTGGTAATCGCCGAGGATGTGGAGGGCGAAGCGCTGGCCACCGTGGTGGTCAACAAGCTGCGCGGCACACTCAGTGCTTGCGCGGTCAAGTCCCCAGGCTTCGGCGATCGCCGCAAGGCAATGTTGGAGGATATCTCGATCCTGACCGGCGGTAAGGCCATCATGGAAGAGACCGGGATCAAGCTGGAAGGCATCAAGCTGGAGGATCTGGGCCACGCGAAGCGCGTGACCGTGGACAAGGACACCACCACCATCATCGACGGCGGCGGCTCGCAAAAGGACATCGAAGGCCGCATCAGGCAACTGCGCGCCCAGATCGAAGAGACTACCTCGGACTACGACCGCGAGAAGCTTCAGGAGCGCCTGGCGAAGTTGGCCGGCGGCGTGGCGATCATCAAAGTCGGCGCCGCGACCGAAACCGAGATGAAGGAGAAGAAGGCCCGCGTCGAGGACGCTCTACATGCCACTCGCGCGGCCATCGAGGAAGGCATCGTACCGGGTGGAGGCGTCGCACTGCTGCGCGCCGCGGCCGCCCTCGAAACACTGAAGCTGGAAGGCGACGAGCAGTTCGGCGTCACCATCGTTCGTCGCGCCTGCGAAGAGCCGGTCCGCCAGATCGTGCTGAACTGCGGGACCGAGGGCGCTGTAGTTGTGGAGGCGATCAGGGTTCACAAAGATCCCAACTTCGGCTTCAACGCCGCCACGGAAAAGTACGAGGACCTGGTCGAGGCGGGCGTGATCGATCCCACCAAAGTAACTCGGACGGCCCTCGAAAACGCAGCTTCCATCGCCTCTCTCATGCTCACGACCGAAGCCATGATCTGCACGGNNAAGATTCGTATTCGGCCGGGAGAGCCGCCTGAAAGGCGGCTGCAGGCAGGATTGCCAGGCAGGATTGCCTGCCCCACAAGTCGGCCGCAAAGTGAACAGTATTGGGATTAGCGGCCAACAAGGCGACTGGGGAAAGGGACGCGGATGAACAAGAGACCAAACGAGCGGGTCATTTTGCCGGAGCCCGGCCTGAGAACACCCGAACAACCGGCCACCGCGCCAGAGGCGAGCAGCAGTCTGGGTGGATGGTGGACGGAGCCGCGCCCGCCCTCCGGCGTGGGCATATGATCCGCGCCACAATGGGGCTGCTCGCCACTCGCTGTCCACACTGCAGGTCTATTGAGTTTAGAAGCGTGGGCGTCCGAAACGCTGTGGAGCGAGCTTTCCGCTGGCTCCTTCAACCCTACCGGTGCTTGCTTTGCGGCCGGCACTTTTTCCTATTCCGATGGCAGACTCCGATCGGAGACACCGCTTAGTCTTAGGGCCTGTTAGGAAATAACTGTGACAACCGCTCCCTCGCTCGCCAAGGGCGAGGCACGGTCGCGGCTCCGATGCGCCTTCAGTGCCGGGCCCAGAGGGCACCCCGTTTGGGAGCGGTTGCCACCGATTGAACTGGTTATTTCCTGACGGTGACTTAAGAGGAACCTGCCGGCGCTGGGGCGCGAGGTCCTGCGCGCGATCGATCACGCGCCAGGGAACCTCGCGGCTTACATCCCGCTCTTTGGGCGGATCGGGCGTACGACTCAGGAAGCCGGCGCCCTACCAAGCCCTTCTCCGTCTGAAAAGCACGTGATAGACAACCAGCAAAACCACTGAGCCGATAATCGCCACGAAGAAACTGTACAGGTTGAGGCCGCTTACGCCGGGGGCTCCAAAGATGCGGAACAGCCAGCCACCGGCAAAAGCGCCGACCACACCCAGCAGGATATCGAGCAGTATGCCCTCGCCTCTGCTATTCACAATCTTGCTGCCGATGTAACCAGCGACCAGTCCGAGAACCACCCAAGCCAGGAATGACATAGTCTCCGTTTGTTGTGTCAATGAACGCAGCGTAGGGGACCGGCCATAAGCGCCGATCGCCCCGGAAGAACAGAGTACAAGCGCAAGCAGGGTGCGATGTCTTTTTTGCGGTTGGATCATATTTTCACCACTCTCCGAGTTTTAGCAATGCACGTGCGTGGCCGCATGCAAACACGCACGTGCCTTAAGGCGGCTACGCGAGTACCGGCAAACCCTGCACTCTAAGTGCACGCTCTTGCCTGCCGAATTCCCGGCTAGAATTCAGGCAGCTTGGTTTGGGCCACTAACCCGGATTTCTCATCGGTCGCGGCCAAGACATGCCGGCAAAAGTGCCGGCACGGCACGCTGAGAGCGTGCGCCACGGTTAAGTGCGAACAGACTGTTATAGCAGGCGGGCTCAGACACTCGTGTCGATGCCCGGCCGATGAGAAATCCGAGCTAAGGGCAATACTGTTCACTTAAGGTTGCGCGAGCGGAGACGACGTCAGCAGGCCGATTGAAAATCGGCCAGCAGGTTGAAAACCTGCCCCACGTGTGGCTGCAAACTGAACAGTATTGGAGCTAAGGGAATGGCGGTCGCAATCAGTCAGTGGGGAAACAACAGACGAAGCATTCGGCGCTCCTGTCGCCCGGCGCTCAAGAAGAGAAGAAATAGTTTTGAAGATCTGTTAATCAGCCGGCGGCAAAGTGAAATAGAATGTCGAACCCGCCCCGGGCGCCGACTCCATCCACATCCGGCCGCCTTGCCACTCGACAGCCTTCTTGCAGAATGCGAGTCCAAGCCCGTTCCCGGGGTGTTCTCTCCCGTGCAGGCGCTTAAACGCTTTGAACAGGCGGCCCTGGAATACGGGGTCTATGCCGGGACCGCTGTCTTGCACCGAAAATACCCATTCACTCTCGTCTCGCCTGCATGAGATGTGAATGCGGGGCGGAGGCGCCTCGCAGTAATCGAGGGCATTGCGAATCAGATGGAGCAGGACCTTGATCAGTATGCCAGAGTCACCCGACACCCGAGGCAACGGGTCGTGGGTGACGATGGCGCTTCGTTCTGCGATTTGGCGGTCCGTCGAGAGCAGAGCCTGCCCTAAGACCGCTTCCATGTCAGTCCGCGAGGACTGCCGGCCGCCCGTACACGCAGCGCAGTAATCCACCATGTCAGTGAGGAGCGACTGCATTCTTACGGCCCCCTCCTGAATGCGATCCAGGAATCCGGCGGCATCGGAATCGAGGCGGCCGTTACAGGTCTCGGCCATCAATTGACTGAATGAGGCCACATCGCGGAGGGACTCGCGCAGGTTGTGAGCCGCCATGGAGACAAACTCTTCAAAGTCTGTGCCCGCCCGGTCCAACTGCCTCTGAACCTCGAGGCATCGCTGCGTTTCGGCGTCGAGCGCCTGGCGTAAACGTTCGACCTCATCCTTCGTGCGGTTTTGGTCAGAATCGCCCATTGTCACTCCGCGCGTTTAGAACCCGATCCTGGATGCGCGGGGGAGGAATCGTGAACTTGAAAGTTGCGCCGCGACCTGCTTCCGATTCCACCCAGATTCGTCCACCCTGGCGCTCGACAACTTTCTTACAGATCGCAAGACCGATGCCAGTGCCGGGGACTTCGCTTCCATGCAAACGCTTGAACATGCCGAACACCCGTTCGGTGTCTTTCGGATCGATACCGATTCCGTTGTCCCGCACCGCAAACAGCCAGCCTTCCGCGTCTCTCTCCGCCGAGACATGGATTCTCGGTGTTGCCTTGCCACGGTACTTGATTGAATTAGAAATGAGGTTCTGGAAGAGCTGCATCAGCATCACCTCTTCGCCGACCACCGCCGGCAACGGATCGGAGGTTACGGTGGTGCCACTCTCGGCGATGGCCGCATGGAGGTTCAACAGCGCTTTGGCGAGAACCGCGCCGCAATCGATCGAGGCGAAGCTGTTTCGTTCGCGCTCCGCGACCTCCCAATAAGCAAGCAGAGCCTTCAGCAGGGCCTCTATCCTCAGGGCTCCCTCTACGGAATAGGAGATGTACTGGTCCGCTTCTTTGCCCAATTTTCCCGCATACTCCTGCCCCAAAAGCTCACTGAAGTTCACTACCATGCGAAGAGGTTCCTGCAGGTCGTGCGTGAGCGCATAGGCAAAATGCTGCAGTTCGGCGTTGGTCGTCTTAAGCGCTTCCTCAGCCTGTTTGCGGTCTGTCACGTCTTCAATCGCCAGAAGGATGGTCCGCGCCTGCGCATTCGGATTGAAGATCTCACTCGCGTTGAGAAGCATCACTTTGCGTCCGACATGCTCGAATTCGTGTGTCACCTCAAAGTCCCGAAACGTGGAGCGCGCGGGGAGGACGCTCTCCAGCAGCTCGCGCAGCTTCGGGATGTTCCATTGTCCGTTCCCCAGCTCGTAAATAAGATGGCCCTCTGTCTCTTCCCGAGCGGCCCGGAACGTCTCGTAAAACGTCTTGTTCGCTTGCATCACCTGCAAGTTCTGGTTCAGGATGACGAGAGGCTCCCGCACCGTTTCCACAATCGCTTCGGCGAAATCGAGACCGCGCTTGGCGGCATCGACGTCGATCAACATCAGCACGGCGCCGTCGGTCTTGCCATCCGGCCCCACCGACGGGAGGATGCGCAGCGAATACCAGCGGCCGTGCGCGTCGCGGATATCGCGCGGCTTCCGATTGCCGCCCTCCATGGCATCCAGCAGCAGCAGCCGCAGGTCGGGCAGTTCCATTTGAGGCTGAAGATCGGTGATCGACCGCCCGACATCCGAGGCGATCAGGTTCAACATAGGCTCGATGGCGCGCGTAAAGCGTCGAATGCGCAGATCCCGCCCAACCATCACCAGCGGTATGCTGAGGCTTTCCAGAAGATTGGCCAGATCGCGGTTGACCTTGCTGAATTCCACGTTGCTGATCCTCAGCTCCTCGTTCAACGTGTTCAGTTCTTCATTGGCCGATTCCAGCTCTTCCTGCGCGGTCTCCAGCTCCTCGTTGCCTGCCTGCGCCTCTTCGCTGGCCGCCCGAAGCTGTTCCAGGGTGGTTGCATTATCTTCGACGATAGATTGCAGATACTCTTTGGTCGCCACCAGCTCCTGCCGGAGCCGGGCGCCTCCGCCGTGGTCGGCAAGCGCCGGCTTGCGCCTCGCCCGCGCGCCGCCCTTCAGCCCGGCATCTTCGAACAGCACCAGAAAATGCCGTTCCTCGGAAGAGGATGAGCCGCGAAAGGGGATCACCTTGATAGTGACGTCTCTTAACTGGCCGCCGTCTTCGATCCGGAAGGCGGCCTCTTTAGACGGGGCATTTCTTTGCCTGGCAATGCGGATCGCCTTACCCAGGCCGGCTATCAAGCCCTCCCGCGCCAGTTTCAGAAGGTTGTGCGTCGGCTCGCCGGGCGAGATCTCGAGGAACGGCGCAGTGCGGCCCCGCACCTGAACAATATTCATCTCGTCGTCGATGATGACGCCTGGGGGGACATATTCGGCCAGCATCAACCGGTCGGCTTCTCTTTGCACTTCCAGCCCGGTTCGAGCCTCGGCAATTTTCTCCCGGATATCCACCCGGCCTTCATCGCGGCGTCCTTCTCTCAGGGGCAGCGCCGGCGAACTTGCGGCCGGCTTCATGCTATAGATCTTGTGAATCTTCTCCACCTGATGAAACGACTCGGAAAGCGTGCCGATGCTTTCCGACGGACCGAGCACCAGGAAGCCGGTTGGCTTAAGGGCGTAACGCAAAATCGACCACACCTTGCGCTGTAATACGTCTCCCAGGTAGATCAGCACGTTACAGCAACTGATGAGGTCGAGCTTGGAGAAAGGCGGGTCCTCCGCCACGTTGTGCCTGGCAAAGACGCATACGTCACGGATGCTCTTCGCAACCTGGTACCCGCGTTCCGACAGGGTGAAGAAGCGCGCCAATCGCTGCGGGGAGACGTGGGCCAAGGCGCCGCCCGCGTATGTGCCGGTCCGGGCTTTTTCGATGGCGGTTTCGCTGATATCGGTGGCGAAAATCTCGATCGGAAGTTTCAGTTTCGCGTCGTCCAGGAATTCCATCAGGCAGATGGCAATGGAATAGGCCTCCTCACCAGTGGCACACCCAGGCACCCAGACCCGGATTGGATCCCGGGGCTCTCGATTCTCAACCAGAGCCGGGAACACACTCCGTTTCAGTTCTTCGAAGACCGCCGGCTCCCGAAAGAACGCCGTGACGGTGATAAAACAGTTCTCGCACAACGCGGTTATTTCTTCGCGATGCTGCTCGAGGTACCGGCTGTAGTCTTCCAGCTTTTCGAATCCGCGGATGGCCATGCGGCGTTTGATGCGCCGCGAGAGAGTGCCCTGCTTGTAATGCGTGAAGTCCACGCCGGTGGCGCTGCGCACCAGCCGGAGTATCCTGGCCAGTTCCGAATCCGCCGGCGGCTCGATCGCCTCCCGATGCTCCATGGGGACCTGAGCACCCCGTGCGATGGCCACCAGTTGCATTGCGATTCCAGCCGGCGAGAGGACAAAATCCGCCACGCCGGCGGCGATGGCGCTGCGCGGCATGCCGTCGCACTTCGCGGTTAGCACTTCCTGGGCGAAGGTGGTACCGCCGGCGGCCTTGATCGCCTGGAGGCCCAGCGTCCCATCGGACGCGGTTCCAGAAAGAATGACGCCGAGTGACTGGCTGCCGCGGTCTGCCGCCAGCGCGCGGAGAAAAGAGTCGATCGGCATGTTGCGGCCACTCTCCGGCCGGGGCGGGGTCTGCAGGACGCCAGCGGAAATGCCCAAATTGTATTGCGGCGGAATCACGTAAACACGATTAGCCTCGGCGCGAGTTTCGCCCCGCACTTCAGAGACAGGCATTTTACTTTCTCTGGAAAGCAGCTCCGTCAGATGGCTCTCGTGCTTGGGATCCAAGTGCTGAACCAGCACGAATGCCATACCGGTATCGTCCGGCAGGTGGCGGAGCAGTTCCGTGAATGCCTCGAGCCCTCCGGCGGAGGCTCCTACACCAACAATGTGGGAAGGGGGGCCGCCAGGGCGTTCCTCGGGGGCTGGCCGCGCGATTACTGCTGCGGCGCTCGCTCCCGTCGGAGCCGTTCGCCACTCTGGGCGGGGCGAACCAGGGGCCGGCGGTGAGATCGCGACCCCGCTGAGCCGACGACTGCCGGTCTTCTTAACCAAACGCCACCATTACCTTTCTCGCCGGGACGAACGGGCGTCTTCACAGGAATCAGGAGTCAGAACACTAGAGCACGTGAAGCGCCACTCCTTTGTAACGCCGTCAGCCGCCTCCGTGGCCGGCGAACAGATCCTTAATCGTTCGGCCAATCTCCATGAATTGACCCAGGCCGGAAGGCTTGGTGATGAACCGGGTAACTCCGAGCTCCTTCAGCAGAGCCTCGTCCTTCCGGGAGCGGGAAGAGCTCCACACGCACACCGGAACGCCGTTGAGGTGGCTGGCGCATCGGATTTCGCGCAAGATGTCTTCGCCGGTGTACTTGGACAGGTTCAGGTCCACCAGGATCAGGCTGGGATTTTCCGCATCCGCATAGGCTCCCTGGCGGCGGATAAATGCGAGAGCCTCGCCTCCGCTCAACAGGTGAACCAGTTCAAAGGGGAAATCCTGCTTCTTCAGGGCCCGGTCGAGAAGGAAGACGTCCGAGGCATTGTCTTCAATGACCAGGATCCGGGCGGCGCAAATAACTGAAGCGTTCATCAAGCTCAACTCCCGCGGCCAACTATTGCCGCCCAATCTTCATCATTCCACAGTTGATGGTGGCGCCATTGGCGGTGACACCTGCCGGGCCCTTACGACGAACCGTTTGGGCGCGGCTCCGATATAGGAAAAGGGATAACAGGTTACCAGGGTCAGCACGTTCTCGGACGAGGCGGCGAGTACCCCTACATTATCCGGCTCGACGATGCTGAGCGATTCCACTACGTATTGGAAATCGCCGCTCAGGGTTGAGAATTCGATCTCGTCTTTGGCCTTCAAATCCTTCAATCCGCGAAAGAACGTATCGCGGTGCCCCGCGACCCCGACATTTCCGGGATGCCCAGGCAGCGCCGTCGCGGGAATGTGGCCTACGGCGAGCTGCAATGTATTTCCGTCGACGCCTTCCCGCACCATGGCAGACCAATGCAGCCTGGGAACCGAGAGTCGTCCGAGGAGCGCGGTGCGGGGCGGAAGCCTCGACGATGACGCGGATTTCCGGGGCGGGCGCACGATGCGGGAAACATCGGCGGCAGCGGCCCTGCGGTCCGGCGTCCGGTCGAACTGCCGGCTTTCATAGGTTTGGTACAAGATCCGCTCCAGATACGCGTAGCCGTAGAATCCGAGGCAAACGATCGCGACGGCCAGGAGGAAGTATCGGGCCATGCGCAGTCTCATCGGCCCTGCTTCCGGCTCGCCCCGCCATCCGGGCCGGCCATCGGGAGCTTGGGTGGAAGTGCATAGCTGGTACGCGTGTGGACCACCAACCGGCGCCCGCCGGGCGCCGATGCGGCCACTCGAATCGTCCGCAACGAACCTTGGCCGCCGGATCGAACCGGAACGTAACCGATGGTGTACCGCGTGCGAATGTCGCTGGCGATCTGCCGGCAGATACCGTCGACCGCGGGAAGCTGCTCGGGGAAGAAGGCCTCTCCGCCGCTCACTCGGGCGAGCCGCCGAAGCAGCCCGGGGTCCCGATCCTCATCGTTCGCATCGAAGATCCCGATGGTGAAAATGGTCGCGCGGGACTCCCGAACCACCCGCATGGCCTCTTCGGAGCCATGGACGCTGCTATTGTCGCCACCGTCGCTGACCAGCATCAGGGCCTTCTTCTCGCACTTGCCCTTCTCCAGATGATGCAGGGAGAAGAGAATCGCGTCGTAGAGAGCAGTGCGTCCCGCGGGCGTTCCAAACGACAGGGCCTTGCGAAGCTGGCGAACGTCGGCCGTGAAGGGGACGCTGTCGGGAAGTCCGCTGCTGACGTGGTCTCCAAAATTCACCACGAACACCTCATCTCTCGGGTTGCTCGCCCCGATAAACACCAGCGCTGCCGTGACCACGTCTGCGTACTTCGGCCGCATACTGCCGCTTGTGTCGATCACCAGGCCCACCGTGACCGGCACATCGTCGCTTCCAAAGTGTGTGATTTCCTGAAGCTTCCCATTTTCATAAACTTTGAAGCTGTCCTTGCCCAGGTTCGAAATATGGCCGCCCGCCGCGTCTTTGACGCTGACATCCAGAAGCACCAGCTCGGCCGTCGCGCTGAGCTTGAAGGGTTGCCCGGATGCCTCGACGGCGGGGACCTGCGCAGAGAGTGCCTGCACCGCTACTGCCAGCCCGAGGATGAGAATCTCTCTTCGCACGGTAACTCGCGTTCCGGGCTAGTCTTTGCAAGGACCCCGGCGCCGGGAGCGGACTCCCAGAGCTGCGGACAGAACCAATGACACCAGTCCGGCCAAGCCGATGAGCGGCGTGGCGCTGGCGGTACCCGGCAGCGTCGGCGCCGGCGCGGGTGTTTCGGCCTCAACGACTCGATCGGCCGTCTGCGGCTGAACCGCTACGGTTTCGAGTCTGGGCTGCATTGCAGGATCCGAAGCCCGCACGGGCAGTGGCTGTGCCAATTCGGTAGTCTTGCCGCTTTCGTCGACTGCCAGAAGCGGCACCGTCTTCAGATCTTCCACCGCACTGGTGTCCGCTTCGATCGCGGGAACGGGAGTCTTTACAAAGGCGGCAATCTGCGCGGCCGTTTGTTTCGGGTATGCGAACTCCTGCCCGAAGTTGTCGCCGGGGTAGAACCAGGCCCGGAGCGCCCTGGTCTGTCCCGCGGGGACTTCCCAGTACTGAAACACGGTTTGTCCGGTGGGCTGCAGGCGATAGTTCGGTATGGCCAGGATGGTCGTCATGACGTGCTGCTGATCTTTATCGAAGATCCGGACGATGTGCCGGTCCGAGAGGGAGTCCACCAGCACCATCACATACTCGCCAGGTTGAAGCGTTACGGTGTGGTCCGGCGTGCAGCAGGACGGCACTTGCAGCGGTTCATTGACGGTCAGCGTGGTTTTCTTGTTCCAGTCATCCGCCTGGAGGCTTGGCACCAGGGCAAACCCGATACAAGCGGCGAAGGCTGTCAACGCGATGCTCCGGAAATGTTTCATACGCTAAATCGATCTCCTTTGATTTCGCCTGGTTTATAGGCAGATTGAGCGCCAAAGCGGAACGGCCTGAAACTTGCGCTTCACGACAGATCGATCGCGACCACATGCAATTGTTGCCGCCGATCATGCAGGATCTGCCGATGCTGTCAGAGAGTTGGATCTTCCCCGCGGTCCCGCGGCTGGTTGTAGGAGGGGGCGCCGGGCTGACTCTGAGATGCAGGAGATCAACACGGAGTCGCCTGGATGGAACCCTGTGACCCCGGCCCGGTCTTCTCGACCACGCCCACGCCCTCGTGTCCCAGGATGCGCCCGGGGGCGCACGTGGGGACGTCGCCCTTGAGGATGTGCAGGCCGGTACCGCAGATGGTCGTCTTGCCGACCCTCACGATGGCGCCGGTGGGAGACTCGATTTCAGGGATGGGGCGCTCTTCGAACACCTTCTTGCCCGGCCCTTGATAGATCAGAGCCTTCATCAGAGTCCTGCCCGCCCGATCTTCGCGCGGCTGGGCTACGGCTACTGTTACTGACATTGGATCCGCGATTCGGTTGCCGTTGCTATTACGCGCGGCCCGGCCGGTGCAGGTTGCTCCCAGCACACCCGGTGCCGCCGCCCGCACGTCCGGCACTCGTACTGGCCGTGCGAGGGCCACATGGGCTCCCGGTGCATCACCCTGCACCAGAGATCGGCGATTCGCGATTGGGTCGGCTTCATCTCATACTCCTTGACACGCGCGGTTTCTAAAGGCGCGTGGCGGCGTGGCTTTCGCGCTCGGAATCCTTCTGCGCGCGCGACCATTCGTCGGCCTGCTTTTCGGCCTCCGCTTTGGCCACTCCATAGCGCTCCTGGATTCGCCCGACCAACTGATCCTTCTTGCCGGCGATCGCTTCCCAATCATTGTCCGTGAGGTTGCCCCAGCGCTCGCGCGCCGAGCCAGTGAACCGCTTCCACTTGCCTTCGATTTGGTCCCAATTCATGTTTCTCCTACTGCTACCGGCTACGACACAGGCAGGAATGCCTGTGCCACCTTCCCGGCGTTGACTTGGCCGTGGCACGTTTGCCGCCGTTTGAGTTCGAGAGGTCTTGGGACGAGGTTGCCGCGAGCCAGCCTCCTGGCGCGGCTAAATGTGCATTTCCAAAGGCAGATTCTGCACCTGAGTGCGCCGTCGTAACTTGTATCTCCGCAAGGCGACGGCTCGCGGCGCTTGGCCCGGCTCGTGCACTGACACAAGTACGACAGGTCTAAAAGGAAGGAATACTAAATGGCGAGAAATACATCGGTGATGGGAAT
>OMOG01000006.1 GCA_900290305.1 Candidatus Sulfopaludibacter sp. SbA4
TGAGCCTTGCCGGCTTCTTCCGGCCTGCCGCGTTGCGCGGCAGTCTTCTCGTCGGCATTGTGAGACTTGCCAGCTTCCTCCGGCTTCCCGCGTTCTGCTGCAGTCTTTCCGTCGGCGTTGTGAGCCTTACCAGCTTCTTCCGGCCTCCCGCGTTCTGCTGCAGTCTTCTCGTCGGCGTTGTGGGCCTTGCCGGCTTCTTCCGGCTTCCCGTGTTCCGCGGCAGTCTTTTCGTCGGCGCTGTGGGCCTTGCCGGCTTCTCCCGGCTTCCCGGGTTCCGCGGCAGTTTTTTCGTCGGCGTTGTGACCCTTGCCGGTCTCTTCCGGCTTCCCGTGCCCCGCGGCAGCCTTCGCGTCGGCCTTGTCAGACTTACTAGCTTCTTCGGGCTTCCCGTGTTCTGTGGCAGTCTTCTCGTCGGCGTTGTGAGTCTTGCCAGCTTCTTCCGGTTTCCCGCGTTCCGCGGCGGTCTTCTCGTCGGCGGTGTGACCCTTGCCGGCTTCTTCCGGCTTCCCGTGTTCTGCGGCAGTCTTCTCGTCGGCGGTGTGAGCCTTACCAGCTTCTTCCGGCTTCCCGTGTTCCGCGGCAGTCTTCTCGTCGGCCCTGTGAGCCTTGTCCGTCTCTTCCTGCTTCTTGTGATCCTCGGCAGTTTTCTCGTCGGCCTTGTGAGCCTTGCCGGTTTCTTCCGGCTTCCCGTGTTCTGCGGCGGGCTTCTCGTCGGCCTTGTGAGCCTTGTCCGTTTCTTCCTCTATCTTGTGGTCCTCGGCAATCTTCTCCTCGGCCTTGTGGGCCTTGTCCGTTTCTTCCTGCTTCTTGTGGTCCTCGGCGATCTTCTCGTCAGCCTTGTGAGCCTTGTCCGTTTCTTCCTCTTTCTTGTGGTCCTCGGCAGTCTTCTCGTCGGCCTTGTGAGCCTTGTCCGTTTCTTCCTGTTTCTTGTGGTCCTCGGCAATCTTCTCGTCGGCCTTGTGGGCCTTGTCCGTCTCTTCCTGCTTCTTGTGCTCCTCGGCGGGCTTCTCGTCGGCCTTGTGAGCCTTGTCCGTTTCTTCCTCTTTCTTGTGGTCCTCGGCAGTCTTCTCGTCGGCCTTGTGCGCTTTCTCCGTTTCTTCCTGCTTCTTGTGGTCCTCGGCGGTCTTCTCGTCGGCCTTGTGAGCCTTGTCCGTCTCTTCCTGCTTCTTGTGGTCCTCGGCGGTCTTCTCGTCGGCCTTGTGAGCCTTGTCTGTCTCTTCCTGCTTTTTGTGTTCCTCGGCGGTTTTCTCCTCGGCCTTGTGCGCTTTCTCCGTTTCTTCCTGCTTATGATGTTCCTTCTCTTCCGCTTTGTGCTCCTGCTTGGCCGCCTTCTTCTCTTCGTCCTCGAGACGCTTTCCCTCCTTCGCGTCGCGCTGAAAGTCCTTCGCAGCCTGGTCTTCGCGCCTACGCGTCTCCTCGGTGATCTGCGCGAGCCTTTGCTCCTTCTCCGCCTGCTCCCGCTCCGTGCGCCTGGCGAATTCGGCGGCGTCGCGGCGCCACTCCTCGTAGTTGCTGGGAAGCGGCCCTTTGAAGAACGGCACCCCGCCCGTCACCGGATCGCGCCCCAGCGACAGCCGCCGGGCGGTCCGCACGTCGGTGTCGCGGCCGATGTCCGCCTTCTCCGCCCGCATGTACGCGTCGCCGAGCTGCGATGGGGATTTCAGTGCAGGTCCGAATCCTGAGAGCCTCGGCTGCGCCGCCTGTGCGGCGATTTGCCCGGACCCCTGTTGGCCGGAGCTATGCTGCCCGGAACCCTGTTGGCCGGAAGTGTGGGAACTCCCCGGTTGCGATCCGGCGCCGACGGGCGCGACGTTCACCCGAGGGGCTGCCGGCGCTGCCGGTGCACCCGAGGCAGCGGCCGCGGTGACGTTGGCGTGGATCGCCTGCTCCGTGGCCTTCCCTCCAGGATGCACCGCGTCCGGAGCACCGAGAACGTGAATCGGGCCGCTGGCCTGCTGTTTAAAATCGTGCGACAGATTTTGCCACACACCCTCCGACCGCCCGCCGGAAAGACATCCGGTATTCAGGTACTGAGAAGCCAGCCAACTGCCGCCCGGCGTCGTTTCGAGCGTCCGGCAATTGGCGTTCTCGGGGCGCAGGCAAAACTCCGTGGCGCGAAACTTGCTGCCCAACGGATCGCCCTTCCACCTCGCGCTGTCATGCAAGACCGCGCCATTCGGCGGCGTGGAAACGTCCAGATAGCCCTCCTTGCGGGCATGTTCGACCAGGCCGACCAGATGCTCCTGGCCTTTCACGTCCGCCACAAACTTGCCGCCCGCCGGATGCTGCCGCTCGCGCAGATCCTTGACCTCCCGCTCGATCTGCAACAGCGCCTGGCGTTTTTCGGTCTCGAACTGGTTCGCCGGCTGGCCCGTGTGCAGCCTCTCCGACTGCAGCATCCCCAGCGACGCCCGGTATTCGCTCGCGTAGCGCGACTCGGTGGTGGGAAACTTTTCCATCCGCTGCCGGTAGATCGCGCGCAGACAGGCTTCGTCCGAGAGTTGCGACGGATGCACATGCTGGCGCGCGGCTTCCCGATGCAAAGCGTCCCTCACGATGTCACTACCCGCCCCATGTTGCACGGCCGTGGACCACACGGCGTTCTGCAAGGTGCGCGAGCGGTGCTCCAGATCCACCCCCGTGGTTTTCAAAACGTGCTGGGCCTGCACCTGGTAAAAATGCTTCTCGATGTAAGCGTGCTGCGCGGCTTTGAACTCCTGGGGTTCGCGCTTGGCAATCTCCATCCACTTGGCGGAGAACTCCGGGGTGGCCGCTTTGAGCGGATTACCCTGGGCATCCCGGAATTCGTGCGCCCAGCGCTCGCCCTCACGGCTCTTGAGGAACGATTGGACGGTGCCTTCGTGCACCTGGCCATGTTTGTCGATGTACCGGCTGGTGAACTGATAGGCGCCGTACGAAACGCCGCCGCGATCCTCCTTGGTGTGCGCCTTGTTGAGGTAGCCCGACGATACGCTGCCGGGATTGCCACCGCTTTCGTATTTCTGGGACAGCGCTCCGCGGGGGAACTCGCTCGACGGCGGAGAGCTGGGACGCGGCGCGGGTCCCCCTCCAAAAGGGGCGCCCGGATGGGTTGGCGGCGGTGTGTGAGTCGGTGCCGGCGGCGTTTGCGGGGGAGTGTGGGGGAAGTCGAACCCGTGGCCAAGGACTGGTTTGGCGCCGGGGGGAGGGGGTGTGGGCAGAAACTGGTATTGCAGCGGGTGTCCCTTGCCGTCCCGGAACTGGGGGGCATCCACCGGACGACACGCTTCATGCTGGCTGTTCATGAAGACGATCCGGCCATCCACGTTGGCTACATACACTGCATGGGTGACGAGGTCCGGGTGGCCCGCCGGCAAGCCGTTGTGGTACCCAAACACCCCGGCTGTTCCCGGGCCGGAAGCCTTCAATGCGGCGACGACATCTTCCGGGCCCTGGATATTCCGAATTGGCTCGTGGGGATTCAAGAGCATTTGAATGCCGGCCACATCCGGCGCCTGGTGCGCGGTGGCCACCGCGTCCGCGATGCCGTAGTAGCGGAAGTGAGTGGCGATCACGCAGCCCTGGCAGTTTGCCGTTCCCAGCTCTCTCTGCGGATTGATGCCCCGCATCATTTCCTCGGCCTGGCGCTCGGCGCTTTTCTGCGCCCGGTCCTCGGCGTGCTCCCGTAAGGTTTCCAGGGTTCTCGCGTGCGGGTTCGGCGGTTCCGGATTGGAAGGGCGGGGCGGAGGAACGGCGCCGCCAGGGCTTCCGGGGGCTGGCGACGGTGGCGACGGAGGCCGCATGCCCGACGATCCGTATGGAGGCGGCGGAGCGCCCGGCGGTCCCGGTGGAGATGGCGGCGGGGGAGGCGGCTGCAGCGAAGGCGGGGGATTGTGAAGCCCCATCTTGCCCAACACCGGCTGCCCCAGCGGCTCCAACTCCAGGACCCCATACTGCGAATATTGCGGATGGAAATCCCCGTGCATCGCCCCCCGGTTCAACGGGTCCATAACGATGATGTCGTGATCGACATTCGCGACGAAGACCAGGTGGTTGTTACCAGCCGCGTCGGAGTAAGCGACCATAGCGCTATGGCCGGGTCCCTTCCCATTCGCTTCGCTGAGAAGGTCTTTCACGGCGTGCATGCCGGCCACATTCTTGAATTCGGCGCCGGGGCCTCCCGCGGTTTCTGCGAACGTGCCGAGGGACGGTACCGGCGCCACCTTATGCTCAAAACTCAGTACGTCCTCCAACTTGCCTTTGCCCGGATCCCAGACCAGGATGGGCTTGTTGGGATAGTAGAAATCGGCGGTTGCCGCGGGCTTTCCCAGGCCGTAGTAGGCACGATAGTTGGCCAAGACGTCAAGCTGGCAATTCGCATCGCCCCCGACCGGGTTGATCTTGTCAACGAGCTTGGTTGCGTCCGCTATCTTGTCCCACTGGTACGGCTGCAGGCTCGCTTCCTGCGCGAGTCTCAGCGACTCCTTCTCGTGTTCCGTCATCTCCCCGCTGCCATAGAAGCGCGGGGGCGCGGGAGGGTGAACCGCTTCTGCCGCCTTGGCCGCGTCCACCGCGTGATGTTCCGCCTGCCCGGCCTTGTGGGCCGCACCCGCAGTGGCTTTTTCGAAAGTTCCCACCGCATGATGCTCTGCCTGCGGGGTCACGATAACATGCGGTCCCGTCTCCTCGGCCTTGTGGGCCGCACCCGCGGTGGCTTTTTCGACCGCGCCCACCGCGTGATGCTCCGCCTGCTGGGCCTTGTGAGCCGCTTCCGCCGCCTTGGCCGCGTCCACCGCGTGATGTTCCACCTGCTCGGCCTTGTGGGCCATATTCGCGATGCCCTTTTCGACCGTCCCCACCGCGCCGCCGCCGTGTGGCAGTGGGATGCCCTCGCTCATGATCACGTTGGCCATGATCTTGACGCCTTGATCGGGGCTGCGCGTCAGGTCCCAGTCGCGCTTGGTCTCCTCGGCCATCTGGTTTGAAATGGCAGAGCCCTGCTGGAGGGTCTCGTGTGCGCCCGGAATGCTCTCCACCACGCGGTTGAAGGCGTTCAGCGGCTCGTAGAGCAGGCCGTGATGTACCGGCCCAGCAGACGGAATGGGCGGCGGGGCATGCGGCGCTTGCGGCGTGTGGTGCTCCGCCGTCAAAGAGCCAGGGTGCGGCGGCACCAAGCTCAGTCGCGGTCCATCCGGCGACACGGGCGGCGCGGGTTTTGGGGGCGGCGGCCCGGCAGGTCCGACCCCGCCGGGCGCTTCGTAGAGCACCTTCCGGCCTTGAAACCCGTCCCGATAGAATTCTCTGATCTCTTTCGGGTTCCTGAGGTGGATCGGTTCCTTGTTTGGAGGGAAAACCCAAAGCTGGTCATCATGACTGAGTTTGATCCCGGCGGCCTGCGCCTGTCCGCCGTGCTGGATCATCTTGGCGCCGACTTCGCGGTTGACAAAATCCTGGACGTGGGTGAAGCCGGGTCCCTGAAAATGATCCAAGCCGTGCAGTTCCCGGTACACCGCCAAGTTCGCCCTGGGACGTTTCATGTCTACAACGTCGAACAGGTCCGTATCGGTATGGATATGTTCCCACCCCACCTTCCCTCCGGCGTCCACTTTGTGCTGCAGGCAACCATAGTGCGGAGACGTCTTATCGTCATTCACTCTGTAACCATGCTCTTTGAACAGAACCTTTGCGTTCTCCCAATCCTTAAGGGCTTTCTGCGGGTCGCGGAAAGCCTCAGGGTGAATGGTGGGGTCCACCACCAACCCGGCCGTTTGGTACGCTTGCCCGTCCTTTACGACGTCGAAATGGGCGGTCTTGGCCTTGCAGGTAAGTTCCTTGGGTTGGTAGCCCGCCTTGCCGATGAATTTCCGCGACTCGGGGTTGGAGACGCGGACGACGGGGCACACGTCGAATCTCCTGGCCGCCTTCCGGAACGCATTCATGTCCAGCAATCGCATGGTTATCGGCTCCCCTCGCCGATTCGAACCGCCCGTCGCGGTCAGTGCTTTTTACTTACGGGAACATCCACCAGTAAATCTGCTGGAACGTCCCGGTGACGGTGGTCCAGACCACCAGAACTACGATCACGATCAGTCCCCACTTGAGCAAGAACTTAAACATTGCTCGACACTGAATCCTGGATCAGGTGCATGCGCCAGCGCAGCTTCTCCTTGGTGACCGTGGCGCGCGAGGCCATATGTACGATGGTATCGGCGTAATCCACCTTTGCTATCTTGTCCGGCGTCGCCAGGCCCACAAATTCTTCGGGCCGGACCTTCTGGTCGTACTGCCGGCTGGCGGATGCGCCGGCGCTGCCGGAATTCCTCCCGGCGCCTCCGCTCACGTTCGAAGATGCCATGGCCACCAGCCTCTGGCCGAAAATCTTGGAGGCCCAGTCGTTGGTCTTGTCGTCGGTATTGCGGAGGAAGATCTTGACCGAGCAATTACTCAGCATGTTGTTCACGACCGACTCTTTGTCGCCCACCGCCTTCATCAGGGCCGGATAGTTCTGCGTGGCCACCACGTTGGCGTGATTGCTTTGCCGCGAGCGCTCGAAGAAATCGGCGTCGCCCTTGCCGGGCATGCCCGTGAAATAGACCTGGAACTCGTCGCACAGAAAGAAGCTCGGCCTGGGTTTGTCGGGGCGCTTCAGCACTTCCCGGTAGTATTCCATCTTGACGAAGGTGCAGATCACCTTCGACATGGCTTCCTTATCCGCGATCGGCATGCATACGTACAGAATTTTCCCGTCGTCGATCATCTCCGCCACCGTCATGGTGGACTTCCCCGAGAACACGGTGGCGTAGGGCTCCATGAGGAAGGGGTCGATCATGTTGGTAATGAACGCCTGGATGGTGGTGCGGGTCTCATTGGCCAGATCGGCCCACTCGTCGGCGAAGTAGGCCAGGCACTGGTCGCCGTCGGGGTTGTCGTCGGGAACCCAGTAGCAGGTGTTGTAAACCGTCTTCAGGCTGCCCGCCAGCCCGCCGATCTGCGCGAGAGTGGGCGGTTCGCCTACGGCGTTGGTGATGCGCAGCAGGGTGATGGCGTGGCGGATGAATTTCTTGGCGGAATCGATCCAGAACTTGTCCTTGTCGCTGCCCCCGCCCTGGACCGATTCGAGCGCGGCTGCAAATCGCGCCGCGATCTCCAGTTCGTCGTCTTTGGAATCCAGAGGGTTCCAGTGGATGGTCTCGGATTTGGAATCCGGATTGATGATGACGACATCCCGTTCACGCCCGTACTTCCGGCAGAGGGTTTTGATCTTCTTTTTGAAATCGCCTTTGGGATCGAGGATCAGTCCGGCACACCGGGATCTCTGCGCGGAAAGCATGAGCCCGTCGAGCAACGCGTTCAGCAGGCACACGGTCTTGCCGGAGCCCGACATGCCGAAGATGACGCAGTTCTTGTAGAAATCGCCCCAGGTCCACGTGAACCCGCCGGCTTTGAAGGACTGGTCGCCGACGAGTGACACGGGCGGGCCTTCGGGAACGTCCTGTTCGGCCGCAATGGTCGCCAGGTTACGCGGCTGGAAGTCGCTGGTCTCGACGCTCTCCTTCAGCATCCTGCGCTTTTGCAGAACGTCGGAAAGGTAGCCTTTTCCCCATCGCGGGAAGAGCACGATTCCCGCCAGCGAGCCCCACCAGGCCAGCGTGGCGACGGGCGAAAGCACGCTGAAAACCGACATCCACTTCGAGAGGATGCTCACCGCGTTGGCCCCCACGAAGGCCAGCAGCAGGTAGCTCACGATGCTGCAAAAGCGGTTCAACGCCGCCAGGTACATGCGCCAGGTCTGTTCCAGCGCCGGTCCGCCCTCCGCATACTGCAGCTCGTACATGCGTTTCATGTAGGCGGCGCGCGGCTTGTTGATCAGGTAGAGCAGCGCCAGGGCCGCGCCGAAGTAGGCCACCGTGAAGAGCAGCCGGAAGGTCTTGTCGCCGGGCGATTTGGGCAGGATGTGGATGGCCGCCATGATCGCCAGGCAGACTCCGGCTTGCTGGGGAAACCCCTGCTTGAGTTTCTGAATCTCCGAGACCGGTTTGGTTGCGGGGGCGGCCATGTGTTTCCTGTAAACGCCTTGGGTGGCACAGGCATTCGTGCCTGTGTTCTAATCAGCCGGGCTGATCGCCATCACCCCGTCTTCTTCGATGTCCAGGCGCACGCGCTTGCCGCCGGCCTTCTTGGCGGCGATCAAGTGGTCGGCCAACATCTCACCGATCTGCCGGTCCAGCTCGCGAACGCCAAACTTGGCCAGCTTATTGCCGGCCTGCATCGCCTGGAAGATCAGCCGCGGATCCACATACGCCAGTTCGAGGCCGTACTCCTTCGCCAGCACGGTCATCTTCAGCGCCACGATCTCGGCCACCACAATCCCCTCGAGCGGCTTGAACACGTAGACCTTGTCGATGCGGCCGGCGATTTCCGGACGGAACTTGCCGGTGGCCACCAGCTCCGTCTTCACGGCGTTGAGCAATTCGGCGGGATCGGTGAGTTCCTCCTGCAGCTTCACGATGGCCTTCTCCGCCAGGTTGCTGGTGAGAATGATCACTGCCTGCGTGAAGTCCGCCACTTCGCCGGAGCTTTGGTCGGTGAGGCGCCCGTCGCCCATGGTTGACAGGAAGATGTCCAGCACCAGCGTATGGGCCTTCTCCACCTCGTCGAACACCACCACGCGCTTGGGATTGTTCAGCATCTTGCGGGTGAGCTCGCCGCCTTTGTCACTTCCGATGTACCCCGCAGGAGCGCCGATGAGCCGGTTCTTCGATTCCGGCGAGCCGAGATCCGCGCAGTCGATGATCACCGCGGCCTTCTCGTCCTTATAGAGGTACTCGGCCATGGCTTTCGCCAGCTCGGTCTTTCCCGTCCCGGTGGGGCCCACGAACAAGAGGTTGGCGATGGGGCGCTTGCGCTTTTCCTTGGCCCATTGCTGTTTGATGAGGCGCACGACGCCTTCGATGACGTGGTCCTGGCCTTTGACGCGCTCCTGCAAGGCGGCGATCATTTCCTCCGGGTTGATGTCGCGCGATTTCCCCGAGCTTTGTGCCTCGAGCAAGCGTTGGAGTTCCGCGAGATTGGTTAAGCTTTCCAGTTTCGGCATGATTGATTTCCTCAGTATCCTCTTTGCGTAGCAGCCCTGCTCTCGTCTGCGAGATCGATCAGTTGTTCCTTGGCCGCGACCGCGGCCGCCAGCCGGTTGCTCATGATCTTCGTAACCCGCAACGGGGTGATTTCGAACCCGCCGTGCGAGGATACAACCTGGACCTCGCGCGCCAGAATGGCCGGATCGACGCGGCCGAGATTCACGTTGTACTTGCGGCACTCCTCCTGCATGATCTGCGCGATCACTTCGGCCTGCTGCAAGGGCGGCGGCAGCACGAACGGATAGACGCCGTGCAGCGACCAGGCTAGCCGCTTGTCGAGCGACATGGATTGTCCCAACGATTCCACCACCATGGTGTGGCCGGTGCCGCCCGCGGTCTTGCGCGACGGCCGCTCCATGCCCTCGGCGTCGCGATGCACCAGCAGGAAGAAAAAGCAGTGGCGGAAGCTGACCTTCGATCCCGTTTTCGGATCGACCTGCGGCGCGCCGGAGACGATGGAAAGCAGGTCTTCCTGGGTGGCCGCCGGGCAGTTTTGAAAGTTCTCCAGGATAAAAGTGGTGTACGGACTGGAGCGTGCCTCGGAGATCAGAAGGCCGCCGCCCGCCCCCGGGTCCGACACATCCAGAATAGAAACGCTGGAGCCCTTGTAGAGCCGGTAGCCGATCTCGGTGGCGAGCAGCTTCTTGCCCAATCCCGGCTTTCCGGCGAAGACGAAAATCCCGATGGGCGGCAGGCTCACCTGAACCGAGCTGCTGTCGCGCAACTGCACGTTGCGCTTGAGCTGGTCCATGGCGACTTCGACGACGTCGTTGTGCCCCTTGACCACTTCCTTGATCTGGCGCGTGGCGGACGCAAAATCGCCATCGGAGTGCAGCAGGAGCTTGGGAGCTTCCTGCTCGCCCTGCTTGGCCGGCGCCTGTGGGTCCGCGGACCCGGCGGCGTCCATCGAGGGATCGACGGGCGGCTGCTCCTTGCACAGCTTGCACACGGCGTTGATCACGGGTCCGAGCACGGGCTTCTGCGCCAGCGAATACAGCAGGCTGCGGTTGTAGTTCGCCATCCAGATGATGGCCGCGATCAGGCCGCAGAGGATGGTGGCAATCTTGTCGAGCGGGGGGACTTTGCCGAGCACGTTGAGAGCGGTATACGCTCCCACGAACAGCATCAGGACCTGGACGATAGGGTTATTCATCTCGTACCCTTTACTTGAACATCAGCACCACACCGACGATGAAGACCACCACCGCGCCTTTGAAGTAGATCGATTTGTTCCAGAGAATCAAAAAGTTATGCCACATGGAAATTCCACCGTTAATGGATCGCCAGCGCCATGGTCTCGGTGCCGCCCACCGGCATCACCTGGCTGAACCAGACGCCGCCCGAGGTCTGGACCCCCAGGGTCACGCCGCCCACGCCGTCCTTGACCGCGATCACCGTGAGCTGCGCCGGTTGCCCGGTCACGACGGGAACCGAGACGACGGTTCCGGCGATGGTCAGCGGGATCGGGCCGATGTCGGCTCCGAGGGGAAGCCGCAGGGTCACCACGTCGCCATCCTCCGCGCAGGTATCGTAGGCGCGCACGGCGTAGAACGTGACGTCGCCTTTTTTGACGGCCTCGAGGAACGCGAGGGAAGGATTGGTGACGCCCGGAATCGGCTCGCCGCGCATGGCCGCCTCCTTGGCGCGGGCGGTCAGCGAGCTGTCGATGTCCTTGGTGCTCAAGGCGGCGGGGATCGACGGGTCGGCGTTCTTGTTCTTCTGATAATTCGGAGCGGCCTCTTCCGGACCGCTGTAGACCGCGGGCGTGCGGCCGAAATAGAGCCATCCGAGGACCGCGAGAACTACCACCGCGAGCACCTTCAAGAGCATGCCGCTCGAGGAGGGTGGCTTCGTAGGCCCGCCTTGGGGGCCTTGCGTGCTATCTGACGGTCCGCCCGGCCGATCTCCCTGGCCGCCAGGCCGTTCAACAACGTTCCGTGGTTGCGGTTGGGATTCGGGCCGGCGCATCTCCGGCCTGTCGGGACGCAGGGGTGCCGGCTCACGCTGTGGTTGGAGTCGTTCGGGTTCCATCTTCGACTACCTCCGAGTGCTTACGCCTGTGGACCAGATGATTATACAGATTCTACCCGAAATCTGCCGCTACCGGACTTTGCCGAAACTCGCCACCTTCGGCTGCAGGCCCAGTTGCTTGTTGAGCGCCTGAACTA
>OMOG01000728.1 GCA_900290305.1 Candidatus Sulfopaludibacter sp. SbA4
CCATGCACGGCAACACCACGCTGACCGCGTCCGGAGTGAAGACCCGCAACTTCGAAGACATCCAATCCGAAGTGGAGCAGGCCTTCGATATCCACCGAAAAATGGGCGGCGCGCTCGGCGGCGTGCACATCGAGCTGACCGGCGAAAATGTGACCGAATGCATCGGCGGCGCGCGCGGCCAGGGCGAAGACGATCTCGCGCGTGCCTACGAATCCGAGATCGACCCGCGGCTCAATTACGAGCAGTCGCTGGAGCTGGCTTTCCTCATCGCCCGCAAGATGAAGAACCAGGCGGGGTAACCCGCGCCGCGATGAGCGTCAGGTCGTCCGCTTTTGGATGGAGGGGGTCTCGCCCCTGCTTCACTGAGGGGTCCACGTCCCCATCGCGTGCCAGTCTGTGTTGTTGGCCTCGTTGACATCCCGCGCGGCCAGATAGACGATCCGGTCCCCGCCGAATGCCGCAGTGAATGTGATGTTCAAGGTCAGCGACAGGTTGTTGCCTCCGGCTGTCACCGCGCCGCCGCCCCAACTCACCGTGCACTGACTATTGCTTACGCTCCCGCTTGCCGCCATGCTCTGTCCCGGCAATAATCCATCGCCATTGTCGTTCTCCAGATACAAAGTGTTGAACGGCTGCGAGTACGCAATGTAGCAGGCATGGCGCCCGTCGAGCGAACTGTTGATCAGGATGTCCTCCACTCCCAGATCCGCAACACCCTTGGTGTCGGAAAAGTTGAAGGTGAACAGAGTCGGCCCCAGGCCGCTGCCCTGATTCGGAGTCATGCCCACCACCGCGGTCGTTGTAGTCTGTGTACCTCCCGGCGCCCGCCAGACCCCCAGCGGATACCACCCCGAGTTGTTCCCCTCCGCATCCCCGGCCGCCACCTGGACAATCTTGTCGCCGGCAAATCCGGCAGTCCACGCGATGGTCAACATCAGGGTCAGTTTGTTGCCGCTCCCCACCGCCGACACCAGGGTCACGGTGCATTGGCTGTTCTGAATCGCGGCGGAATTTCCCAGCGCCACCGATCCCGCATACGGCCCGCCGGCATCTCCCCCGTCGTCCACCAGCACCAGCGTTTTGGAGCCCACGACATAAGCCAGGTAACAGGCATGCCGGCCGTCCAGGAAGTTATTCACCAGGATGTCGACCACATTCAGATCCAGGTATCCGCGCGGATCGGTGAAGACAAACGTGAAGGTGCCGCTAGCCGCGCTGCCGCCCACCGGAGTTACGGACACCGGTGTCGGCGGCACCGTCACCGCAATGGCCGCGGAGGTTCCCGTCAGCGCGTTTCCGCTATCCGCGGCCGTGATGGTTTTGCTGCCCCCCGTCTTCAGCGTCGCGGAAAATGTGCCCGTTCCGTTCGCGAGCATCGATCCGGCCGGCAGCACCGCGGCCGTATCCGAGCTGCTGAAGTCTACCGGGCCCGAGTAGCCGGCCGCGGTATTGCCGGAGGAATCGAGCGCCGTCACCGTGAAGTTGAACGCCGTTCCAGCCGTCGCCGACGCGGGCGCCGAGACCGTGAAATGGGTCGGCAGGTTTCCAGACCAGACGGCTTGATAGACATAAGACTTGCTGCCGGTATCGTAGAACCTTTGCAGGCTCGCCAGCGGCGTAGAAGCCCCGGCGGATTGGATGGCGCTCAGCACCGTGGAGCAGGATTGGCCGTACACGAACTGCGGCGGGGCTGGGGAGAGCGCGCCCGCCGTCTGGACGGACGCCGCCGGCGGCGCGAATCGTCCCCGGTATTGGTAAACCTGCGAGCTGCCCGAAGTCACGGTGCGCCCTTCCAGACGCCACGGATAGCTGCCGCTGCTCTTCTCGGCCGCCAGGTAGGTCGCGAAGTCCGCGGCATCCATCCAGGCGGAATAGGCTTGGGAATATTGCGGAGTGAGGTCCATGTTCCAGGCCTGCTTGGCGGCGTGGTTATACGCGGCCTGGAGCGCGCAATCTCCGTTCTTGGCCGCCGGCTCCGGCGCGGGTGTATTGCAGCCCGGCCAGAAAATCTGCCCCTCCGGACCGGGTGCGGTATTGTCGCCCCCGTTGAAGACCGCCGCGAAACCGTATCCGTCGGCGGTGGCGACCACCGAAGACACGGTGCCCTGATAGCCCCCATCCTTGATGAAGTTGTAATTGTCGTAGGGGAGCAGCGGCACCGCCACCACGTCCGATGGCACATAGTCCCAACCCGCTCCGTCTGCCGGTCCATCATAAGCAGGGATCCGCGTGGAAAGCGTGTAGTACATCTGCGGCCAACCGGGATAAGCCGGGGCGCTCGGAAAATTGGGAAGATTCCCACTGGCGATCGCCCCCGTGAAATGCGCCAGATCGATCGCGGTCGAAACGTATGCGCCGCCGCCCTGTTGGGCTTCGAGCGCCCCTATGCCGCTGTAGGGCGGCGGCACCGTCGCGTAAGGGGCAAACAATGACGGCTGCGGAGGGTCGGTGGTGTCGTAGTACACGGCTTCGCGGTCCTGCTGCTTGGATTGCTGGGTCGAGCCCAGCGTCGTGTCGATCATCCCCAGGGGACTCAGCACGTTGGTCGTCATGTAATCGATATAGCTGGAGCCGCTGGTTTCGTGAATGACTTCGGAGAGCGCGCAGAATCCGACATTGGAATAGTCCACCTTCGTGCCTGGCCTGAATTGGAGCGGTTGGGACTCTACATAACTCATCAGGGTCGTGCAATCCGGAGGCCCCGAAGAACCCGGGATCAGCCCCTCTACGGTGTGGAGCGTATCATAGCCCATCAGATCCGGACCTGTATCGCGATCCCATCCGCCGGCGTGGTGCAGCATTTCATCCACGGTGGGGCCGGAGGGCGGCGAGAGGGCCGTATTATAGGCCCCGCCAAGGACCGAACCAACTCCGGAAAACGGGAACGGCTGATCGTCCAGAGACAACTGTCCGTCATGCACCAGCTTCATGATTCCCATGCCGGTGATGGCCTTGGAGACGCTGGCGACCCGCATGCGGCTGTCCGGCTCCATAAACAGCGCGTTGTCCAGGTCGACGTAGCCATAGGATTTCGCGAAAATCAGGTGGTTCTTATAAGTGATCGCCACCGCCCCGCCCGGGAGATTGTTCATGTTCATGAAGTTGCCCACGGTGGCATCGATGGCGCTGGCCATGTCGGGCGTGGCGAATCCCATGCTCGGTATCACGGAGCTCGAGAGGGGATGTAACGACACCCACGCCGGATTGAGCCCCGGCACCGCTAATTGTTGCGCCAGGCTCTGCTCGCAGGCGGGCAAGGTCGGGAGAACTTGCGCCCACGCCGGTGCCAGGGCGATCGATAGGAGCACCGGAATCCGCAGCGTTTTGGCCTCCATGCGGCCCCTCCCTGTCAGGCGATTATATGGGGTATGCGCGGACATGACAACCCCAACGCTTCGTGCAGGTACTAGAGTTTGTACTGATCCGGCCAACTCGTGGCCGTTCATGCGGCACCTTGAGAGCACTGTGCATCCAGTGGATCGGGTCGGGTGACGGGGATTGCGCCCCGGCACCCTCCCACACCACCGGACGTGCGGTT
>OMOG01000067.1 GCA_900290305.1 Candidatus Sulfopaludibacter sp. SbA4
GGTTGGGATACACCACTTTGTCACCGATCTGAAAAGTCATACGGGGTCCCCCACAAACCACCGTCGTCTAGTGCTGCGACAGCATCTCGCAACGACTCTAGAATAGTACGCTCACATAAAGATTCTGTCAAGAGGGAGTGATGCGAAAAGCCCCAACTGGTGCGGCTTTTCGCTACAGGGAGGTGGGGGGTATATCGGCAATCGACCGGGAAAACTCCTGGTGGCGAGAGACAACACCAATCGATTACACCTCAGCGAGGTGCTATCAGCTACCCGGACTCTCGCGCCCGTCGGCCGGTGGGACTCTTAGTCGCCGGCAGCGACTTGCGTTTTTTCACCGCCCGGGGCTCGTTCGCCCCCCGGTAAACCGCGCTCCGCCAGCAGCAGGCGCCTGAGCGTACGTAGATCGTTCAGAATGCGCCGGCTGGTGGTGATGTGCAGATTCAGTTTGGCTAGGTTAAAGGAGACCAGGAGGAGCGCCTCTTTGCGGCGGTCGGCGCCATCGCGCTCGGCTGCCGCGATTTCAGCATCGACCTCGCTCCGGGCTTCATCAAGGGCTTCCGCCAGCATGGCAACATACTCGTGGGACCCCTCGATACTGTCAAACGGCGTTTCGGCTTGATAGCTCAACAACACGCCTTTCCGACCAGCCTGCCTCTGCGGTTGGCCCTGCAAAAATTAAGTGTTCTTCATTCTCGCACATATCAGGTCCGGTATGGGGGCGAAAAAAGGGGGCCAGGGGCCTGGGACCGGGGCTTGGGGGCCGGGTTTGGGGGCCGGGTTTGGGGGCCGGGTTTGGGGGTTGGTAACATTGGCTCTCAGAGGTGAACACCAATACGTTGCGCGCGATGATCGTGGACGACCAGGAGCTGGCGCGGGGCTACCTCCGCGAGTTGCTGCAGGCACATCCGGAAATCGAGATCACGGCGGAGTGCGCCAACGGCTTCGAGGCCGTCAAAGCGGTTGCCGAATCCCCGCCGGACCTGCTTTTTCTAGACGTACAAATGCCCAAGCTGGACGGCTTCGAGGTGCTGGAGCTGATCGATCAGACGCAGGCATCGCCGCCGGCGGTGATCTTCGTAACGGCCTACGACCAGTACGCCATGCGCGCTTTCGACGCGCACGCCGTGGACTATCTTCTCAAGCCGTTCAGTGCCGAGCGGCTCGAACGGGCGCTGGCGCGCGCCAAATCGCGCCTGGGAGAAGGCCGGCTTCCGGCGGGACTGGCGGCGGAGGCGCGCCCGCCGTCCGAGCGGCCGCAGCGCATCGTGGTGAAGGATGGTACGCGAGTGCACATCATCCCTCTCGACAAGCTGGATTACGTGGAGGCCCAGGACGACTACGTGGCGCTGCACAGCGGCGGGAAGAGCTACCTCAAGCAGCAGCCGATCGCCAGCCTGGAGGCCACGCTGGATGGCGCGAAGTTCGTCCGCATCCACCGCTCGGCCATCGTCAACCTGGAACGGATTGCGCGGATCGAACCCTACGCCAAGGAGAGCCGGATCGCGATTCTGACCGATGGCACGCGGCTGCCGGTGAGCCGCTCGGGCTACGCGCGGCTGCTGGAGGCTATGGGAGACACGACGGGGTAAAGGGCGGGTGCACGGTGCACGCGAACAGGACCGGCGTCGGCCACCTCGATCATGCGCGGCGTTCGGCCTTCCGAATTTCTTCTATGTGCCGGATCGTGGCGAGATCCTTCTCGAAGTCTTCGATGGTGTACATCTCGACCTCGTGCGCTTTCAGGAAACCGTCGAGCTCGTAGCGCGAGGGGATGCCTAACAGCATGCGGAGTTGGTAGCCGGTCATGCGGCGTTGGCGATAGGCCTCGAGGCCGATGGCCTCCAGGGCCGTGCGGGCGGGGTCCTGGCCGGGAGGGGCGAGGATGGCGGCCAAGTCGTCGGGAATTTCGAGCGTAATCCGCATGGATAGAGGTTACCAGAACACCACGCCTCCTCCGTCAACTTGACATCTCCCGCCCGTCTGCTATGCTACGGGCAGAGAATATATCACACTTAGCATTAACAAGCACGAACCATGAGAACCAGCAAAACCATCTCCGTGTCCCTGCCCCCGGAGCAGCTCAAACGGACCGAACGCTTGGCCAGGCGGGAGAACCGCACCCTGAGCGAACTGGTCAGGGAAGCCCTTCGGCAGTACGAGCAGAGGCAGGAAGCCCCCGTCAACTACGACCTCATCGCCGCCCTCCGCGCAGTGCAGAATGGCGCCAGGCGGGCCGGCCTGGACAAACTGACCGAAGCTGAAATCGACGCCGAGGTCACGGCCACTCGCCGGGAAAAGGATAAGAGAGTCAAACAGCTTGTCCGATGAGCCGTCTCCGCGTCGTGATCGACACCAACGTGCTCATCTCCGCGGCCGTCAAGCCCCAAGGCTGGCAAGCGTTAGTGGTTGATTTGGTCGCGTTCCGCGCGGTGGAGATGTTTGTGTCCGAAGCCGTTCTGGCCGAATACCGCGAGGTGTTCAGCCGGCCGAAATTCTCCCGCCTCGACTCCAAAGACGTCGCCCACCTGCTGGCCATGATCGAAGCCGAAGCCACCATGGTCACGCCTACCGAGCAACTCACCATCTCCAAACACGATTCCGACAACCGCTTCTACGAATGCGCCGATGCGGCCGCAGCCGACTATATCGTCACTGGCAACCACAAACACTTCGCCAAGCCCCACAAGAACACCAAAATCATCACCGGCCGCCAGCTTCTGGAACTGCTGACCGCCGGGCAGATCTGAACCCCACGCCCTCCATGCTCCTCGACGATTCGGGGATTTCGACCGTGATCCGCATGGATAAAGGGTGGCTGGCGGAAGCGCCCGCCCCACCTCGCTCAGGGCACGCTGACGGTTCCGACGGATTGCCACCCCGAATTTCCGGCGCCACCCCGCGCCGCGGCATAGATCACCTGGTTCCCGGCGAAGCTGTGGCTGAATGTGATGGCCAAAGTGAGAGTCAGGGCGGTCCCAACCGCCGATGCGTAACTACCAGCGGCGGCCATGGCGCATTGCGCGTTCGACACGGACCCCGAACCGGGCAGCATCATCCCCTGAAACGGTCCGGCGGCATCTCCCGCGTTGTCCACGAGGTAAAGCGCGCCGGTTGCCGCTCCGGCCGGAGCGAACGCCACGTAGCAGGCGTTGCTGCCATCAAGGGCGCTGTGGATCAGGATGTTGGTTACGCCGATGTCCTGCCAGCCGGCGCCATCGGTGAACGCAAAAGTGTAGGTCTGAGCGGCGCCGGTGCTTCGCGCCGGGCTCATGCCTTCGACCGCCGGACCGGCAACCGGTCCGGGGACGCTCCACGTCCCGAGGGCCTGCCATCCCGAGGTGGCCTGCGCATCCTGCGCCGCGAGGTAGATCACGCGATTGCCCCCGAAGGACGGCGAAAAGGCGATCGAGAGGGTGAGGGTGAGCGTGTTGCCGCTGCTGAAAACCGAGCTGCCGGCAGCGGTGATGGTGCACAGGTTATTGTCGACTGCTCCGCTGCCCGGCAGTGTCATCGCAAAGTATGGCCCGGCGACATCGCCTGAATTGTCTACCAATAAAACGGAGCCTGAGGCCGCGCCCGAAGGGACAAACGCGACGTAGCACGCCTGCTGGGCATCGAGCGCGCTGTTGATCAGGATGTCGACCACTTTGAGGTTCTGCCAGCCGCCCGCATCGGAAAAGGTGAAGGAGAATGTCTGTGCGGCACTGCTGCCGGCCGGTGGGGTGACACCGACAGCCGCGGCCTGTGGAACCTTGAGTACCAGTGCTTCACCCACGTTGTTGTTGGAGTATGGATCGCCCACAAGCACGGTGCTTGCGTCGGCGGAAAGGGCTCCGCCACCGAACGACAAAGTTCCGGAGAGGCTCCATACGCCGCTGCTGTTACGGGTGAACAAAAAACCGGCGCTCAACGCGGTGTTCCCGTCGGCGGACAGCGAGGCTGTCCCACCCGGCCCGGGAAAGCCAGGGGCGTGGGGCGCGGTCAATTTACTCCCCTGCTGGGTCCACACTCCGTTGCTGCGCACGAAAACCCACGCGGCTCCGGCGCTATGGTTATCGGTGGGGTCGCCCACCAGGGCGGTGTTCCCATCGCCGGAGAGAGCCACCGACCAGGCGTATCCCAGGCCGACGGTGTCGCTGCCGATCAGGCTGCCTCCTTGCTGGCTCCAAACCCCGTTGGTGCGGGTGAAGATGAGCGCGGCGCTGCCGCCACCGTTCGAGAGGAAGGTGACTCCGCCGCCACCCGCGATAATGGTGTTCCCGTCGCCGGAGATACCGATCTGCGTGAAATCAGACCCTAAGCCGCTGAGGGTGAGAAGGCCGCCTTGCTGGCTCCATACCCCGTTGCTTCGCGTGAATACCCACAGCGCGGCCCCCACGCCAGTCGACTCCAGGGAAAGGGGGATGGCGCTGCCGCCGGCCACGGCGGTATTGCCGTCCGCGGAGAGCGCCACAGGCGAACCGAAAAAGGACTTGGCACCGGAGCCCCCCAGCTTGTCGCCTTGTTGGCTCCAGACGTCATTGGCTCGCGTAAATACCCACAAGGCGCCAACGCCGGAATTGTCGGACGGGCCACCCACAAGCGCGGTATTGCCGTCCGCGGAAATGGCGACGGAAGAGCCGAACCCGATCTCATACCCCGGTCCGGCGCCGGTAAGTTTGGGACCCTGCTGGATCCACGATCCATTGCTTCGGGTGAAGATCCAGGCCGCGCCGCTGTCCGAATCTTCGTAGCCGCCGCTGATGGCCGTGATGCCATCGGCCGATATCGCCACCGCTGTTCCCTGGAACACACCGCGGGGGACACCAATCGGACAAGTGCAATTCGGGAATCCGGGTACCGCGTTACTGCCGATGAGCGCGGTCTGGACCACAAACTGTGCCCACGCGCTGGGGAGGATCGCGAAGAACACCCAGGACCTGAGGAGCATACCGGGTAACCAGACTCAATTATGTCATTTCTGGAAGTTGGCAGGCGGAAGCGCCTGCCCCACCTTGCCTCAACCTCAGACAGACTCGCAGGGGAAACGCAACACTACGCGGTACAGGCCGCCATGAGGGCCGGCGTCGAAGGCCGCTTCCGCGCCGTAACGAACCTGGAGGCGGCGGCGGACGTGCGCCAGTCCGAGCCCCATGCTGCCGCGCGCGGGGGTTTCGGAGTCGAAGGCGTTTTCGAGCGTGATAGACACGCCGGCGGCGACGCGGTGCGCGGCCAGGCGGATGGATCCGCCCTCCACCATCCCGGCGATTCCGTGCTTCACGGCGTTCTCGACCAGGGGCTGCAGCAGGAGCGCGGGAACCGCGCAGCCGTCGCAATCCGGGTCGATCTCGGATTCCACCCGCAGGCGCTCGCCGAACTGCACCTGCTCGACATCCAGGTAGCTGCGGACCAGCGCCAGCTCGTCGCGGAGGGATATCGATTCGCGGTTGCCGAGTCCCATGCTGCTGCGCAGAAAATCGGCCAGCCGCAGGCACATCTCTCTCGCGCGCGCTCCGTCCAGGGTGGCCAGCGCGCTGATGGAATGCAGGCTGTTGAACAGGAAGTGCGGATTGAGCTGCATGCGCAGCACGTGCAGCTCGGCTTCGCGGACCAGGGTGCGGGCTTCGGCGGCGCGCCGCTCGGCGTCGTGCGCTGCGGCCACCGCCACCGCGGTGTAGTGAGAGCCCACCGAGAGAAGGTAAAGCAGCGCGCCCATGCCGAATAGCAGCGGCCATGGGGGCGCGGGCTTATCCATCGCGGCGGCGCCCAGCCGCGCGCTGCCCACCAGCAACAGCCCTCCCGCCAGCGATGCGCCCGCATAGGTGGTGACCAGGCCGGTGAGGTCGGAGAGCCGCAGGGGCCGCACACGCGCAATGTACCAGGGCGAGAGGCAGGCGAATGCGTAGATGCCGCAGGCGGGCGCGAGCACCGCGGCGGTGTCGATCAACGAGGCCGCGGCGCCCGAGGCCCAGACCACCACCGAGAGCAGCGCCAGTATGGGAATCCAAGCCAGCAGGTAGAGAAGCAGCCGCCGGCGCGATGCCAGGATGGGATGCATGGCAGTCAGTTCTTCACTTCGACGCCGCCGAAGATCGCCGCGCCGCGCACAATGAGACGTTTCGCTGCGGGATCGCGCGGGTCGGGCTGCAGCGTGCTGTCCCCGAAGCCTCCGAAGATCCCCACGCCCTCGACGACCGCGCTCCAGGACTGCGGGATGCTGATTTCCACGCCGCCGAAGATGGCGTTCACTTCGAGTATGGCGGAATCGCCGGCGATGCCCGCCTGGCGGAGGTCCAGCTCGATACCGCCGAAGACGGTGACGATTTCTCCGCCCTGAAAGTCCTGGGTCTTCATGACGCGCTTGCCGCCGCTGAAAACGGCGTCGATCTTGACGGTGTTGGCGACGTTCCCGGTATCGGCTCTGAAACTGGAGCCGATATTAATTGGCCGGTCCGGCAGACGCAGGTACCATTGGGCTCGCTGAAACAGCAGCATCAGGCCCAGGCCGATGAGGATCAGGGGCCACATGTCGCGTATGCGGAGCTGTATAAAGCCCAGCGACTGTGCGAGAAAGATCACGCCCAAACCGAACAGGACTCCGCCGGCCACGCGGCCGTTCGTGAAGTTCGAATCCACCAGCTTGACGATGCCGATGGCGATCAAAATGACCGGCCAGTAGGCCATCCACTCGCGGATATAGATAATGTGGAGGTTGTTGAGGAAGAACAGCGCCCCGATGCCGACCAGGATGAGACCCGGGATCAGGCCGGCGCTGGTGTGGCCGGTATGGATGTGTGACCGGTAGCGACGATCGAATTCTGGTTCCATGACCCCAGCGTACGGTGGCACGCGGGGAAACTCCCGCGCGAATCGGCGAACGCGCGGAGGCCACCGGTGAACCGCGGGCGGGGCCGGGCAGGCACACCGTGTGATACACTCCCGCTTATGAAATTGCTGTCTGCCGCGCTGCTGTTTTCCATGGTTGTTTTCGCGCAGGACGATGCTCCCCCTGCCGCTCAAGCCGCCCCCAGGCCCGCCGCTCCGCAACCGCCGCCGCGTGAGCAGGCGCGCTCGATGATCGTGACGCGCTTCGGCATCGTCGCCACGTCCCAGTTTCTGGCGTCGCAGGCCGGCGCTAAAATGCTGGAATCGGGAGGCAACGCCATCGATGCCGCCATCGCCGCCAACGCGGTGCTGGGCCTCACGCAGCCCTACGTCAACGGAATGGGCGGCGATCTCTTCGCCATCGTTTACGAGGCCAAGACCGGCAAGGTGTACGGGCTCAACTCCAGCGGCTGGACGCCCAAGGCGCTCACCATCGACTACCTGAAGAGCAAGGGGATCGACAAGATCGACCGGATCGGCGTCCACGCCATCACGGTGCCGGGTTGCGTGGCCGGATGGGACGCGCTGCGCCGCCGCTTCGGCACCAAGACGTTCCCGGAGCTGCTGGCGTCGGCCACCTTCTACGCGGAAAACGGATTTCCGCTCCCCGAGATCGGGGCGCGCTCCTGGATCAGCCAGGCCCTGCTCCAGAAGCCGGGATATAAGGAGACCTACATGCCCAGCGGCACGCGGCCACAGCTCGGGGACGTCTTCAAGAACCCGGCGCTCGGCGAATCGTTCCGGCAGGTGGCCGCCAAGGGCCGCGACGGCTACTACAAGGGCAAAATGGCCGAGAACCTGGTGAAGTTCCTGCAGGCGCAGGGAGGCGCCCACACGCTCGAAGACTTCGCGGAGTTCGAGCCGGAGTGGGTGGAGCCGATTACCACCACCTACCGCGGCTGGCAGGTTTACGAGTTGCCTCCCAACGGCCAAGGGGTCGCGGCGCTTTCGATGCTCAATATCATGGAGAATTTCCCGCTCAAGGACTACGGACACAACTCCGCCGCCGCGCTGCACGTGATGATCGAGGCCAAGAAGCTGGCCTACGCGGACATGGCGCGCTACGTGGGCGACCCGCGGTTCGGCCCGGTGCCGGTGAAGGAGATGCTGTCGAAAGACCTGGGCAAGAGCCGCGCCGCGCTGATCAACGCACGGAAACGAGACGATCTATATGTCGACCATCGATAAGGACGGGAACATCGTCTCGCTGATCCAGAGCAACTATGCGGGATACGGAACCGGGATGGTGGCGCCGGGGGCGGGCTTCTCGTTCCACAATCGCGGGTCGGGGTTCGATATGGAACCCGGCAAGCCGAACTCGCTGGCCGGGCACAAGCGGCCGCTCCACACCATCATTCCGGCGTTCATGCACAAGGGAGACATCTCGATCGGCTTCGGCATCATGGGCGGATGGAACCAGTCGCAGGCTCACGCGCAGTTCGTAGCCAACGTCGTGGATTTCAACATGAACGTGCAGATGGCGCTGGAATCGGCGCGCTTCACGAAGGGGACGTTCGACGGTTGCGACGTCTCGATGGAGACGCGGATCGCCGAGGCGGTGCGGCAGGAGCTGGCGCGGCGGGGGCACATCATCACCCCGTTGGGCGGCTTCGCGGGCGCGGTGGGCAACGGCGAGGCGGTGATGCGCGACGCCAAGAGGGGGGTGAACTTCGCGGGGTCGGATCCACGCACGGATGGCGCGGCGATTCCGGAGCAGCCCGTGCTGCCGCCCCTGACCGCGCAGAGGTAGGTCAGCGCACGGGGTTCAGCCAGTTTTGCAGGAGGATCGTCTGCGGGTGCTCGTCTACTCGCACATTGACCAGGAAACGCTGTCCATCGGGGCTCACGGAGTATTGGCGTCGGATGTTGAAGAGCCCCGTGGTGGATACGGGAAAGAGTTCTTTGGGAACACCCGCTTCGAAGGTCGCGCCAATCTTCACTGGGACAGCCACGATCTTGCTATCGGCCGACTTGTAGAACAGTTCCTTGCCATCGCGCCTCCAGACGGGTTGGGCGCCGCCCTGCGTGGAGATCTGCCACTTGCCGTGTCCGGCGGGAATCGGCTGGACGAAGACTTCGAGGCTTCCGGATTCCGCCGAGACGTACGCCATCCACCGGCCATCGGGCGAGAACGCGGGCTGGGCGAATTGGCCTTCGAGGTACAGAACGGGCTTGTGGTCTCCCCCAACTGGAAGGAGCCACAGGCTCCCAGTAGTTTGACCGCCAAGACCGGCGAAGACCAAAGTCTTTCCATCCGGCGACCAGTGGGGCATGCCCCCGCTCGAGCCCAGCGATTCCCGATTGCCTGAGCCTGTCGCATCCCTGACGTAGAGTTGATTTGGCGACCAGTAGGCGATTCGCTTACTGTCCGGCGACCACGTGGCTCCCCTGACGACATCCTCGGACTGCTCCGTCAACCGGCTGGTTATGCCACGTGCCAGATCGGTTACCCAGAGGCTCCTCTGGAAAGTTTTGAGATCCAGCCGCGTGGCTGCAACTGCCTTGCCATTGGGAGCCACATCGATGTCGAAGTAGAAATTTGCGTCGTCAATTACGCCGGAGGGCTTTCCGGAGCGATCAACCCAGGTCAACGCGGTCCGTCCCACCCCACCGGTCTTGTACACGATGAGCCCGTTCGGCGATACCGAAAACGCCGCCGTCCGCGACGGCTCCTGAATGCCCACATCCGAGGCAACCGGAAATGCCTCTCCGGTGGTGCGCAGTCCGGCAGGGTCGAACGGCTGAGCCATCAGGGTGGTGCCCCGCAGGAACAAGAGATGGCCGGAAGGCCTGAATTCCGCTTGGCTGTTCGCCTCGGTGATTTTGCGTTGCTCCTTGGAATCGAGCGATCCGGCATAGATGCCTTCTGGGCTGCCGCGGCCCCCGCCCAGGAACAGGTAGTGGCGTCCGTCGGGCAGCATGGTGGGGTGGATTCCTCGGTCCGCCACCGGGACGGGAGTGCCTCCGTTTTCGGATACTCGCATGATCCGTCCACCCGCACTGAACAGGATGTTTCCGTCGGTGTTCCACGCAATACCGCGGAAAACGGGCAAACCGGCGGCGAGAGTCTGGGGCGTTCCGCCCGGAACGGAAACCTTGCGGAGTTCGCCCGTGTTCGTGCCACTGTAATACACCAGGGAGCGGCCGTCGGGAGACCACGTGGGCGGATAGTATGCAGGCGGCGGTCCGGGCGATGTGGTGATCGCTTGCGATTCCAGAGAATCGACCGCGCGCACCCGCAGGCCGTGGGGCGTGTCCACCGCGATCCTGGTTCCGTCAGGCGAGAGCGATGGAAAGAACCATTCTTCGCCGGCCGGTGGCTCCAGGTTCACCTTCAGGCGTGGCGCCGGGGCCGCTGGACGGCGAATCCACCAGGCCGCGCCAAATGCCGCGGCAGCAACCATCAGCACGGTGAGCAGGACCACCAGATAGCCCCGACGAGTAGGTGTGGTGTGGGACGCCGCAGATTCGCTCGGCGCTGCGGCGATCCACTGCAACTCCGCCCGCAGATCCCGAGCGGTCTGCCAACGGTCGTCGGGATCCTTCGCGAGGCAGCGCTGCACCACGCGATCGAGCGCCGGCGGCGCTACCGCGCTCAACGAGGGCGCGGGACGCTCGATGATGGCCGCGATCACGCTGGCGGGCGATGGGCCATCGAAGGCGCGCTGGCCGGAGAGCATCTCGTAAAGCAGCAGGCCGAAGGAAAAGATGTCGGTGCGTACGTCCGCTTCCTGGCGGGCCTGCAGTTGCTCCGGCGACATGTAGTGCAGGGTGCCTACAATCTCGTTCCGGCCGGTGAGCACACTGGTGGCCGTCTCGTCAGCGCCGCTCGCGGGCTTGACGGGCGAGAGCGCGGTTTTGGCCAAGCCGAAATCCAGCAACTTGATGCCGTGTTTCGTAACCAGGATGTTGGCCGGCTTAAGGTCACGATGGGCAATCCCCTTGCGGTGCGCCGCGTCCAACGCGTCGCAGATTTGCGCGCCGTATTTCAACGCCAGGTCGAGAGGGAGTGGGCCCTTGAGAGGCTGGCCGTCGATCAGTTCCATCACCAGGTAGTTGGGTCCGACGTCGTAGATCTGGCAGATGTTCGGGTGATTGAGCGCCGCGATGGCCCGCGCTTCGCGATCGAACCGTTCGCTGAACTGTTCGGCCGAGATCTTGATCGCGACTTCCCTCTCCAGGCGAGGATCGCGCGCCCGGTAGACGGTTCCCATGCCGCCGGCGCCGATGGGCGCAAGGATCTCGTACGGACCTAGACCTAGAAGAGTCCCCGGACTGAGGGGCATGGTTGCAGACGATTCTATCCTATCCCGGGGAGGGAGCGCGGCAAGCCGGCTGCACTGGGGCGTTCATGCACCAAAGGCGTACCGGGACGGCGAAGGCTGCATCCTCAGCGGGCGACTCGGTTTACACTACGAAGTCACCCGCAATCTATCGCATCTGCGAACCCGGCCGGGCTACGCCGCTGTCAGGGCCTTCCGCACCGCGGCCGGCTGGTTCTTGATGACAAGCATGTAGGCCCGCACCGCCGGTTCCGGTTTGCGTCTCCCCTGCTCCCATTCCTGGATGGCCCTCACCTGGAGCCCGTAGCGTTCCGCAAACTGCTCGCGGGTGAGGCCCTGCCCTTCCCGGATGGCTCGAACGTCGACGTCGGGCACCACGTGTACGACCTTCATGGGCAGTTCGATTTCGCCTCTCATGTGTCGCGAAATCTGTTTGGCCGATTCAACCAGTACACGGCCAAGCTTAGTGCTTTTGTTGTTTGATCGGCCGGAGGATTTTCGCAAGAGCTTTTTTTTCGGCGTCACTGAGATTCTCCTTCTCGTTCTTGGCATATACGGCGATGAAGTATACTGCGTCCGGGGCGGCGAAATAGTAAATCACCCGCACGCCACCGCGTTTGCCGCGCCCCGTACGCGCCCACCGCGCTTTCCGCATCCCGCTTCCGCCCGGAATGAGCGGGTGGCGCTCGGGGTCATCGGCAATGTGGCGCTCCATTTCGTCCTGCTCCTTCGCGTCCAGCAGCTTTGCCGCGTCACGTTGATACCGCGGGAACAGGAACAAGTGGCGCATATCCGCATTGTACTGCGGCAATGCCGCAGTCGCAACCGGCGCTTCCAGTAGCGCTCGGCCCGACCGGTGGTTGGTGGTTGGTGGTTGGTGGTTCGCGTCCTGGATGTGTACAATTATCTATTGAGATACACATCGATGCGCACGAACAGGCTGCGACGTTTCGATGGAGACGCGGATCGCGGAGCGGTGCGGCAGGAACTGGCGCGGCGAGGGCACATCATCACGCCGTTTGGGCGGCTTCGCGGGCGCGATGGGAAACGGGGAGGCCGTGATGCGCGACGCGAAGCGCGCGGTCAACTTCGCGGGCTCGGATCCTCGCACGGATGGCGCGGCGATTCCGGAGCAGCCGGTGCTGCCGGCTTTGAGCGCGCAGAAGTAGCGGGGTGAACGCTGCCGGCCGGCCGAGGGCGCCTCTACGGGATAACCTCGCGGACTGTGACGTTGATATCCTGAAGAGCGAGAGGCTAAGGCGTAATGAACGAGATTCTGAGCCGAATTGCGGTGGACCCCCGGATCTGCTTCGGCAAACCATGCGTTCGCGGGACGCGGATATGGGTTTCCTTGCTTCTTGATTTCCTCGCTTCTGGCGCGACCATTGAGGAGATCCTGGAAAACTATCCGCAATTGAAGCGCGAGGATGTCCTTGCCGCGATCGCCTATGGCGCCGAGATGAGCCGCGAACGCTACGTCGACTTGCCGGGCAGCAGCGCCGCATGAGATTCAAGCTTGACGAGAACCTCGGCTCCCGATCGGCGCGCCTTTTCCCTGATGCAGGCCATGATGTCGAGACCGTCTTCCCAGAGGGCCTTGTCGGTGCGAACGACGATCTTCTCCTCGAAACGTGTATTCGGGAGGGTCGTTGTCTGCTGTCGCTCGATCTCGACTTTGCGGATGTTGTCCGTTTTCCACCACACAAGACCCCCGGTATCGCGGTCCTACGCCTGCTGAGCGATCTGTTGAGCATGCTGGACGCTGAGTCGATTACCGGCCGACTTTGGATCGTCGAGGCAGGCCGCATTCGCGTTCATGAGAATACGATTGTGGAGCCGAACGAGACCGAGTGACTGTCTCATACGATTGTGGAGCCGAACGAGACCGAGTGACTGTCTCGGGGGCGGCAGCATCCGCCGGGTGACCAATCGAGGACGCGGGCTGCTCTTCGATTGGCTATACTTGACCCAAGCCTCATCAGGGACACGCGATGACCGGTGAAACCGTATCGCACTACAGAGTGCTCGAAAAGCTGGGCGGCGGCGGTATGGGCGTCGTCTACAAGGCCGAGGATCTCCGCTTGGGCCGCCGCGTGGCGCTCAAATTCCTCCCCGAGAGCTTTGCCGGCGACCGGCAGGCGCTGGAGCGGTTCCAGCGCGAGGCGCGGGCGGCATCGGCGCTGAATCACCCGGGCATCTGCACCATCTTCGACATCGGTGAAGCCGACGGACGGCCGTTTCTGGCCCTGGAACTTTTGGAAGGCGGTACGCTGCGCCACCGCATCAAGGGCCGGCCTCTGCCGATCGAAGAGCTGCTGGATTTGGCGATCCAGATTGCGGGGGCGCTGGCCGCGGCGCACGCGAAGGGGATCGTTCATCGCGACATCAAGCCCGCGAACTTGTTCGTCACGACGGACGGGCAGGCGAAGATCCTGGATTTCGGGCTGGCGAAAGTGGTCCGGGGCCCCAACGACGAGACGGCCACGCTCGCGATTCCCGAGGAGCTGCTGACCAGTCCGGGCTCCGCGGTCGGGACGATCGTTTACATGTCGCCCGAGCAGGCGCGCGGCCAGGAAGTGGATGCGCGCACCGACCTGTTCTCATTCGGCGTGGTCCTCTTCGAGATGGCTACCGGCACGCTGCCGTTCCCAGGGGCGACCAGCGCGGTGGTGTTCGACGCCATCCTCAATAAACCGCCGGCGTCTCCGGTGCGGCTGAACCCGGAGGCGCCCCCCGAGCTGGAGCGAATCGTCCTGAAGCTCCTCGAAAAGGACCGCGACGTGCGCTACCAGAGCGCGGCGGACATGCTGGCCGATCTCAAACGGCTCAGGCGCGACACGCAGACGGCCGCGGGCACGGTGAGCGCGGCGACGCCGGTTGCGCCGGCCCCCACGCCGCGGCGCCGCGCTGGGCTTTACGCACTCGCCGGCGGCCTGCTGCTGGCGGGCATTCTGGCGGCCGGGCTGACCATCTTCCGGCCGGAGAAAAAGCCGGCGGGCGAGCGCGCCCGATGGCAGCGTCTGACCAGCTTCTCCGATACCGTCCAAGAGCCCGCGCTCTCGGCCGACGGCCGGCTGCTGGCATTCATTCGCCGTCCAGGCGAGCGTACGGTCGGAGGACAGCTTTACGTNNGGCGAGCCGGTGGCGCTTACAGGGAACGATATATCGGCAGGTGAGCCTCCGGCATTCTCTCCGGATGGATCGCGTGTCGCCTTTACCCGGCCCGGATTCGATAGCTTCGTGGTGCCCGTAATCGGAGGCGAGCCGCGACTGCTGTTGCCGAACGCCACCGGCCTAACCTGGATCGATGGGCAGCGCCTGCTCTTCTCGGAAATCAAGAAGGGCATGCATCTCGCGCTGATCACGGCTACCGAGAGCCGGGCGGGAGCCCGCGACGTTTATGTTCCGCCGACGGAGGCGGGAATGGTCCATTTTTCCGCCATCTCTCTGGATCACAAGCAGGTGCTGCTGGGAGAGATGGATCACAACGGAATGCTGCCTTGCCGGCTGGTTCCGTTTGACGGCAACTCCCCTGGACGGCAGGTGGGGCCGATTCCGAGCCGTTGCTGGGGCGTGGGCTGGTCGCCGGATGGAAAATGGATCTATCTTTCGGCGGAGACTAGCGAAGGCTCTCATATTTGGCGGCAGAAGCTGGAGGGAGGCAGCCCGGAACAACTCACCTCCGGGCCAACCACAGAGGAAGGGATTGCCGTGGCGCCCGATGGAAAGTCTCTGATTACCTTCGTGGGCGCCTCGCAATTCACTATCACGCTCCACGATAGTAAGGGAGAACGCCAAGTCTCCACCGAAGGCAATGCCAGTGAGCCCCTATTCTCTCCGGATGGCAGCAAGCTCTACTACAGCGTCGTAGCTTCGGGCGGGGCGCATCCGATCGGCGGCGAGTTATGGGCGGCAGACCTGGTTTCGGGGCCGCACCGAGCGTGTTCTGCCTGGTGTCCCTATGAAATTCAAGAGTCTGTCGCCGGACGGAAAGGCCATGGCGTATTCGACCCGCGATGGCGAACTCTGGATCGCCCCGCTGGACCGCCGCACTTCGCCACGGAAAGTGGCGGCGGGAGCGAAGAGCGCGCTTCAAATAGCCGCGTCCGGCGATCTGTTCTTTCTCGGCGAGGAAGCCGGAGCGTCTTATCTGTACCGGGTCGGAGCGGATGGCAGCGGCCGCCGCAAAGCGCTGGAGAATTCCATCGTCAACTTCGGCTCCATCTCGCCCGATGAGCAATGGGCGGCGGTGGGCGTGGTCAGTCCGGACGATCCCTCGGCCAGGATCACCGTGGCGTATCCGCTGGGAGGCGGCCGCCCCGTTCCGCTTTGCGACCACTGCTTCGTGACATGGGCGCCGGACGGAGGCTCCCTCTGGTTTTCGTACGGGGGAGCGATGGACGCCGACCAGTACACTGCGGCCGTGCCCTTGAAACGCGGCGCGATGCTGCCGCCGCTGCCGGCCGGGGGCTTCCGGGGCAGAGCGGATATCGAGGCGATTCCAGGTGCTCGCCTGGTTCCAGCCTGGCGCGCGGTCTTCGGGCCGGGGCTTTCCACGTGGGCCGAGCAGCGCTTCAGCTCGCAGCGGAACCTGTATCGCATCCCGCTCGAATGAAGCTGCGATTCGCGTCCGGAATGTGTACAATTATCTATTGAGATACACATCCATGCGCACGAACATCGTGATCGACGATAAGCTGATGCGGGACACCCTCCGCGCAACCGGCCTGAAGACTAAGCGCGAGGCCGTCGACCAGGCTCTACGGACTTTGCTTCGCCTTCTTCGGTCAGAATCAAGTCGCCGATGGCCAAGGGCTCGCGGCCCAGCAGACTATCGAGTTTCTCGGTCTGCGGCGTGATCGTTCCCTTGAAGTAATCGATCCACACGCTTGAATCGACCAGAATCAACGGTCGCTCCTCATCGCGTTGAGATCGCCCTGCCAGTCCAGTTTGCCGCGCAGCCGGCGAATCTGCGCCTGGATATGCCGTTCATCCTGGCGGCGCCGCTGGTCTCGACCAATGGCGGCGCCAACTACCGCCAGGCGGGCACGTACCGGTATTCGGAGGCGGTGTGGCGCCAGATCGAGCAGGACCGGTGCCGATTCGATATGGATGGAATAGCGGCGGTGGCTGCCGACGTCCGCCGGCTTTTCGGCGGCGAGGAGCGGTACTTCCTGACGGGGTGGGAGGCCGGCGGGCACACGGTCTGGCCCATTATTTTTCAGCACCCGGAAGCCCTCCGCGCGGCCGCGCCCGCGGTCACGAATTACGCCGGGAGGTGTCTCGATCCTGGCTTTTCGTCCGCGGCTTCCCGCGCCGATTTGCCGGTCACGGTGTTTCAGGTTGAGGCGGGGCGCGACGTGCCGCCGGGCAAGTACGTGTATGCGCAATCCCAGCAAGCCATGAAGACCGCCGCGGAGCACGGATTCCGGAATGTGTCCGAACGGATCGTCGCGGGCCCTCCGCACGGTCCGTTGGCGGACGAGGTGCTGGCGTTTTTTGCGTCGGTGTGGGCTTCGCGGTAGCTACCGGCGATCGCATTCCTGCGCCAGACGGAGCTGGCGAAGGGCGGCGTCGGTGTCGCGCATGGCTTCGACCCGGTGGCCGCAGAAATCATGGGCGGCGGTTCGCATGTATTCGTTGGCGTCGCGGAGTGCCTCTACCGCCGCGCGAATGCGCGGATGCCGCTCCTGCGGCTCGGTGTTCGCGGGACGCGACGTACCGATCACCCCCATCACCATCAAGACAACCCACGGTGCAAAACGTAGAAACTGGCGCTTCATAGTCCCTCCTCGCTGTCTGTCTATCCTAAACGACACTCTCGGAGTGAGTATGGGGCACGGGTCGCCGGATTGCATCATGCGGTCCCAGGCCGCTGTGAGTTTCCGTACAGACGGACGCACCGGCCGCAATTGTGCTCTAATTCCTTCTTGGCAGACTATCATTTTGAGAACGCGTTCCCCGGAGGGGTGCGAGAATGATGTTCTTCTACACCCTCACCATCTTTCTCTCCGCGTTTCTTCTTTTTGAAGTGCAGCCCATCATCGCGAAGACCATCCTGCCTTGGTTTGGAGGCACTTCGGCGGTGTGGAGCACGTGCATGCTTTTCTTCCAGGTGGTGCTTCTG
>OMOG01000777.1:0-3938 GCA_900290305.1 Candidatus Sulfopaludibacter sp. SbA4
TTCGGGAGCGCCTCCCGAACCATCTTGACTTGCTCGCCAATCACCTCGCGGAAGGTTGCGGCGCGTTGATCCTCCGTGATTCCCGGAGGGAAGGTGAAGGGGCGGTCGGAGGTTCCTCGCATGCCGACCGGCCAGATCACGTCCAGTTCCTTGTTCTCCATCAGGCCTCCGCGCCAGAACTTGAGCATTCCATCGCGTGCGAGGTGTAGTAGAGTCCCCAGTCGCTGGCCAGCTTCTGCACCTCGTAGCGCCGGTGGACGCGAGTGTAGGGAGCCACCATGTTCATCCGCAGGCGGAGCGCGGTCTCGAAGAACCGCTTGTACCAATCGAGCGGAACATCGCCGGTCTGCAACGGGTAGCCGTTGGCGTCGAACGGGCGCGGGAGCAGGTCCTCGTCGTCGTGGAAAAAGCCGCGATAGCGGAAGGCCGGCGGACCCTGCGCGAAGCTGGTGCGCTTGAGCACCAGCGGGTCGCGATGCTCGGGCGTATAGCCGGTCCAGATGTACAACGGATCGACGCCCAGCCGCTCGGAGAGCGTGTACGCGGCGAAGGCCGTGCCGCGCGGGTTCGAGCCCACCAGCCACACGGTGCGGCCGGCGGTGACGATGCGGTAGCTCTCCCACTGACCCTGCATGGCGCCGGCATCGATCGTGGCCGGCACTTCTCCATGGCCCAGAGTGATGAGGCGGATGTTGACCCGATCGGCGCTGGGGGTCTTCACGACGGCGGGCCGGTGACTGCCGATCTTCTCGATATCGCCCGCCAGGAACTCGGCTGCTTGGTGCACGGCGGAGTTCTCGTCGTCGCTCACCACGATTTCGCAGTCTCGCAGGGTCACGTCGCCCTGGGCCGGGGTTCCGGTTTGGACCCACGATCCGCGAAGGGCCGTCGTCCAGGGCGCTGTCTGCGCGGAGGCCAGGCAGGCGAGCAGCAGCAGCAAGAAGGGAATCGTGCGATTGCGGAGTTGGGTCATGGAACCTCCCCAACCCCTACTGTACTCGCAATAACCCCGCCGGGTCGATCCCGGAAATGCGGCGCGCCGGAATCACCGATGCCGCCAGCACCAGCGCCAGCAGCAGAACAGCCGCACCCACGAAGACCGCCGCGTCCGGCGGCGCGACTCCCCGGATCGACGATCGCAGGAAGCCCGAAGTCCACACCGCCATCGCGGCGCCCGCCAACGCGCCCGCGCCGCCGATGGCGAATCCTTTGGCGGCGAACGCCGCGACCACGTGGCCGTGATCGGCGCCCAGCGCGATGCGAATGGCAATGTCGCGGCGTTGCTGGGCCACCCGCCAGGCGGTCATGGCGAAGACTCCCACCAGGGCCAGCACCGTGCCCAGCAATCCCACCGCGCTGGTCGACAGGGCTGCCAGCCGCACCTGCGCGAACCCCGATGCCACCTGCTCTTCGAGCGTGCGCACCCCGAACACCGGGGCCGTCCGGTCGAGCCGGTGAACGGCGCGTTCGATGGTCGCGGCAAGCTCCAGCGGCCGCGCCCGGTGGACGTAGATCGTCATCTGCGAACGCGGGCTCTGCCCCAGCGGCAGGAAAAAATACGGAATCGGGCTCGACGCCAGCGGATGATACTGCGCGTCCGCCACCACCCCGGCCACCACACGAGCGGCACCCTCGCCCGCAATCCGGATGCTACGCCCCACGGCGTTCTCGCCCGGCCAGAACAGGGTCGCGGCGGAATGGTTCAGAATCACCACCGATAGCGACTGGCCATCGTCGCCGGCGGTGAATTCACGCCCCGCCTCGATGGGCATACGGGCCACCGCGAAGAAGCCGTCGGAGACGACGTTGCCTTCTACTTCCACGGCGGCGGCGGACCCCTGCGGCGTCACCTGCCGGGTGAAACGCGTGTTCGCGGGCAGCGCTTCCGAGATCAAAGCCGCGGGCCCCGACAGGCGCAGATCCGCCAGCAGGGCGCGGTAGAACTGGCCGATTTCCGCCGGCGTCCGGCGCGTGCTTCCGATATCCACGGTGGCCAGCAAGACATCCCGTGTGTTGTAGCCCGGCCGCGCGCCTTCGAGATTCCGCAGGCTGCGCGCCAGCATCACGGCCGAGATCAGCACCAGCATCGCGCAGGCCACTTGCACCGCCACGAGGAGGTCGCGCACCCCGATCCCCCATCGCCCGCCGGCCCGCGCCTGCGCGTTGTTGAGTCCGCTGACGAGGTCCGTGCGGCCGGCCCGCAACGCGCAGGCCATTCCAATCAAGACCCCCGCCAACAGGCTGGCGCCGGCGCTCCACAGCAGCGCGCGCGAATCGGGGCTGAGATTCAGATTCAACGAAATCGAGAGGAACTGCGGGAAGCCGGCGAGCCACCTAGTCACCTGGATGGCAGGCGGCAATCCCAGCATCACGGCGCAACCGGTGAGGACCAGGCTCTCGATCAGAAACTGCCGGAAGATCCGGCCGCGGCTGGCTCCCAAGGCCAGCCGGGTGGTGGTCTCTTTTTCGCGCGCTGCCACGCGGGCCGCCAGCAGGTTCACCAGGTTGAAGCAGGCGATCAGCAATACGGCCGCCGAGACTGCGGCCAGCAGGGACAGGAAGCGCACGGCGGCATCGCGATAGGCCGGGAAAAATCGCGCCTGCTCCGAAGGCAGTGCCACCAGCCGGTGATCCCGATACGCCGCGGGATTGGATGTCCGCCGCTGCGCCTCGAGCACATCCAAGGCGGCCTGTGCCGACTGGACCGCCGTCCCGTGCTTGAGCCTCGCGGTCATCATCGCCCAGCGCACGTCGGCGCGGTTCCGGTAGTCGATCGACGCGAAGCCCGGCGCCAGCCGCTCCAGGTAGGCCATTGGAATCGCGAAGCCCGGCGCCAGCCGCTCCAGGTAGGCCATTGGAATCCACAACTGCGGAGCCGCGCCCCAATCCAGCAGGGTGCCGGTGTAGCCCTCGGGCATCACCCCGGCAATCGAGAAGGCGGCATCGCCGATCCGCATGGTGGCGCCGAGCGCCGCGCGGCTTCGCTGGAAGCGGCTGCTCGCTCCACAATCTGTAGCTCACCAACAGCGCGGGCGCCGCATCCGGCCGATCGTCCTCGGGACCGAGCGCGCGCCCGAGAACCGGAGCCACGCCCACAGTGCCGAAGTAGCCGCCGCTGACTAACTCGGCCGCCAAGCGCTCGGACCCGCCACCCAGATCGGCGTTCACCGTGATGCGCACATAGGCTGTGGCTGAATCCACCACGCCGCTCAACGCGCTGACATCGCGGAACTCCGGCCACGAGTCGGAAAGGTAAGCGGCCTTCGACCGCGAGTAACCATAGATGGCGACCAGGCTCGCCGGATTTTTGACGCCCAGCGGGCGGTACAGCACCGCATCCACCAACGTGAGCACCGCAGTCGCGCAGGCGATCGCCGCGGCCAGCGGAATTACAGCCGCCAGCGTGAATCCCGGCCGCGTCCGGAGCAGCCGCAAAGCGAACCAGAGATCCTGCATGCGAACCTCGATTTCATCGCGTGCGCGACTTGCGCCCGCGGCCGGCCACTTTTTCGCCCAGTGCCCGCGCCGCCGCGGGCCCGTGCCGCGAAATCTCGACCGGCCCCTGGAACTGCGCGCGCAGCGTTTCAGCGAGCGCCTGCGCGTCTTCCCCTTCCAGCACGGCCTGCAGCTCCGAGGCCACCTCCAGGAATTTGCGGTAGCGCGGCTCCCAGATCCTCAGAAACGGCCGCGGGTCGAGGCGCCCCTCCAGGGGGCCGCGCTGGTACAGCCGATTCTCGAACTCCTGGCTCACCAGGTTCTTCTCCAGCCGCTCGCGGCACGCGTCTTTCAAAATGCCGGCCAGCCACAACAGCTCCTGGCGATCCAGCTTGTCGAGGGGATTGGTCGGCTCGGCCATGGGTTGTATGAGAATGGTCTATAGGAATATAGCAGGTGGACCCGGCTTTTCGCACGGGCCGTTTCCGAATCCCGGGTCTGTC
>OMOG01000777.1:3948-41542 GCA_900290305.1 Candidatus Sulfopaludibacter sp. SbA4
AAATCGGAAAGTAGTCGTAACCATGCGGCTTGACGCCGATCTCCTGGAATGGTTCCGTCAGCAGCGCGGTTATCAGACACGCATCAACGCCATTCTGCGCACCTACATGAAGGCACACGTCTGACTGCCGTTCGCTATGGCCATTCCCACCTAACCAACTCGCGAATTCCCATCCCATAAAGGTCCGCAGCCTTTTCTTGATCCCCTTTCTCCCCGCGTGTCGCGTCTGGGGTGAGCGCGATCGACCATCGCGCAATCCCCGCACCCCCAACTGTTACAATCTTTCTCTTGCAGCCCCTGGCCATTTTGTTCGGTGCGTCGCTCACGGTGGCCGTTTCCATGTCCCTCGGCGCCCTGCTGCTCGGCCGCGATTCCTTCGATCCAGGACTCCGCTTCATCACCGGCGCCGCGCTCCTCAGTCTTTCGGTATTCTGCCTCTGCGCAGCGGGCGTCGCCTATACCTGGACCTTCGCGCCCGCCGGCGCCGCGGCACTCCTGGGTGCGCGACGTCGTCTTCGTGATTCCCCCGCCATTGCCTTTCGCAACCCCCGTCTCTTCCTGCCCATCTTTCTCCTCTACTTCGTCCTCTACTTCCTCAATTCCATGGCGCCCGAGTTCAGCTTCGACGGCTCCCGCTACCACCTCGGACTGGCCGGCCGCTATCTCCGCGAGCACGGCTTCCACCCCATCGCCGACAACCTGTACGCCAGCCTGTCGCAGGCCATCGAGATGCTGTTCCTCTACGCCTACGCCTTCGGAAAACACTCCGCCGCGGCCATGGTGCACTTCGCGTTTCTGCTGGCGCTCGCCTGGATGATGTTCAGCTACGCGCGCCGCGCCGGCCTCCCGCTGGCGGGCGCCTGCGGAGCGCTGCTGGTATTCGCCAGCCCCCTGGTGGGCGTCGACGGCATCAGTGCCTATACCGACGTGGCCACGGCCGCCATCGCCTTCGCGCTGTTCTACCTGCTGCAAATCTGGGACGCCGAACGCTCGCCGCGCCTCCTTGCCGCTATCGGCCTCGTGGCCGGTTTCGCCTACGCCGCCAAGTACACCGCGTGGATCGCGGTCCCGTACGCGCTCGCGTTCGTCTTCTGGAAGAGCCGCCGCTGGCGCGACACATCGGTGGTGGCGCTCTTCGCCGCCGTCATGATGGTGCCGTGGATGGCGAAGAACTGGATGTTCGTGCAGAATCCGCTCGCGCCGTTCTTCAATCAGTGGTTTCCCAACCCCTATGTCACCGTTTCATTCGAAAAAGAATATCGCCACAGCCTGGGCTGGTACGGCCTCTCCGACCACTGGCAGATACCCCTGCAGGTCACTACCTTCGGGTCGCTCTCGGGCCTGCTGGGGCCGGTCTTCCTGCTAGCTCCCGTCGCCCTGCTTTCCTTGCGCCGCCGCGAGGGGCGCCAACTCCTGCTGGCAGCGGCGCTCTTCGCCACGGCCTTTTTCGGCAACGTCAGCGCGCGATTCCTGATTCCGGCCCTTCCCTTCGTGGCGCTCGCCATGATGCTGGGTGGCACAGGCATTCCTGCCTGTGTGGTCCGAGACCGCCTGGCCATCGCCATCGTGCTGGTGCACGCGCTGATTTCCTGGCCGTCCGTGGTCCGCCGGTACTCCCATCCCGATGCGTGGCGCCTCACCAAAATCCCCTGGCGCGAGGCACTCCGCATCAAGCCCGAAGATGGCTTCCTGTACTCCAACCTTCCGCTCTACGGCGCCACCCGCATGGTAGAGCAGATCGCCGCCGCGGGCTCCACGGTCTTCACGTTCACTCCCATCCCGGAGGCCTACACCTCGCGCCATATCCAGGTGGCCTACCAGTCCGCGGCCAACATCGCGAGTCGCGCCGTGCTGTTCACGGGGTTCGTCCCGGATTACTCGCCCACGTGGCAGTTGCGATTCAAGTTCCCGCGCCAGCCCCTGCGCGCCATCCGCGTAGTCCAGACGAATTCCGGCAACGACTCCTGGAGCATTCACGAGCTGCAAATCCTCGACGCCGGCCGCCCCCTGCCGCACGACTCCGCCTGGAGTCTGACGGCCCGGCCCTATCCCTGGGGCATCGAGAATATCGCCGACAATCGCCTCATTACTTTCTGGACCTGTGGCGACACCCTGCATCCCGGGCAGTTCGTGCAGGTAAATCTGGCCCGCGATCAGGTGGCCGATTCCGTCCTCATCCAAACCGCACCCAACCAATTCGGCATCCGTTTGGATCTCGAGGGTCGCGAGGCATTGCCAGAGAAGGGCGGCGCCTGGAAGCGCCTCGCGCCCGAGCCACAAATCGCCGACGTCCCGCCGCCGCCCGATCTGCGCCGTGCCGCCGCCGAAGAGCTGAAGCGCCGCGGCATCGACTACCTGCTGATGTTCGACGGAGAGTTCGGCGCGGACGACCTGCAACAACACGCCGCCCTCTGGGGGGTCCTCCAGGTGGGGGAATATAGAGGTGCGAGGCTATATCAACTGCCATGAAATATTTCTTGGGAGTGGACGGCGGCCAATCCGGAACCACCGCGCTGATCGGCGACGAGACCGGCCGCCTGCTGGGCTGGGGCGAGGCCGGACCCTGTAACCACGCGGGCGCCGCCGAGGGACGCGCCAAGCTGGAGCGCGCCGTCACCGAAAGTCTCGCCGCGGCCTGCGCGCGTGCGGGGCTCGACGCCGGCACCGTGGAGTTCGAAGCCGCCTGCTTCGGAATGAGCGGCGGCCCCGAGGACAAGCGCGACATCCTGGCGTCTATCCTGCGCGCGCGTACCCTCATCGTCACCAACGACGCCGTCATCGCCCTGGCCGGCGCCACGGCGCAGGGCCACGGGATCATCGTCATCGCCGGCACCGGATCCATCGCGTTCGGGCGTCACCCCGAAGGCGCCAAGGCGCGCGCCGGCGGATGGGGCTACATCTTCGGCGACGAAGGCAGCGCATTCGATATCGCCCGCCAGGCGCTGCGCGCCGCCCTGCGTATGGAAGAAGGATGGGGCCCGCCCACCAGCCTGCGCGCCACACTACTCGAAGCCACCGGGTCGCACAGCGCCAACGAAGTGCTTCACCGCTTCTACACGCCGGAATGGCCGCGATCGCGCGTCGCGACTCTGGCACAACTGGTGGATGTAGCCGCCAGCGAAGCCGATGCCGTGGCGGCGGATATCCTAACGCGCGCCGCGCAGGATCTCGCCCTGCTCGGCGCCTCGGTGCGTTCGCAACTGTGGAAGACAGGCGACCTGGTGGAAGTGGCGTACATCGGCGGCGTCTTCCAAAGCCGGATGCTGCTGGAGCGCTTCCGACTTCTGGTGGAACTGGAGGAGGGGAACCGCTGCTCGCCGCCCCGCTATGGACCCGCCGAAGGTGCCCTGCTCGAGGCCTATCGCGCCGCGGGCCTCGCGATCCCCGTCATCCTGCCGATGGGGTAGAAACCGGCGGTGAGGCATTTTTCCCCTGGTTTACGTTGACCATATTAGAGGCCCACCAAGGAGGCATTCATGACCAACCGGATATCGCCAGTCAAACCCCAGGGCTCAGCGCCCCGCACGATGCTTCTCGTTCTTTTGTCCCTGCTTCTCGGGACCTGTCCCCCTGCCCGCGCGCAGTTCACCCAGCAGGGCAACAAACTGCTCGGCACCGGCGCCTCGGCGCAGGCCCTGCAGGGCACGTCCGTGGCGCTTTCCGCCGACGGGAGCACGGCGATTGTGGGTGCGCCGGCAGATAGTCCCACCACAACGGGGTATACGGGGGCGGCGTGGATCTACACGCGCAACACCGCAGTCCAGGGGGCCCCCTGGGTGCAGCAAGGCCCCAAGCTGACCGGCCCCGGCGGCGTGAACCCGAGATTTGGCCAGTCAGTCGCCCTTTCCGCGGACGGGAATACGGCGCTTGTCGGTGGGCCCTATGATGGCCTTATTTTCATGAATGGCGTCTATACCTATGCCAACCCCCCCCAGGTCGGGGCAGCGTGGGTGTTTACGCGAACCAACGGGGTCTGGAGCGAGCAAGCCAAACTCGTTGTCTCCGATACGCCCTTTGCTGCCCCGGGTTACACAGCCTCACTCTCCGCCGACGGGAATACGGCGCTCCTCGGTGGTCAATATGGCCCCGCGTGGGTGTTCACCCGAACCAACGCGGGGTGGAAACAGGGCCCCGAACTGGTCCCTTCCGGCTACGGCCAAGGGGACCCTCTCACCTTATCGCTATCCGCCGATGGGAACACGGCCTTAGTCGGCGAGCCCGGGGCGAACTTCAACCCGGTGTCCCAGTCTGGGGAAGGAGGAGCGTGGGTCTTCACCCAAAGTAACGGGGTTTGGAGCCAGCAGGGCGGCAAACTGCTCGGTACCGGCGCCGTCGGCCAGGCTGCGCAGGGAACCGGCGTCGCGCTTTCCGCCGACGGGAATACGGCCGTCATCGGGGGACCAGGTGACTCGTCATCGAGTGTTTGCATGGCCGGGATGACTCAATACTCGACCGCAGTCGGGGCGGCGTGGGTGTTCACGCGCAGCAACGGAGTCTGGAGTCAGCAAGGCGGCAAACTGGTCGGTACCGGCGCAACGGGCGCCCCCGCCTACGGCTTTAGCGTCGCTGTCTCCGGCGATGGCAATCGAATTCTCCTGGGAGGTCCCGGTGACGCACCTCCGCCGGGCGCCTGCCCAGGCACTGGGGCAACCTGGGTCTTCGCCCGCCGTAACGGGGTCTGGAGCCAACAAGGCGCCAAACTGGCCGGCAGCGGCTCCACGAGCGGCCCCGTAGCCGGATCGTCTCAAGGGGCGGCGGAGGCGCTCTCGGCCGATGCGACCACAGCTCTGGTGGGCGGCCCCACTGACAATAACGGCCAAGGAGCGGCGTGGGTGTTCACCCAGGCCGTAGCCACCCACTTCGCCGTCTCGGCGCCGGCCTCGGCCACGGGCGGAACCGCCTTCAACTTCACCGTGACCGCGCAGGACGCCAACAACAACACGTTCGCCGGCTACTCGGGCACCGTACACTTCACCAGCACGGACGCCGCCGCCGTGCTGCCCGCCGACACCACACTGACCAATGGAACCGGTACCTTCTCCGCCACTCTGTCCACGGGGGGCAACCAAACCATCACCGCCACCGATACCGTGACGGCCACCATCACCGGAACTTCCGGCGCCATTGCCGTGACATCCGCCGTGGTGACCCCGCCAACTCCGGCGTCCGTCAACGTCTCTAATTCGACTTACACGTTTGTCTACAGCGATCCGCGCGGGTACCAGGACCTGGGCGTGGTCAACATCCTGGTGAATAACTTCCTGGATGGCCGCCATGCCTGTTACCTGGCGTACGTGGTGGCCACTAACACGTTGGTCCTCGTCGATGACGCCGGAGATGCCGGCGGGCCATACGCCGGGTCGGCGAACAGTCAGTGCGCCGTTACCTTGGTGTCGGCCACTGGAACCGGCAACAATCTGACTCTCATACTGACTATCACATGGACCCCGAGCTTCGCCGGCGACAAGATCATCCAACTGGCGGCCCGCGATGCGGCGCAGAACAACTCGGGCTGGCAGCCGCTGGCGGTTGTGCGGGTGCCGGGAGGCACGCAAACCACGACCACCGCGGTAGTGTCGATGAGTCCCAATAGAGGAAGCGGACTCGGCCCCAATCCGTTCACCTTCAACTGGTACGACACGCTGGGATTCCAGGACCTGGGAGTGGAGAACATCCTCGTTAACAGTTCTCTGGATGGCCGCCATGCCTGCTACCTGGCCTTCTCCCGCCCCTTCAACACGCTGTATCTGGAGGACGACAACGGCGATGGCTTATTGCCCGGCCAGAGTCTGGCGGCGGGCGGGAGTCTCACCAATAGTCAGTGCACAGTAAGTTGGGGCGCCAACCCCGCGAACCCCACCGGCAACAACCTGTCACTGACTCTGAATATCGCGTTCACCGCGGCCTTTGGCGGAAACCGCATCATCTACCTGGCAGCGCGCGACGTCAACGAAGCCAACAACACCGACTGGCACGCCATGGGCACCTGGACCCCGCGGTAGCTCGGGTTCGGCGCCTTTGCGGGAGTACCCTCCCTTACGGTCGGGGCTCCGATCCGAGGCTAGAACGTGAAGCGCAGCGAACCTTGCATGACGCGGGGTGTCCGGGTCGAAGTGACGGTTCCGAAGAGCGTGTTCGTCTGGGCCCCGGTCGGGTCGAACCGGGCGGTGGTGTTGAGGCCGGCGAACTGCGTGTGGTTGAAAGCGTTATAAGCTTCCCACCGGAATTCGAAATAGCGCTTCTCACTCTTGATGGGGAAGTTCTTGGCCAGTGCGAGATCAAAGTTGTTGATGCCGGGGTTGCGGACATCGTACTTGCCCTCGTTGCCCGGATCGTTCATTCCCGGCCGTCCGAAGGCGGCAGTATTGAACCATTGGGAGAAGGTATGGATCGTGCCGGTGTACGCACTGCCGACGACGTCCATGCGCTGCGCGTCGCCGCCTCCGTTCAGATTGGTGCCGTCCGTGGTGCTGAAGCCCAGGGCAACCGGTTGACCGGTGGCGAATTGTGCGATGCCCGACAATACCCAGTTGTCCAGGGTATATCGCACTACCGGACTGTGCACCAGCTTGGAAGCCGCGGGCACGTTGTAGCTGAAATTGACTGTCATGTTGTGGGTCTGGTCGGCGGGATCGACCCCGTAGGACCACAGGCGCAGCGGCTGGTAGAGCGGGAGCGCGGTGTTGCCGCTGGTCTGATCCATGTACTTGGAAAACGCGTAGGACACACCGAGCTGCAGGCCCTTGGTGAAACGCCGGGTCAGCGCCACCAGCAACGCGTGGTAATTGGAAGTGAAGCCATTGGCGTAATAGGTGATGCCGTTGTATCCGGGGTACGGCCGGAAGAAGTTGTCCGAAAGCGGTTTTCCGTTGGTGGGGTCGGTGTGGGTGAACTCCGAGCCATAAGGCACGGTGTTGATGGCGTAGCTCTGTTGCAGGTTGCGGCCCAGCACCGTGGCGTAGGAAACATCCAGCAGCAACGAGTGGCCTAAGTCCTGCTGGATGCCAATCGAACCGTTATAGAGTCGCGGCGTCTTGGCGTTCACCTGGAAGGCGTTGGTATTGCTGGGCGCGAGCACGCCGGTGGTTTGCAGGAGCGTGTTGATGGTCCCGTAATAGGTGGTGGGGGTCAGGATGGCGGGGGGATTCTCGGTAGTAGGACTCCAGACCGAGATGCGCGGATTATACAGGATCGCGATGCCGCCGCGGAGGGCGGTTTTGCCGTTTCCGAATACATCGTACGCAAAACCCACCCGCGGCCCCACGTGAACGGGTTGCTGATCGACGAAGCCGCGAGGATAGTTCGCGGCCCCGGAGGACACTCCGCCGTTGATGGGATTGCCGCTTCCGGGCACGAAGAAGCCGACATAAACCTGCGGGAGCAACGCTCCAGTTAGCGGATTCTGGGCCATTCTCACGTTGCCCGGCCCGAGCACCGGCTGAAAGAGAGCGGGGGCCTGGGCGGGACTGTAGAGTCCCAGCGCGAGCACCGATTGCTGACCCGGATCGTTGGCGTACATCTGGTTCGCCCAGGTAAAACGCACGCCGTAATCCAGCGTCAGCCTCTTGCCGATTTTCCAGGTGTCCTGCACGAACCATTCGACAATGGACTGCCGTTCGTTAGCGCCGAAGCGGGCGTTGGATTCGGAATAGCTGTCAAAAATGCCCAAGGCCGCGTTGGCGAACGCCCAGTTGCTGTCCAGCGGGTTGTTGGTGTCCTTGGAAAAGCTGAAGGTCCCGTCAAAATTGCTTCGTTCGCCCTCGTATTCGCGGATCCGGTAACCGTCGATTCCCGCCTTGATGGTGTGAGTGCCGCGCGTCCAGGTGAGGTTGTCGTTGATGCTGAAAGTGAAGTCAGTGCCGTTCTTCAGGAAACGGTCGTCGAAGCTCACATCCGGCGAGTTCGAGATGCCGAAAGAGAAGCGCGGAATAATGCCGTCGGGATTGGATGAGGGGTACCATTGGCCGCCGGTGTAGCCGATGGCCGAGCGGAGCACCGTAGAGAGGGGATTCCCCGCGGTGGGTACCTGCTGGGTAGGGGTGATGGTGTCGTTGTACGGCTTCCATCCCTCGTGATTGCGGCGGACACCGGTGGTGAACTCATTTACCATGGTCGGCGAGATGACGTGTGTCCAGCCGGTGGCGATGCCCTCTTCGGAGAAGCAGTAGCATTGCGCGAAGAATCCCACGGGCTTGGCGCCGGCCGCGACGGAGTAGCCCTGCTGGGTGGAAAGCCACTCCTTTCCGCGCACCCAGATGCGGTCTTTTTCGTTGGGCACGTAGTCGATCTTGAACAACTGACTGCGTTTGGGCCAGATCTGGACTTCCTGGACCTGGTAGTTGTAGGTATTGCCCGTGATGGCCGGGTTGACGAAGTTCGGCAGGGGGAGAATCTTCAGCAGGGCCAGGCCGTTGGGGTCGAGCCGGTTGGCGGGAACGATGTTTCCTGGAAACGGAGCCTTATTCGTGGGATCGTTGACCGGAATCAGCTTGCCGTTGGTATCGACCGTCTGCGAGAAATTTCCCTGGCGCTCGAGTGCGGTCGGCATCATGTACTGCGTGAGTGCTCCCGGAATCCGGTCCACCAATTGCTCAAAGTTATAAAAGCCGAACAGTTTCTTTCGGTCCACGTTGAACTTCTTGGGGATTAGAATCGGCCCTCCGAGAGAGAATCCGAAGGTGTTGTAGCGGTATTCGGGCCGCGGGACGCCGTTGGGGTAGAAGGCACTGACGGAGCGATTGTTGAAGAAATCGTTGGCATTGAGATCGTCATTGCGCAGGTAGTAGTAGGCATTGCCGTGGAACTCCGAACCGCCGGACTTACTGACAATCGTGACCACCGTGCCGCCGTTTCCGGCGTATTCCGCGCGGTAGCTGTTCAGCACGATCTTGACCTCGCCGATGGCGTCCATGGTAGTGACGCTCGAGAACACGTTGGGCGTGCCCATGTCGTTGCTGACCACGCCGTCCACCGACAGGATGTTCAGGTTGGCATTGGCGCCGCGAACCGTGGGAGACGTCGTGCCGTAGCTGCCGCCGGCGGTATCCTGGTCGGCCTGATAGGCGACGCCGGGAATGGTTCGCATCATGGAGACAACGTCGCGGCCGCGTGCGGTTAGATTTCCAAGCTGATTCTGGGTGATCTCGGCGGATTCCTCAGCGGTGTCGGTTTCGACGTGCGCGGCCTTTGCCTCGACGGTGATGGTTTCCGACACCGATCCGACTTCCAGGGCGACCTGTCCCAGGAGGACATGCTCGTTGGCTGTGACCACAACGCCCGTCCGCTTGAAGGCTTTGAATCCGGAGTGCTCCACCGTCACTGAGTATGTGTCGGGCTGGACGGCTACCAGGGTGAAGGCTCCCAGGTCGTTGCTGAGAATCTCGCGGCTATCCTTGGTGGTCTGGCTGACCAGCGTGATTTTCGCGGCTGGCACGCCTCTGCCGGATTGATCGATTACGGTACCGCTGATGCTGCCGGTAACCGTCATTTGCGCGAACGCCGGGACCAGGGACAATACGCCTAAGAGCGCAAAAGCAACGAGAATGCGAGTCTTCATGGACGCCCCCCCTTTTCCGGTAGAACCCGGAATGGAGCGATTATAGGGCAGTTCGGCGGGCTCGTCAAGCAATACTTTAACGATATACCCGAAGGAATCGCGGCTACATGTAAACTGGCGCCGGCATAAGGGCGCTTACAGGCAGGACATCCGGATACCGATGCGCTTGCGGAGGAAGTGCGTGCGGCGTTCCGGCGGCAGGGCGAGCAAGGCCCGGATCTGGTCGCGCAACGCCAGGTCACTCTCTTTCTTGAGAGCTTCCAGTTGGGCCTTTCGGGTGACGCGAGGTTTCTTCAAGCGTTCTCTCCAGCACGCCGAGCACGGCCGTATCCTGGGGCCTGCCCGCCGCCTTCTTACTTCTGATGATATCAGCCAGGCCGGCGACCCGGATTTCGACATTGCCGAACCTGACTGGCTTGGCGCGCTTGCGCAGGCCCTCAAACGAGCGGACGCCATCGATGACCGACATGAAATCGATCTGCAGGGCATCGGCGTCGCGGACAATCCGGAACAGGCCGCTGGCCGGGTAGTAGGGCCGCAGAATTGTGGCGTCCAACTCTTTCGCGATTGCCTTCAGCTTCTTCAGATTCGCCGGGGTCTTGCGAAACAGAAAGTCGAGATCGATGGTAGTGACCGGCGCGCCCTGCAAAGCCGCCGCCGCATTGCCGATCAGGACGGCTTCGAGCGCATGTCGATCCAGCAACTCCGCGATCTGGAAGAGTAGAGGAGCGGCATCCATAAAAACCGCTATCCGGCCGGCGCCGGCGCCGCCACCAATACCCGGTCCGCCATCGCGCGCTTCAGCGCCTCGATCCCCAGGCCCGTAACACCCGAGATCTCGAAGTAGGCAAGCCCGCGCTCGGCTGCCAAGCTGCGCAGCGCATCCACGCGGTCGCGATCCTGCGCCACGTCCAACTTGGTGGCCACCACGATCATCGGTTTGCGCGCCAGCGCGTCGCTGAAACTCGCCAACTCTTCCATCACGGTTTCGAAATCGTGGACGGGCTCGCGGCCGCTGGCTTCCGATACGTCCACCAGATGCGCCAGCAGGCGCGTCCGCTCGATGTGCCGCAGAAACTGGATGCCCAGGCCGTGGCCCAGGTGCGCGCCCTCGATCAGGCCCGGAATATCGGCCACCACGAAGCTGCGATAGTTCTCCAGTTGCACCACTCCCAGGTTCGGCTCAAGCGTGGTGAAAGGATAGTCGGCGATCTTGGGATGCGCCGCCGAGATGCGCGAGATCAGCGTCGATTTGCCGGCGTTCGGAAAGCCCACCAGCCCCACATCGGCCAGGAGCTTCAGCTCGAGACGCAGGCGCTTCTCCTCGCCGGGGTACCCTGGTTCGTGCTCGGTGGGCGCCTGGTGGGTGGAGGTGGCGAAGCGCGCGTTGCCCTTTCCGCCTTTGCCGCCGCGCGCCACCGTGAAGCGCTGGCCGGACTCGGTGAAATCGAAAAGGCGCTCGCCGGTGGCCTCGTCGTACACCACCGTGCCCACCGGCACATCCACGTCGATGGAGTGGCCCTCCGCCCCGGTCCGGTTGCTGCCTTCACCGTGGCGGCCGCGCTGGGCCTTGTGCTCGGGATTAAAACGGAACTTGAGGAGCGTGTTTTCGTGCTCGTCGGCCACCAGCACCACGTCGCCGCCCCGGCCTCCATCGCCGCCGCTCGGACCGCCGCGCGGGACGTACTTCTCCCTGCGAAAGGCAAGGCAACCGTTGCCGCCGTCGCCGGCCTTTACCAGAATTCTCGCTTCGTCGATGAACATGGGGGGTGGGGCGGACCCCCTCGCTCCGTGCAACGGAGTGGTCCGCGCGGGTCCGCCTGGACCCGCTCTTGTGGCTACGCGACCGTTGTGATGCTGACGAACTTCCCCAACCGGCCGCGGTCCTTGAACTCCACCACGCCGGTCACTTTGGCAAACAGCGTGTCGTCCTTGCCCCAGCCGACATTCAGTCCCGGCTTGATCTTGGTGCCGCGCTGCCGCACGATGATCGAACCGCCCGGGACCAGTTGGCCGCCGAAGACCTTCACGCCGAGCCGCTGCGCGTTGGAGTCGCGCCCGTTTCTGGAACTGCCTAGACCTTTTTTATGAGCCATTACGTCACCTACACTACAATGTCGCCGACCTTCACTTCCGTGTAGGACTGGCGGTGCCCGATGGTTTTCTTGTACTGTTTCTTCCGCTTGAATTTGAAGACGATTACCTTGTCGCCCCGACCGTTGCCGAGGATGGTGGCCTTCACGGTGCCGCCGGCCACCAACTCGCCTCCATCCTGGAAGGCGACCTTGGCGGGCAGCTCGACTTCGGAGCCGACATCGCCGGCCAGTTTTTCCACGCGGAGAACGTCGCCCGGAGCCACCCGGTATTGTTTTCCGCCGGTTTCAATGATCGCGTGCATGCAAACCTCGTTTGGGAGCCGGAACACACGGAGTGCGTCGGAACCACTGGAGTAAATTATCAGTGTACTACAGTGGGGATGGCGGGTTCAAATGCGTGGAAACAGCGCAAGCCCGCTGTTCCCAAACTAACGCTGGGGCTTGCTCGCCAAAGCGGCCTGGGCCTGCTGGAGCGTGATGCGGGCGGACTGGGAGGACTCCGCCGCCAGCGCCAGGTGGGGAATGGCTTCCTGCAACGTTCTCCGGTCTCGCGCCAATAGCGACCCGAGTATGTAATGAGCCTTTACGTTGGAGGGGTCCGCCTGTACCGCGGCCCGCGCCGCAGGCAGGGCGTCGCCGAAGCGGCGCAGCGCGTATTGCGCGCACGCCAGGTTGGAAAGATCCACCGCATTGGGTTTGCCGATCTCGATGGCGCGCGCGATCTCGGAGATGGCATCTTCGAAGCGCCCGAGTCGGATATACTGCGCTCCCAGGTTCGAGTATGCGTCCGCGAAGCCGGGCGAGATTTCGATGGCGCGTTCGAGTTCCCTCGCAGCTTCCGCAAAGCGGCCGGATTCGGAAAACTTCTCTGCCGCCTTAAACGCCTGCAACGCTTTCTTGGCCGGCGGATGCAGTAACCGGGCCGCCGCGATGCCGCCCGACGGCGGGCGTGCGTCCACCTGCCTGGCCAATTGAATGGCCAGGGGCCCGCTTTTTGAGTCGACGGTCACAAAGGCCTGTTGGATGACGTCGCCGTAGTAAGTTTCAATCTTGAGCTGATAATCGCCATACGGTACATAGCGAAACTGGAACGCGCCGTCGGGTTCGACATCGGCGTGGCCGAATTCGCGATGGCTGGCTAACTCCTCCAGCGCCACCACGTAGCCATGCATCGCCAGCTCCGGCGCGCCCTGGACCTCGCCCGAGAGCAGTGACACCTCGTTGTTTTGCGCGAGCCCCGCGGCACTTAGTAATACGAACGTCATGAATGCGGCCGCCGGCCGCGGACAGTTGTTTCTCACAGTTATCCTCCAATGATGTAAGTTGGGTGACGCCTGCTTGGGAGAAATCTTGGTAGGTCGAACGGGGACTTCCGGACCGCCAGGAACTGCACGGCCGGTAGTTACTCTTCCAGGGTAGCTGAGTCCGGGGACCTGAGCAAATCGAAATTCCGGCGTAAGCCCATAAAAACTTTCGATTTGGTCCGGCGCGCTAAGCCGGCTATACTTAATGTGCCCTCTCTCCCCGCCGAGATAGCCTCATCTCGTAAAGAAGGTAAACCAATGGCTTATATCACACTACTCGGCCTGGAAAATGACCTCGCTGAGCAGCTTACAGACGTTCTTGGTGCTCAACAGCACCATGTGCGCATCACTGACTCAGTGGATGACGCCGTGCGGCAAGGGGCGGACATTGTCTTCTCCACCGGAGATGCCCCCAACTACCGGGAACTGATCAGGGAACTGGCGAGCAGGGCCGGCGATCTGGCCGTAGTGGTGGTGAGTCGTTTTCCCGAAAACAGCCGCTGGCTGGACGCACTTGAATTGGGAGCGGCCGATTACTGCGGCGCGCCCTTCGAGCCGGTAATGATGCGCTGGCTGGTGGATTCGGTGATGCGGAGACCCCGCGCGGCTGCGGCGTAACGGGCAGTCTGAAACCCCCCTCCCTCACGGTCGCGGCTCCGATCGGAGCCGGGCCCAGAGGGCACCCCGTAAGGGAGCGATTTTCCTAATCCTCGGTCGACGTCTGGCGCTCCAGGTCTTCGGCCAGCAGAATCGCTTCCGCCAGGTCGCGCATCGGACGCCGCAAGCGGCGGCTCTGATTCCGCAGGCGGAAATACGCGTCTTCCTCGGTAATGTTGTACTTCTGCTGCAGGATGCCCTTGGCCCGCTCCACGATCTTGCGCTCCTCCAACTGGCGCCGGATCTCGGCGGTCTCTTCCTTGAGCCGCGTCTTCTCCTCCTGCAGCATGTGCTTAGCCACCGCTACACCCATCTGCTCGCCCACAAAAATCAGCAGGGCGATCTCGTCATGGCTGTGCTCGTGCGGCTCTCGATGATGCACGTTGATCACGCCGATCACCTCTCCGCCGCTTACCAGCGGAACCGAGAGAAAGGCTTCGTACGTGTCCTCGATGAGCGTCTGGAAGCGGGCGAATCGCGGATCGGACGCGGCGTTGGAGGGCAGCGCCACCACCGATTTGTGCTCCGCCACCCAACCCGTGATGCCCTCGCCCATCTGCATGCGGAGAGCGCCCAGGGCTGCCGCGTGCGGCACCTGCGAGGCGCGCAGTACGATTTCGTTGGTCTCGTGATCGATCAGGTAAACCAGGCATGCATCACAATCTGTAACTTGCGCGGTCAACCCGACGATTTCGCCGAGCATCTCTTCCACCGAAAGATTGGAGCTGACAATGCTGCTGATGCGATGAAGCAAGGAAACCGGAGTTTCGGGAATTTCGACCATAACAGAAGAGGCCATATTCGAACGTACAAAACGCGGCGCGGGGTTGTCCAATCAAAAGTTTTGATTGGCGGCATCAAGGGTGCGAAAGCCCCGCCAGTCAATCAGTTCCGGCCGCAGGCTCACTTCGCAAAGTGGGGCCCGAGGATAGCGTCGATGCGCGCATCCCCGGTAGGACACTCCACGCCGTCCAAGGGGCTTCCGGCGTCGATCAGCGATTGCACGACCCGCTCGAACTCGCCTTCCGGGTGGCGCTTCTCCACCGTGCAGTCGTAAATGGCAAAGCCGAGGGGCGTGGCGTGATACCTCGGATCCACCAGGTCCACCGGGTGTCCGCGTGCCAGCAGCAGATCCACGAGGTCGGCCGAGCCGGCCCAGGCCGCGTTATGCAGGGGCGAATAGCCATGGCTGGTTTCCGGGTGGGCCACGGGGAAACCGACATCCAGCATCAGGCGGACCGCTTCGTAGTTCGTGTTCGTTTCCCAGCAGTAGCGCGCCGGCACTTCGAGATCGGCGTCGGGCAACGAGGACACCAGGCCGGGATTGCGGGCCGCGATAGCTTCCGCTTCGCTACGCCGCGCGAGCAGGCAGGAGACCAGCAGGCGCGTGCGCGTGTCGCTCGACTCGTAGAGAAAATCGAACAGCCGTTGATGACCCTTGAGGAGAGCGACCTGGTGGGCATAGGAGTTGAACGCCAGGGTCCACTGATAGATGGTGCCGCCGCGTCCATTCCCCATCGGTGGGAAGTCCGGCGCGCGCCCGATGCGGTGGGCCAGGCAGGCGCGGTCGCGATGGATGAGGATTTCGGCCAGGGCGCGGTCGTCGAGTGCGGCGGCGAGGAAGATGTCCGGCGTCGCGCCGCGCTCCAGCAGAAAGCGCGACACTTCGGGAGCCGCGCCGATGCGCCATTGCACGGGCGTGGAATCGTGATCCTCGTCGCGTGCCTCCACGCGGGCGCCGTGCTCCAGCAACAGGGCGGCGGTGGCGACGTCGCGGGCAAAGTGGAGGGGCGTGCACCCGTCGCCGCCTTTGGCATCGATGAGCGACGGATCGGCGGTCAGCATTTCGCGCAGACGGTCTACCAACCCCAGTCCGGCAGCGGCGTGTGGCGTCAAGCCGGTGCCGCGTTCGACGAGAAGACGTGCGACTTCCGGAGCCACGCAGTCCGCACCCAGACCGCTGGCCCACCACTTGCTGACCGCGTCCACATCGGCGCCGCGCGCCAGGAGCCATTCCGCCGTGGCGGCGCTGCGGGCCAGAGCCAGGGCCGGTCGCCTGTTGGGAGCGTTCAGGAGGTCGGGGTGATCGTGGAGGATCGCGTCAATCGCCGCGAGGTCGTCGGACTCCAGGGCGCGAATCAGGAGCGCGCGAGGTTGATCGGGCATCACTCACTCGTATTGTCTCAGCAGTTCCACCACCTGGACGTGCCCGCGCCGCGTAGCCCAAGCCAGCGGTGTGGCCCATGGCGGATCGTCGGGAAGGCTCGCCCTGGCGCCGCGATTGAGGAGCAGTTCGACCATCTCGAGCTTGCCGGAGCGGGCCGCCCACCCGAGCGGCGTCGAGCCGAGGTCCTCATCGCGGGCATGCAGATCGGCCCCGTGGTCAAGGAACAGCGCAGCCATTTCCAGATTGCCCTTCTCGGCGAAACGATGCAGCGGCGTGATGTGCAGCCAGTCGGGCCGGCTCGGGTCCATGCCGCGCTCGAACAGCAACTCGGTCAACTCGCGAGTCTTGGCGCCCACCGCAATGCTCCTGGCGAGATCGGGCTGGTAGCGCAGCATCAGGCGGACAAACGCCTCGTGGCCCTCGCACGCGGCGTTGGCCAGGGCTTCCGGGTTGTCGGCCAGCGCTGGGTTGGCCGCGAACACTGCCTCCGCCGTCTCGAGATCGCCGTAATAGGCCAGCAGATGCACCGGCCGCGCGGCCCCGTGGGACGCCAGCAACTCGATCATCTTCTGGTCGGAACTCCGGATCGCGATGCTCAATGCGTCGGCGGAGCTTTCGACCGCGGCGTTCGGGTACGCGCCTTTCTCCAGCAGAAGCTTGGCGATTTCGTAGTGCCCGTTGTATACCGCCGAGTACAGCGCGTGGCCCCGCGGCGCGATGTGCTCCTGGGGCAGATTGGGATCGGCCCCGCGATCCAGGAGCAGCTTCACGATTTCGATGTGACCCCTTGCGGCGGCGTTTCTCAGCGGAGACCCGCAGCCCAGGTAGTAGGAGTTGTAGTCGGAGTTACGGTTGGCCAGCGAGGGATCCTCGTCCAGCAATTCCCGCACCCGATCAAGATTGCCCATGTGCGCCGCAGTCCAGATGTCGAGGTACGCGCCGCGGGCGATGAGGTGCGCCAGCACTTCGCCGGGGCTGGTCGCGCCGTCCTCGGCCACATCCCGCCAGCCGCGATAGTGGTAGTCGCCGTTGAAGAGGTGAATGGGACGCGCGCCATCGGAGCGGCGCGCGTTGATGTCGGCGCCGCGCGCCAGCAGCTCGTCGATCAGGTCGAGCTGCCGCGTCATCACCGCCCAATGGATGGGCCGGTTGCTGCGCGCGTCGCCGCGATCGAGCAACTCGGGCGCGGCCTCGAGCAGGCTGCGCACCTCCGCCAGGTTGCGATCGCGGATTGCCGCGGCGACGGGCTCCGCGCGGGGCGAGACGCCGTGGACCGCGGCCAGCGTGTCCACGAGTACCTTTTCCATCTGCGCGTAACCGCGGTCGCGAGCGATCTCCAGGAGGCCGCCGGGATTTCCCACCTGGATTATGGGATCGGCGCCGCGCTCGAGCAGCAATCGCGCGGCTTCTACCTGGTTGTGACGCACGGCGAAGGTCAGCGGCGTGCGGTATCCGTATGCGCCGCGCACCAGCGACGGGTCTTTGTCCAGCAGCCGCCGGATGGTCTCCAGGTCGCCTGCGATGGCGGCGCAGAACATCTCCCAGACATCGGTGCCCGCTCCTGTGGACCACATCAGGGGCTCGCTTTTCTTCAGATCTTCGGGCTGGATCATGCTTCCTCCCGGCCGCCGCTTCGCTCGCGCCCGCCTTGCTCACGAAGGTACTCGGCAATCTCCTTGCGTCCGCCGTGTTCCGCCCAGCCGAGCGGCGTGCCTTGGTAGGCGGTGTCTTTGATGTCCAGGCGCGCTCCGCGCTCCACCAGCAGCCGCACCACCAGGTCATGGCCGCCAAAGGCAGATTGATGCAACGGCGTCGAGTGGCCGTGATTGCCCTTAGGGTTGTACCGGCTGGGATCCTCGCCCGCATCCAGAAGCAGGCGGACGATCTCGACGTGGCCGTGTTGAGCGGCTAACGCGAGCGCGCGATGCCGGTCCTCGCTCCCGGCAGCCGCGAGTAATTGACGGGCATCGTCGAGGTGTCCCAATCCGGCGGCCGCGGCGAGTGTGTCCGCTCGGGCGCCGCGCCGTACCAGCGCTTCCGCGGCGTCGCGATATCCGAAAGCCAGAGCGGTCATCAGCGGCGAGGCCCAGTCGCCGGAGCCGCGCGGCTCGACCGCGGCGCCGAAATCCAGCAGGGTTTCGACCACCGCAACTTGCACTCCAGCCTTGGCGGGGTGGCAACTGGAGACCAGCATGCTCATGGTGGTGTGCTGCCCGCCGTACATGCATGCCAGCGCGTCAGGCTCGGCGCCGGCATCGAGCAGCATTTTCGCGACGTCAACAGCATTTCCGGGCGTCTTCTGGCGGTATTCTTCGACGCCGTTCGCGGCCACGTAGTGCAGCAGCGTGGCGCCGTGCGACCGCGTGGAACGCGCGCGAGCCAGATCGGGATTTTCGTGGAGTAATCGCTCGAGAGTGGGCAGGTCGCCCGCGATGACAGCTTCCACCGCGGATTCGAATTGGCCCAATGTGGAATCCACGCTACTTGCCATTGTCCATGTGCCAGCCGGGGTTGACCCATTGGCCGTTGCGGCGGAGGAAGACCTCCGTCACGCGGCCGGAATTGCTGCTCCGTTGACCATTCTGCTCGGTTTCATACGAATAGGTGGAGTAGACGATGGCGGTGTTCGCGTAGCACTGAATCTCGGTCTTGGGGAATTCCAGCTTGACCAGTTTGCCGCCGCTCTTTACGAACTGCTCGGACCCGGCCATCACCGCCTGCCGCGATCCAAACTCACTGCCGTATGCCTCAATGGTCACCAGATCCGGTGGAATCAGCTTCTCCAGCGCCGGCTTGTCGTTGGCGAAGAACGCGCGCCAGACGGCCTCGCGAGCGGTGAGCAGTGACTTGCGGTCAGCGTCGCCCAGGGTCCGCGGCTGTTCGACGAACGCCTCCATCGATTCCGGATGCGCCTCGGTGTCCGACCCGGCCTGGATCCACTGGCCGTTGCGGCGCACATAGAAATCGGCGATGCGCAGCGTCCTGTGAGCGGGTCCGTTGGGCGTCCTGGAGTCCACATCGGCGACGAACGTCACGAAGGCGGCGTCTCCCTGAAAGATCATGTCGAACTCGCGCATCTTGTAACCGGTCATGCCGTAGTCGGGGTTGCCGATTCCGTAGGAGGCGTCTTCCATGTATCCATCGACGCCGTGGATCATGGTGCCGGAGCCTTCCAGATAGCCCAGCCAGTTCGGGTCGTGGGTGGCGCGCAACTCGGCGGCGTCCTTGTGGATGAAGGCCTGGAAGATGCGGTCGATGTGCGCGCGGATGGCCGCACGGTCGGCGGCGCGATCGTCGGCAGCGTAAAGAGGGGCGGCGCACAGAAGGGCGGCAGTGAATAGAGAGACGGCGAGAATTCGCATTTTCTTACCCCACTCGGATTGCGTCCATCGGGTTGGATTGGGCGGCCTTCGCAGCGGGCCGCCAGCAGCCGGCGATGGCGGCGGCCGGGATTACCGCGATGGTCACCGCGTATGTCAAAGGGTCGAGCGGCGAGATGCCGTAAACCAGAGTCTGCAGGTAGTGCGAGAGGCCCAGCGAGCCGCCCAGGCCCAGCAACATGCCGGCGGCGGTGAGCCGCAGGCCCTCACCCATCACCTGGCGCATGACGTCGGAGGGGGTGGCGCCCAGAGCCATCCGCACGCCCATCTCGTGGGTGCGCTGCGCCACCGAATAGTAGACCACTCCATAGATCCCGATGGCCGCCAGCACCAGCGCCAGCGCGGCGAAGACCGCGGCCAGAAGGGCCGTAAAACTGGCGGGCGCGGCGGCCCGCTCCACGTAGTTCGTCATGGGCCGCAGCTTGGACATCGCCAGCGTCGGATCGCGGACGTGCAGTTCCCGTTGAACGGCGGCGGCCAGTGTGAGCGGCGGGACGCTGGTCCTCACTACGAAGCTCAGGTGGCTGCGCGGGCTCTGCTCGAACGGAAGATAGATCTCGGGACGCACCTGCCGGGAGAGCGAATGATTGCGCACGTGTTCCACTACGCCCACCACCTCCGTCATCACGGGAACGATGCCTTGCGCGGTGAAGTGCTCCGACTCGATGCGCTTCCCGATGGCGCTCTCCCCGGGCCAAGTGGCGCGCGCCAGCCAGTCGTCCACGATGGCCACCGGGCGGGCTCCGGCGCGGTCCTGCTGGTCGAAATAGCGGCCCTCGATCAGCCTGGTGCCGGCGGCGCGCAGATATCCTGGAGTCACGCATCGGTGATCGGCGATGAAGCCGCTCGCCTGGTTTGCCGGAATCTCGGCCGGGCGGTAGGGACTGTACCAGTTCGGATAATCGTCTAGCGGCAGATGCGAGGTGGCGCCCACCGAGATGACGCCTGGCAGGGATTGGATCGCGGCCTCCCACTGACTGACGAATTTCATGGCGTACCGCGAGCCGGGAAACTCGATTTCGAAAGTCAGCAGGTTTTGGGCATCGAAGCCCGGACGAGCCTGGTGAATATTGGCCAACGTGCGGATCATCAGACCCGCGCCGATCACCAGCACAAACCCCAGCATGATCTCGGCGGCGATCAGGACGGAGCGCACGCCGCGCCGCGCTGGCGACGCGGAGCCGCGCGATTCGCGCAGCATTTTGAAGAGATCCCAGCGGCGCAGCTCGATACCCGGCGCGAGGCCGAACAGCATCACGGAGCCGATTGAGACGGCGGCGGCGAAGCCCAGCACGGGCCAGTTCACGCCGACCTCGCGGATGCGCGCTAGGTGATCGGGGCTGAGCCGCACCAGCCAGCGTATGCCGAACCACCCGAGCGCCAGCCCGGCGATTGAGGCCAGGCCGCACAGAATGAGCGCCTCCGCGAAAAGCTCGGCCAGAATGCGGCGCTGCGACGCGCCCAGCGCCCAGCGCAGCGCGATCTCGCGGCGGCCGTCGCTGGCGCGGGCCAGCAGCAGGTTGGCAACGTTGGTGCAGCAGATCAGCAGCACGAATCCCGCGCCGGCGAAGAGCGCGAACAGGGCGGGCCGGATTTCGCGCACCGCGTCGCTCTCGAGCGAGACCACGGAGAATCCCACGTTCTCTTTCCCAAATTCGGCGTACGCGGAGCGAATCTGCGATGCCACATCGTTCATGTCCTGCTGCGCGCGCGGCAGGTTGGCACCCGGCTTCAGGCGTCCCACCATTCGCAGGAAATAGGTGTTGAGGCGGTCCTGGTAGACGTCGTAGTCAAACGGCGTGTAGGCCGGAATTTCGGAGGGGACGTGCGTGTCAGCGGCGAAGTAAAGCTGAAAATCCTCAGGCAGCACGCCGATGACGGTGGCGGTTCCGCCCTGCACCGGCACGGCTCTGCCCACGATGCCGGGGTCCCCGCCGAAACGCCGTTTCCAGAACGAGTAGCTCAGTACGACAGCGGACTGGTTCCCAAACTGTTCTTCGGGAGCGAAGACCCGTCCCAGGGCCGGGCGGACGCCGAGCAACGCCAGGAAATTGGTGGTCACGAGGCCGAGCTTCACCTGTTCGGGCGCCTGTTCCGGGCTGCCGCCGAGAAATGTCCCGTTGCTGACCCAGATGCCGCCGACGTCCTCGAACATGCGGTTGCGCTGCCGGATCTCGCGCATCATCGGCCCCAAGGCGGGGCCGCGCGGCGCTCCCATTTTCTGGAAGTTCACGAAGATGAGCGCCAGCCGGTCCGGGTGGTCGTAGGGCAGGGGCCGCAGCAGCTCGGCGTACACCACGCTGAAGATGGCGGTATTGACTCCGATGCCGAGCGCCAGGGTTAGCGCCGCGATGGCGGTGAACGCGCGGTGGCGGCGCAGCACGCGCCAGGCATACCGTACGGTCTCGATTGCGCCGTCGATGGCGGATCCGACGCGCGCCTCTCTCACTCGACCCTTTACCTGCTCGACTCCTTCGAATTCCAGTTGCGCGGCGCGCCCGGCGGCCTGTGGCGAGAGGCCCTCGGCGAGGTAGCGGTCCACCAGCATGGCGCGGTAGGCGTCGATTTCGCGGTCCAGGTCGGCCTCCACCTGGCGCTTGCGGAAGAGATGGCGGAAGAGATGCCGCACGAGACTGGCGCGGCGGTGTATCCAGTTCATCCTGCCGTCTCCGCATCGAGCAGCCGGTTGACCGCTGTGAAGGCGCGCCGCCAGTGGCGCTTTTCGCGGCCGAGCTGCACGCGCCCGGCGCGCGTCAGCGTGTAGTAGCGCGCCCGCCGTTTGTTTTCGGATTCGCCCCACTCGCCCGCGATCCACCCGTTCTGCGCCAGGCGCTGCAGGGCGGGGAAGAGGGAGCCCGGCCGGACGATAAAGACGCCGCCGGTGATCTGTTGGATGCGGTCCGAGACGCCCAGGCCGTGCATGGGGCCCAGATCGAGGGCGCGCAGAACCAGCATGTCGAGCGTGCCTTGCAGGATTTCGGAAGGTGCTTTCATTGTTCCTATCGACCGTCTGTAGGGATTATATACGCACTCCAGTCGAGCGTCAATAGGAGAGGAAGCGACATTTGAATCGACATTCGAAGCCGAGCTTTCTCCGTGTTCCCCAGTTTTGATTTTCTCTTGGTTTTGCTTCGAACCTCCCGTCGAGTCGTAACTGCAGTCTCGGCTCCAATCGTGGCGCACACTCTCAGCGTGCCGCGTCGACACTCGTGTCGACGCTTCTTCGCACCCTCGCCCGCCGCCGAAATATTTTTGATCCCGTTTCGCCCCTTGCGTCGCGTTTCAGGGTGAGAGCGAGAAACGCTCGAAAAAAAAAGGAGAACGACGATGAAAACCAACCTGATGCTTGCGACACTGTTTACGGCCTGAATGGCCATGGCTCAAGTAATGATCCCGGACGGAACCAAGGTCCGCGTCCGGCTGGAAGAAAACCTCTCTTCGGAAACCGCCGAACTGGGCCAGACCGTGGATTTTTCGGTCACCCAGGAAGTGCGAGTCGGCGATGCCGTGGTGATCGCCAACGGCGCCCGCGCCACCGGCAGCATCGTCAAGGCCGAACAAAGGCGCCGCCTGGGCCGCTCGGGGCAACTCGATTTCACCATCGAACGCATCCAACTGGTCGACGGCAACTGGCTCAACGTGCGGTACACCCCGATGAAGAATCATGGCAAAAACAACGGCGTCGCCACCGGCGTGCTCACCGCCGGGCTGGGCGATGGTCTTCTGGCCCGCCGCGCCCCTGGGCCTGCTGATCAAGGGACACGACGCCACCATCATCAAGGGACGCACCTACGAGGTATTCGCCGATGAGAGCACCTACGTCGCCGCCGCCGCGGCCGCCAGCACGCCGCTGGTGACCCGCCTGGTGCCGCAGTCGCCGCTCCTGACCCTGCGCACGCCGGACGGCGCGGTGGTCAACAACGCCGGCCTGCCCGCAGGCGTAAATGTGTCCGCTAACCCGGTGCTGGTGAGCAATGCCTCGGCCACCAATCCCGCGCAGATGATCGCGCCGGCCATGGAGCCGGCGCCGGCCAGCACCGCCACCTTGAGCATCAACGCCAACCAACCGGGTGCCGACATCGAAGTGGACGGCATGTTCGTAGGCAACGCCCCCACCACCATCCAGCTTCCGGCCGGGGTTCACCAGGTAGTGCTGCGGCAGGGATCGAGTGTGTGGCAGCGCGATCTGCAAGTGACCGGGGGAACGGTGACCATCAACGCCACGCTAGGTTCTCGCACGGCAGTGCAGAGAGCGGCTGCGAAGTAAGTCGAAGCGGCAACTCTGACTCCAGCCGGGGGCGCCAGAAGCGCTCCCGGCTTTTTGCTATTCTACTCGGCATCACATGGACCGCCGCCGGTGCAGTGCGAACCTCGGCAAGCTTTGCCAAGGTCTTGAGGACTATGCCAAGGCCAACCCGTCCGGCATACCAAGTGACCCATCGGGATGTGCCGAGCGCCTGAGCGATTCTCTCTACCTCGCGCACTCGACCTCGGATGCGAATTTCACCCGCATCTGTGCCAGTGGGTATCTGGTCTCGGCATCTCGGCGCGCCGCGAGCCGAGGCAGAGCCCTGCCGCCCCAGCGCACGGAGGTGCTGATGGGGACTGACGGCTCGGTGTTCTTCTATGTCTCCCCATTTCGATATCCGAACACGGGTTCCGGTCTCTTGTTTGCGGGAAGCCTGGAACTGCAGCACCAGAATGACGGCTTGGCGACACCCTTCGATTCCGGTGGACTTCTGAGAATATTCACCCTGCCCAATTCCGCAGAATCGCCCCAGGAATTCCTGGCCCGTCATGAGATGCCCATTCCCGAGCATCGACGCTACCTCCGCATGTCCATGGGCCAGTTGTTTCACAAGGCGGAGGACTACGTAGAGGGCTTGCAGCCGCACCGGCCAGGACCCATCGGGCTGACTGGCGGAGACTACCGCCGGTGGACGCACGAAGTCCGCATTCCGGACCGTGTCTTGGTGCGGAGCACGCACTTGCAGGCAGCCTTCGCGCCGTTGGCCCGAACGGCTCGCGACCCGGAGATCAGGAGGTTTTTTGGCTGGTGTGCTGGTAAAGGCGTGGACCACATCGCTTTTGACACACCTCGAGGAAGAGAGTTCGAAACGTTGCAGAAGACGTGCCTCGACTACGTCAGAAGGCTATACTAGTTCTTGGCCATGGCTGACCCTTGGAAACTCGACGACCTGGAGATCGTGGGATACGCCAACGTCCTCACCGAGACCATGGTGCCCTCGGTGGTGCCACCCGTGTTCCGCCTGAAGGCCGATCGCGGGAGAGCCCTGCTCCCGCCTTACCACCTCAACCGGGGCTTCGTATGGAACGCCACCGAGGTACCCGACTCGGAACTGGAGGAGTTGAGAGACTCTGACGAAATCACGCTCTTCGACGGCGCTTTTCCGGCGAGTTCCGATTTTGAGCTCTGGATTGACGATGCGTTCCAGTACCACTACCAGCCGGAGTACGAAGCGGAGGAGGAGTTAGGCCGCATCGCGACAGAGGCGATCCAGGGTGCAGAGGAAGCCTTGCGAAGGGGAGATATCGAGCAGGCCGAGCACCTGAGTGGAGTCGCCATTTGTGCGGACGATCGGAAGATGGAGCCACTGGCGATCAAGGCTGCGATTTGCCGCATGAAGGAAGACTGGGCCGGTGAGCGCCTTATGCGGGAACTGGCGGCTCCGAGACTCACGGAGGGGCTCTTCCAGCAGATGGTCAGCTACTACTGCGGCCCCTCGCGGCAGCAATCAGCCCTCATGCGGGGGATGGCCGGCGTTCGTCCTCTAGAGCGCGCCGCGTAAGCCTGCCGATGCCCTTCCCGTACATCTTCACCTTTTACAGCTACAAGGGTGGTGTCGGTAGAAGCATGGCCGTGATGAATGTGGCCTACACGCTGGCGGGACGTGGCCGGCACGTTCTCTTGCTGGACATGGACCTGGAGGCTCCTGGGCTGACTGGCTTTCTGGTCCGCAACCAGGAGTTCGCACCGGTCGCAGACCACCGGTTGGATGTCCTCGATTTGCTCGGGGAGGCGATCCGGGCCGCGCCCGGCAGCGGCGCGGTCAAGGAGAAGGTGGCGAAACTGCCTCCGGTGTCGAACTATATCCGGCCGGTGTCAGAAGAGAAGCTGGCAGCCCTTCGCCCGAAGATGGGCCAAATGGGTCGCCTGGATGTTCTCGGCACGGATCAATCGCCCAAGTACTTCGACCGCCTGGCGGAGCTCGATCTACGAAAGCTCGGTCACGAAGGGTTGGTCGCCCTGAGCAACTTACTCCATTTCTATTTCAAGGCCCAAGTATTCCCGCACCGGCCGCTCGGAATAGAAAGCTTCGAGCCGCCGATCCAAACCCCGTACGACTACGTTCTGGTGGACAGTCGCACGGGCATGACGGAGATCGGCGGACTGTGTGTAGGACCGCTGTCGGACCGGCTGGTCGTGATGACGAGCCTGAACGACCAGAACGTGCAAGGGACCTTGACCTTCCTGCAAGAGGCGGGGATCAAGACCGTGCCGCGCCTCGAGAGGGACGAGAAATGGGACGACGCCGACGAGGTCCGCGCGCCGGGTACTGACAACGCTAACCTCGGTCCGAAGCCGACCATCGTGGTCGCGAGTCCGGTGCCGTACGGCGAGGTCACTTACAAGGGACGGCGGCTTGATGAGCTGAAGAAACTCCTCGGCATCCGCCCGGTTTCGCTGTCCTATCATCCGCACATGGCCCTGATGGAGACCATTTTCGTGCGGGATTACCCGGAAGAGTATCTCGCAAGCGTACCGGAGGGTGACTACACACGTAATGGCGCAAGTGGGCGACGATCCGCAGAGCTTGGCGCGGAGGTTACAGGCTGCGGCGGACGAGGAGAAGGATCTGGCGAAGGCGATCCGGCTGGCCCTACGCGTTGCCCCCGTCGAGCCGGGGTTAGGCATAGCCCTGTTGGAAATGTTGGGAAATCGAGTGCTGTCAGGCGGCCCCGATCCGGAGGTAAGGCAACTGCACGCTTTCCTCGCGGACAACGAGGAAAGAAGACCGACCGCGTTGAGCATCTGGGGCAACGCGCTATCCAACCAAGCCAAGACGAAGACCGGGGAGGAAGCCGACCAACTCTTCGAGGAGGCAGGCCGAAAGTGCGCCGAAGCCCTCCGGCTGGAACCCCTGGATTCTGGTGCGCTCAACAACTGGGCTGTTGCACTCTCCGACCAAGCCAAGACGAAGACCGGGGAGGAAGCCGACAGGCTCTTCGAGGAGGCGGGCGGAAGGTACGCCGAAGCCCTCCGGCTGAAACCGGAGGATTCTGATGCGCTCAACAACTGGGGTGTTGCGCTCTCCGACCAAGCCGGGACGAAGACCGGGGAGGAAGCCGACCGACTCTTCGAGGAAGCGGGCCGAAAGTACGCCAACGCCCTCCGGCTAAGACCTGAGGATCCCGAGGTGCTGTACAACTGGGGCAGTACGCTCTCCCACCAGGCGATAACCAAGACCGGGGAGAAAGCCGACCGAGTCTTCGAGGAGGCGGGCCGAAAGTACGCCGCCGCTCTCCGCCTGCACCCGGAGCACCCTGAGTCGCTCACCAACTGGGGTAATGCGCTCTGTGCACAAGCGAAGACGAAGGCCGGAGAGGACGCCGACCGACTCTTCGAGGAGGCGGGCCGAAAGTACGCCGAGGCCCTCCGCCAGCAACCGGAGGCCCCTGATGCGCTCAACAACTGGGGTGTTGCGCTCTCCGAGCAGGCGAAAACGAAGACCGGGGAGGACGCCGACCGACTCTTCGAGGAGGCGGGCCGAAAGTACGCCGAGGCCCTCCGGTTAAGACCGGAGCATCCCGATGTGCTGTACAACTGGGGCAATGCGCTCTCCGACCAGGCGAAAAGCAAGACCGGGGACGAAGCCGACCGACTCTTCGAGGAGGCGGACCGAAAGTACGCCGAAGCCCTCCGCCTGAAATCGGAGTATCCTGGGGCGGTCTACAATTGGGGCACTACACTTTCCGAGCAGGCGAAGACGAAGACCGGGGAGGACGCCGACCGACTCTTCGAGGAGGCGGGTCGAAAATATGCCGAGGCCCTCCGCCTGAAACCGGAGGACCCCGTTGCGCTTTACAACTGGGGCGTTGCGCTGGTCTTCCAAAGCAAGAATGGGTCCGAAGAAGCCGCCACCCGCCTTCTCCGACGCGCCCGCGAAAAGCTTCTCGAAGCCGAACGCCTCCGACCCGGAATCGGTGCCTACAACCTTGCCTGCGTCGCATCTCTTGAGGGAGACGCCGCCGAAGCTGCCCGCTGGCTGCGAGCACTCGAATCCATCGGGCAACGCCAGTCCGTCGCAAGAATCGCCGCAGAGAAAGCCTTCGACCGCGTCCGCAATCACCCGGAGTTCGCGAGCTTCCTCCAGTCACTAGCCAGCTAATCCTGCCGCAGGGACCGCACCGGATCCACGCGAATCGCCCGTCTCGCCGGGCCCCACGCAGCAACCAAAGCCACCACCGCGATCGAGAGCACGGCCCCAGCAATGACCACCGGATCGCGGGAACTGGCCTGATAAACAATACTGGCCAACACACCCGCTCCCGCAATCCCTAAACCCAACCCCACCACCGCCCCCGCGGCGACCAGTCTACCGATGTGGCCGAACACCGACCCCAACACCTGTGCCGGGCGCGCACCGATCGCCACGCGGATCCCGATCTCTCTCGCACGCCGCGAGACTGTATACGCCGCAAGGCCATAGATTCCGGTAATCGACAGCATGAGCGCGAGAACCCCGAATGCGCCCAGCGCGATGACTGCGGCGCGCATCGGCAGATACACCAACCCCAGCATCTCGCGAAGCCCTCCTGCGCCGTACACCGGAAGATGGGGATCGAGGCGGCCGATGGCTTGCCGCATCTCCGCAGCCAGCTCCGACCCCGGACGGCGGGATCGCACCATCAACACGTTGGTCGCTGAGTAACTCTGCAGGACGCGCAGGAAGAGAGCGGCCTTGGGAGTCTCGGTGAGTGTCTCATACTTACCGTCTTCCACTACTCCGACAATCTCGGTCAGGTCTTTGCTGGGGCCGAGGTGGAACCGTTGGCCCACAGCGTCTACCGTTCCAGTGACACGCTGCGCAAACGCCCGGTTCACGATGGCGACCAAGGGCGATTTCCGGTCGTCCCGCTGGTTGAATTCGCGCCCGGCCAGCAGGCGTGCTCCCGCCGTGCGGAAGTAACCGGGAGAGACATAGTAGTAAGTCGGCCCAAACCCGTTCTTCGGACGAAAGTCAGTGGTCTTCTCGGAATAGACCGTTGCATTCGATTGATCGATGCTCAACGGAACGGAGCTGGAGTAGGCCGCCGATTCCACACCCGGCAAGTGAGCGACCGCTTCCAGTGCGCGCTCGTGGAACAGGCGGCCGCGATTCCGGTCGTAACCGGCGAGGCCCACATCGTAACTGACTACGGTAGCCCCGTCCGGCATAAATCCCAGTGGAGTCTGGAACGACCGCATCAAGCCCCGCACGGCCACCAGGCTGGCCGTGACCAGTACGCAGCAGAGTGCGATCTGCACGGGCAAAAGAGCATCGCGAGCGGTCCAGCGGCGGCCGGCAACAGGGGCGGCCAGTCCTTTCAGGCTGAGGGCCGGGTCTGTCTTCCAGGCGCGGTGCGCCGGGCCGACACCGAAGAGAATTCCGGTGGCGATGGCGGCCGCGAACGCGAACAAGAAGACTCGCCAATCGGCAGTCACATCGAACTGGACGGGAAACCCCAGGGGCGCCCGCCACTGACTCAGCATCCGGAGGAGAACCACTGCGGTGGTGGATCCGGCGGCGCCGCCCACCGTGGAGATCAATAGTGACTCCGTGAGCAACTGCCGCACCAGGCGGCCGCGGCCGGCGCCGATCGACACGCGAATCGCCATGTCACGCTCGCGATCCGCGGCGCGTGCCGTCAGCAGCGCCGCGAGATTGGCGCACGCCGCGAACAGGACCAGCGAAGCCAGCAGCATCAGGCCGCCGGTGAACGCGCGGGTCGGCTCACGCCCCATCGACCCTCCCATGCCGGGCGCCGACAAAGTGAGTTGCATGCCCTCATTGACCGGACGCTCGCGCGCCAGTTGGGCCGCAATGGTCTTCAGATTGGCTTCCGCCTGCCCGACCCCTACGCCCGGTTTAAGTCGTCCCGCGATCCACGCGTCGAAGGTGCCAGGACTGTCCAGCCAGGAGTTGCCCTCGATCTGCGGCTGCATCATCATGGGCACCCAGATCTCCGCCCAATAGAACACTTCCGTTCCGTGGAATCCGCGCGGCGCAACGCCCAATACCGTGTAGGGGCGGCCGTTGACGTGGATTTCCTTTCCGGCAATCTCCGGGTCGCCGCCGAAACGGTTCTGCCAGCACGTATAGCTGAGGACTGCATAAGGGCTGGCCCCGGGATGCATGTCCTCGGCGGGCGTGAAAAATCGTCCGATGGCCGGTTGGATGCCCAGCGTCTCGAAATAGTTGCCGGTCACGAGAAATCCCCAAACGCGATGCGCGCCGCCCTGGTCGTCGAGCGCCACCTGCATGATGCGATAACTGAACAGCGATTCGAAGACCTGGTTGCGGTCGCGAATCTCCCGATAGTTCGGAAATGAATTGGAGGGGCGGCCCGAGGTGTTCACGGAATAGATGCGATCCGGCGCGGCCACCGGCAGGGGTTTCAGCACCAGCGCGTTGAGGACGCTGAAGACCGTGGTGTTGGCGCCGATGCCGAGCGCCAGCGACAGCACCGCCGTCAGTGTGAAGCCCGGCGACCTGGTCAACAATCGGCAGGCGTACACCAGGTCCTTGGCAAGATCCTCCAGCAGGTTGAGTCCACGCATGTCGCGGCATTGCTCCTTGGTAAAGTTCACGGGTCCGAACTCACGCCGCGCCGCGAGGCGAGCTTGCGGTTCGCTCATCCCATCGGCGACGTATTGTTTAGTGAGTTGTTCGATGTGAAGGTCGATCTCGCATTCGAGATCCGCGTCCGCGCGCGATCGCCGCAGCAGTGAGTGGAAACGATGAGAAACAATCCGCCCCAATCGCATCGAATCCTCCGGCTACGCGCTTTCGATCAGAAGCTGAACCGCGGACGAGAGGCGGTCCCAGCTCTTCAACTCGCGCTCCAGTTGCTTGCGGCCTTCGCGCGTCACAAGGTAGAACTTGGCGGGGCGGCCGAGGTCGGAATCTTTCCACTCCGCGGCAATCCATCCCTGTTGCTCGAGCCGGTGCAGCGCAGGGTACAGCGAGCCCTGGCCCACGGAGAGCACGTCACCGGACAGCAGTTGGATGCGTTTGGCGATCCCCCACCCGTGCAGCGGCTCCCTCGCAATGGTCTTGAGAATGAGCAGGTCCAGCGTCCCCTGCAACAGGTCGGAGGGTTTTGGCATCGGAGACCTCGATCATCGACAATCATACCTCGACNNAGCGGCAATCAGTTCGGTGAGATTCGCGTCGATTTCACCAGCCCTTCGGAGTGGGACTGGAACCTGCCGTTCACATCGAACAGGTCGACGGCTTCCGTCCCGCTGAAACTGTTCCCGCCCCGATCCAGGGTGACCACGTCGCGGATAATCGCCGTCCCGATCAGGTTGCCGTTCTCGTCGAAATTCCACGCCGGATGTGTCAGCTTGAACGTCAAGGTACCGGTCTGCTCCCAGGTCCCGTTGCAGACGTTGCCGATGACCGGGGGACCTAGATCGACCTCCATCTCCGACCCGTCGTCGCGATAGGTTTCGAAACTCTGATCCACGATCTGGCTGCTATAGATGTAAACCGAGTGCCACATCCCCACGATGGTCGGTGTAGGAATGTCGTTCGCCTTCACTGCGGCGGCCCGGTCCTTTTCCCTGGCCGGGCGCTTGTAAACTCCGATCTTCTCCATCGCAGCCACATTCGCGGCCAGAGCCGGGCTCGGCAGCTTCGTGGGCCTTTGCCCGGCATCGCAGGCGGTCGCCGGTGTGCCGCCGGCAAGCCAGCACGCAATCATCGCGCTCAATGCCAATCCGCTGATTCTATTTGTCAGTCTCATCGAAGTCTCTCCTTTCACACTTTCTCAAATCACACGCGCTCAAAGCGGTTTGATCCTGGTAGCCGTGATCTGCGCCGGACCGTCCGTTTCCAAAAGGTTGCCGTTATTGTCAAAGAACTCGACGGTTCCGGTGCCCGTGTAACTGTTTCCATCCCGGGAGAGCGTCATCGTCTCCTTGAAGACCGCCGTGCCCGTGAGATTGCCGTTCATGTCGAAGGTCCACGAGATGTGGTAAAGCGTGTAGGTAAACGTGCCCGTCTGGGCCCACACTCCGGTGCAGACGTTGTCCGAGGCCGGCGGCGAAATATCCACGATCATCTCGTTTCCATCCGCGTTAAACGTGTCGAAGCCCTGATCGATCACTTGGCCCTGAAGCGTATAGGTCTTCATCCAGAGGCCCGCCAGGGTCGGCGGGTTGACGTCGTGCGCCTCGGCGTCCGGCTTCGGCGCGGAGCCGTTCCTGGTTCCTCCGGTAAGGCCCGGAGGCAGGGTCATTCGCATCCGCGCCGCTGCCATATTCCCGGATAGCGTAGTCCCGGCCCCGGGGGCTTGTCCCCCGGCGCAGGCCTTCGCCGGGGTCGCGGTTGCCATCCATCCGGCCAGCACCCCGCACAGCGCGAGATTGCCGATCTGGATCGTCTTAGTCATGGTTTGTGTCATTTTGATGTCTCCTTTTTTGGTTGTGTCGGAAATTTGCTTGCCGCGCCTTTCCGGCTGCCGCATGCATCGGACAGTACGGGGCTTTTTGCCGGCTGGACGCACGAAAACGGGCGAATCATCCGCGATTTCGCTCTTTTTCGCTTCGCCTGTATACTTGGAAATCGATGTCCGAGACTCTCCGCCCCAATCCGGCCCCCTCTCCGCGTCCCGAAGGCGCCGATCGCCTGGATTCCTGGAAGGAGATCGCCTCCTACCTGGGGCGCGAGGTTCGCACCGTGCAGGGCTGGGAGAAAAACGAAGGACTCCCGATCCACCGGCATCAACACGCCAAACAGGGCTCGGTCTACGCCTTCAAATCGGAATTGGACGCCTGGCGCAAGGCACGCAAGAGCATCACTGAGGCGCCGGTACCAGTTCCCGAAGCCCGCCCGCCTCGCCGGTGGATGGCCGCCCCGCCTCGCCGGTGGATGGCCGCCGCCGGGCTCGCTATCCTTCTTTTATCGGCGGGCTTCCTGTTTTGGAAGATCCACAATCCCCGGCCTTCCGGTGAGCAGGTTTCCTCGGTCGCCGTCCTGCCTTTCCTGGATCTCAGCCCGGCCAAAGACCAGGAATACTTCAGCGACGGCCTCACCGAAGAGATCATCGATGGCCTCAGCCGTGTCCCCAACCTGCGGGTGGTGGCCCGTACCTCGGCCTTTGCCTTCAAGGGCAAAAACACCGACATCCGCCAGATCGGCCAGCAGTTGAACGTCGACACCGTCCTCGAAGGCAGCGTCCGGAAAGCCAGCGACCAGCTTCGCATCACCGCCCAGCTCAACCGGGTCTCCGACGGCACCCATCTGTGGTCTCGAACCTACGACCGCCAGTTGCGCGATGTCCTCGGCGTGCAGCGCGAGATCTCGCAAGCCATTGCGGATCAACTACGTGCGGGCCAGGTGCCGCCGCGGCAGTCCACCCGCGACCCGGAGGCCTATCGCCTTTACCAGGAAGGCCGCTACTTCTTTAATCAGCAGCTTCCGCCGGATTCCAACCAGAAGGCCATCGACCGTTACCAGCAGGCGATCCATCACGACCCGCAGTTCGCCCTGGCCTACTCCGGTATCGCGGACGCTTACGCCTACCTGGCCGAGTTTGGCATCCTGGCGCCTAAACAGGTAATGCCCCAAGCCAAAGAGGCCGCCGAAAAGGCCGTGGCACTGGATGACAGTCTGGCCGAGGCACATACCTCGCTGGGCACTGTAAAACTCGACTATGAACGGGACCGGGACGGAGCGCAACGCGAGTTCCGCAGGGCCATGGAGCTAAACCCTGGCTCCGCCTGGGCCCGGCATTGGTACGCCCACTCGCTCGAGGCCCAGGGCCGCCTGGACGAAGCCATGAAAGAGATGCGCGCGGCACTGGCTCTGGACCCGCTTTCCGTGGTGATTCATTGGGATATCGATGCCGAGCTGAACTATGCCCGGCGCTACGATGAGGCCTTGGAGCGGGAAAAGAAGGATCTGGAACTGTTCCCGGACCATCCCCTTCTGCAGTACTTCGAAGCCATGTCCTACTTTCTCGAGGGCGACGTGGAGTCCGGGGGCCGCGTCGCGGGATCCATGAAAGACGGCGGGAGCCCAGACTTCCAGGATACGCTGTTCATTGGTTTATCGGGTTATGCCGCCGCGCGGCAGGGCCGGACCGCCGATGCCAGAAAGGCTCTCGACCGGCTGGAGGGCCTCCGCAAAACCCAGTACGTGGACTTCTACGTTTCGATCCACCTCTGCTCGGCCTTGCACGATCACCAGAATCTGATGCTGTGGCTGAATCGTGGATACGAGGAACGGTCCGCGTTCTGGGCCTACGCGCCGCTCCTCTCCTTTATCTACGCCGGCGACCCGGAAGCCGAGGCGTTCATCAAACAGCATCGGCAATAGCCCGAAGCCCCGCGAAATACCCGGCAATTCAGTCAGTTGCGTGCTTTTTCGCTTTCTTCTCGCGCCCCCGTCCGGCTACATTTGCTGCATGCACAAAGAGGAATCGATGCTGGCGCAACGCCTGAAGGATCGCGACCCACAAGCCCTGGCGGAACTCTACGACCGTTACGGACGCCTGGCCTACACCATCATCCACCGCCAGGTGAACGACCATAGCACCGTAGAGGACTTGGTCCAGGAGACCTTCCTGCGGGTCTGGACCCGCATCCAGGGCTTCGACGCGGAGCGCGGCGACCTGGGAACCTGGGTCGTCGCCGTGGCCCGCAATCGAGCGATCGACTACCTGCGGTCCATTGAGTGCCGGTTCGCCCAGGCGTCCGTGCAAATGGAGCCTGCCGGGCAACCGCACGCCGTCACCCCGGCCTTCGAGAACGACCTCCTGCACCGCGAGCGTGTCCGCGCCATCCGCCAGGCGATCGCACGTCTCCGCCCGGACCATCGCCTGGTCCTGCAACTCGCTTTCGGCGAAGGCCTGTCCCACACCGAGATCGCCGAAAGGCTCCGCCAGCCGCTCGGCACCGTGAAGACCTGGGTGCGGACCGCGCTCAAGGTCCTCCGCACCCAGATGGCGTGAAATCGAACCGTGGCGCAGGCACTCGTGCCTGCCGCGCCGAGACTCGTCTCGGCGCTTGGCGGAGCGTTCCCAATCTCGACAGGCGCTGCAGGCGCTGCGCCGCCCTAGCCCCGAATCGTCTTGCGAGGTACAATCGTGGGAATTATGCCCATATCCCCCGGCACGCGCTTGGGTCCCTACCAGACCGTGGCGCTCCTGGGCGCCGGCGGAATGGGGCAGGTCTATCGGGCCCGCGACACCCGCTTGAACCGCGACGTGGCCATCAAGGTCCTGCCCGACACGTTTGCCAACGACGCGGCCCGCGAACGCTTCAGCCGTGAGGCGCGCGCGGCATCCGCCCTGAGCCATCCCAATATCTGTGCCATCTACGACGTGGGCGAATCCGACGGCCGGCCCTACCTGGTGATGGAACTGCTCGAGGGGCAGACGCTCCTCCAGCGAATCGGCGGCAACCCCCTGGAAATGGAAACGGCCCTGTCGTTCGCCCTTCAGATCGCCGAGGCGCTCGATGCGGCCCATTCCAAGGGCGTAGTTCATCGCGACATCAAGTCGGCCAACATCTTTGTCACGACGCGCGGCCACGTGAAGGTGCTCGATTTCGGCCTGGCGAAACACGGCGGGACCACCGTATCCGGTGACGACATGACGCAGGATCTCTTGACCATGCCCGGCACCACCCTGGGCACCGTGGCCTATATGTCGCCGGAACAGGCGCGTGGGCAATCCGTGGATGCGCGCACCGACCTGTGGTCCTTCGGCGTGGTGCTCTACGAGATGGCTACCGGCCAGCGGCCCTTCGAGGGGTCCACCAACGCCGTAGTCTTCGGGGAATTGCTCACGCAGGCGCCGGCGCCCGTGCGCGAGCGAAATCCCCAGGCGCCGCCGGAGCTGGAGCGCATCATCCAAAAGGCGCTCGAAAAGGACCGCGAGGCGCGCTACCAATCGGCCGCCGATATGCGCGCCGACCTGAAGCGCGTGGAGCGGGAGACCAACTCCGGCAGCCTTCCGCCGTCGGCCGCCAAGGTTGCCGCGCCGCCCAAGCCGCCCAAGCCGCGCCGCCGGGCGATGTACGGAATCGCGGCCGCGGCTGCTGTAATGGCGATCGCCGCCGGCCTCCTCTGGCGGCACCAGAGCCGGCCCGCTCCGCTCACCGACAGAGACGTGGTGGTGCTCGCCGATTTCACCAACACCACGGGCGATGCGGTTTTTGACGGCGCGCTCCGCCAGGCGCTGGCCATTCAGCTCGAGCAATCGCCATTTCTGAAGATCATGGACGATCGCGAAGTCCGCGCGGGACTGCAAACCATGGGAAAGTCTCCCGACGGCCGCGTCGGCAGCCAGGTGGCCCGCGAAATCTGCGTGCGTGCCGGCGATAAGGCCACCATCGCCGGATCCATCGCCGGCCTCGGGAAGTCGTACTTCATCGCGCTCGAAGCCGCCGCCTGCCAATCCGGGGAGACCCTGGCACGCGAGCAGGCCGAAGCTGCGGACAAGGAACACGTGATCAAGGCCCTGGCCTTAGCGGCGAACGGCCTGCGTGCCAGGTTGGGAGAATCGCTCAGCTCCATCCAGAAGCTCAGCCATGTTCCCGAGCAGGTCACCACAGCTTCGCTCGAAGCCTTCCAGGCTTATGCCCTGGGCATGGCGGCGTCGTACCAGGGCAATTCGCTGGCGGCGGTTCCCTTCTATCAGCACGCCGCCGCGCTCGATCCCAACTTCGCCATGGCGTACGCCCGCCTGGCCACCATGTACTTCAATGCCGGAGCGCGCGAGCGGAGTGTCGAGTACGCCCGGAAAGCCTATGCGCTGGTCGATCGTGTCACCGAGCATGAACGGCTCTATATCACCGGCCAGTATTACAACTACGCCACTCGCGAGCTGGACAAGGCGACTGAAGCTTTCCAGTTGTACGCCCGCACCTATCCCAGGGACTCGGTGGCCCATGGTGGCCTGGCCACCCAGTACGATAGGGCCGGCGAGTACGAGAAGGCCATCGAGGAGACACTGGAGGCGTTGCGCCTGGATGCCAGCGTGGCCAATCAATACTCCAACCTGGTCCTCTATTACGTCTTTCTCGACCGCTACGATGAAGCCCAGGCCATGGCCAAGAAAGCCTTCGACCGCAAGCTCGAATCCCCCCCAACGCATCAAGAACTCCTGCGGCTGGCCTACATCCAGGGCGACCAGGCGGCAGCGGATCGGGAACTCCAATGGGCCGCCGGCAAGCCGTCCGAACACCGCTTCGTCGCCTGGCAGGCGGCCAATGCGGATTACCTGGGCCGGCGGCGAGCAGCCAAGGAACTATGGAAGCGCGCCGCCGACCTGGCCAAACGCCACAACGTGGCCACGCTCGCCGCGGTGTTCGCCGCGGGCGACGCGTGGAGAGAGGCCGCGCTNNCAAATTGCGGCTCGGCTCTCAGTCAGGCGCGGGCCGCCGTGGCGCTGGTGGATGCCGGCGCCATCCCGTCCGCCGCTCCAGCCGCCACTGCCTTGGGCCTTTGCGGAGCCGGCCCCGAGGCGGAGAAGATCGCCGCCGCTATCGCCAAAGAGTTTCCCACCGACACCCTCTCCAACGCGGTGAGCCTGCCCCTGATCCGCGCGGCCATCGAGCTGAAGCGCGACCAACCGGCCAAGGCCATCGAGTTGCTGCAATCCGCGGTCCCCTACGAGCGTGCCAACCCCAACCCCGCCAACCCCATCCCCGCCTATCTCCGCGGCCTGGCCCACCTTCGCGCGCACCATGCCGCCGAGGCCGCCGCCGAATTCCAGAGAATCCTCGACCACAAGGGCGCCTACTGGGGGCCGAATTACCCGCTGGCCTACGTCGGCCTGGCCCGCGCCGCCACGCTCGCGGGCGACACCGCGAAGGCCAAGAAGGCCTACCAGGACTTCCTCGCGCTATGGAAGGACGCCGACCCCGACCTGCCCATTCTGGCCGAGGCCCGCAAGGAATACGCCGCGCTGAACTAATGGTCCTGTACTTGTGGCGCAGGCGCTTTCGCCTGCCACTGGAGATGGCCATTTGGCAAGAAGCCCAGCCTTGGTGGGGCGTGCTTCGGCCTGCTCCGTGGCGCACGCTCTCAGCGTGCCGCGTCGACACTCTCCAGAAACTCCTGGACAACCCACTGATTCTGAACTGCTTGTGGGGCAGGATTCCATCCTGCAGGCCGATTTGCAATCGGCCCACTTCG
>OMOG01000387.1:0-7137 GCA_900290305.1 Candidatus Sulfopaludibacter sp. SbA4
GGCGGGGTATGAGGTGATGTGTGAGGCGGGGTATGAGGTGATGTGTGGGGCGGGGTATGAGGTGATGTGTGAGGCGGGGTATGGGGTGATGTGTGAGGCGGGGTATGGGGCGGAGTATGGGGTGGCGTGTGTGGCTTGATATGTGGAGGGGTATGGGACGGCATAGCGATTGATAATACCACAGGTCGCTTATTAGAGTGTCAGATGAGACACAGCATCGCCTGCTCCGCCAGCACCAGCGCGCCGAGCACTCCGGCGCGCGATCCGAGCAGCGGCGGAACGATGAACTCTCGCGTGCGCTCGATGATTTCGGACGCCTGGATGTACCCGTTCAGGAGTTCGAGCAACTCCGCGCGGATGAGGCCGAAGAGATGCGGCTGCTGCATGACGCCGCCGCCCAGCACGATGCGCCGCGGCGACAGAGTGCACACGTAATTCACCAGCCCCAGCGCGAGGTAATGCGCTTCTAGCGTCCAGGCGGGATGCTCGGGAGGCAGATCGGACGCGGGCCTGCCCCAGCGCGCTTCCATCGACGGACCCGACGCCAGCCCTTCCAGGCAATCGCGGTGATAGGGACAGACTCCGGTGTAAGGATCGCGCACCGTGTCGTGCGGAACGCGGATGTGGCCCATCTCGGGATGCACCAGCCCGTGCACCACGCGTCCGCCGCAGACGGCGCCGCCGCCGATGCCGGTGCCGACCGTCAGGTAAACGAAGTCCGTGAGCCCCTGCGCGGCGCCCCAGCGCGCCTCCCCGAGGGCCGCGCCGTTGACATCGGTATCGAAACCGATGGGCACGCCGAGCGCCTGGCGGACGGCGCCGGCGAAATCGAAGTTGCGCCATTCGAGCTTGGGAGTGGAGGTGATGTGCCCGAAGGATGGCGAGCCGGGGTCGAGCCCCAGCGGCCCGAACGAAGCGATTCCCACCGCCTGCAATTCCGCGCCCGCGCGCCCGCGCAGGAACGCCACGACCGCGCCAATGGTCTCCCCGGGCGAAGTGGTGGGAATCTGGATGGTCTCCAGGTCGCCGGGGCCGGTGCCCACCGCGCATACAAACTTGGTACCGCCTGCTTCGATCGCGCCAAACATGTTCGATGGTTTCCGCGAATTAGAGTAACATGATGAACTCCGGCGGCCGGCTCCGCCAGGCGGCGTCGAGGGCTCCAAAATAGGGTACTAGTACTGGTTGTGCCTCTGATCCAAATCGGTTAGAATCGATACACTGCGTTCTCAAGCGTCATACGACGCGGAGGAGAAAACACCAAATGAAGTTCTGTTCCAGCCGCATCGCGGCCACCCTGCTTGCGGCTACCGGATTGGCCGTGGTGGCGCTCGCCCAGGGGGATCGGCCGCGAACCGACCCGGGAGATGACGGCATCAACTTTGCCGAAAAAATCAAGCACAAACCGAACCCCCATGGCGCACCGGCCGCCCCTCCGGCGGGTTCCATCGGAATCATCAATCCGCCGATTACGTATCACGGCGGGCCAGTGATTGGGACGCCAAACGTCTACTTGATCTGGTACGGCAACTGGAATCAGAACAATGGCACCGATACCGCGGCCGGGCAGCAGATCATCCGGGATTTCGTTTACGGCATCAACAATTCGGCCTATTTCAAAATCAACACCACCTACACCACCGGGCCATACACCGTGACCGGAAGTGTCAATAAAGAGAGCGAATTCACGGTCGGCAGTCCGTACTCCAACCGGCTGTCGGACAACGGCGTCCTGACGGTGGTGAGCAACGCCATCAACGTCGGCAACAAGAACGGCAAATTGCCGTACGATGCGAACGGCGTGTACTTCGTCCTCACCTCGTCGGATGTCAACGAGACTTCCGGTTTTTGCACGCAATACTGCGGTTGGCACTACTGGGGCAACACCAGCTCTCACCAGCATGTGCGGTACTCGTTCATCGGGAATGCGGCCCGCTGCCTCAACGCATGCGCCATCCAGTCTACCGGCCCCAACGGCAACGCGGGCGTGGATGGCATGGCATCCATCCTGGCGCACGAACTCTCGGAAACCACCACGGATCCCGATGGCACCGGCTGGTGGGACAGCCAGGGCCAGGAGAACGGCGACAAGTGCGCGTGGACTTTCGGCCAGACCCTGACCACGTTGGCGAGCGGCGCGTACTATAACGTGACGCTACCCGCGTCATCGACATCCTCCCGCAACTTCGAAATCCAGCGCATGCTGAAGCAGGCGCCCAATGCGGACACCTGCAACATGTCATTGACCTCACAATAGGGGGACCCTCTTACAGCGGCGGCCTTCTCCTGGAGCGGCGGCGAATCGGAGTATCCTGAGAGAAGACGGGTGCCATGTCAACCCTGACCAAGACGTTTCTCACGCCCGAGGCATACCTCGAAATCGAACGTAAGGCCGATTACAAGAGTGAGTACTGTAATGGCGAAATGTTCGCGATGGCCGGCGTGAGCCGGCGCCACGATGCGATTGGGGTGCAGCTTCAGTTCCTGCTCAGCCAGCATTTGCGGCGAAAGAAATGCCGCGTGAACTCGTCCAGCATGCGCATTCTGGTGACTCCGGCCGGATTGTATACCTATCCGGATCTCTCCGTTGTCTGCGAGGAACCCCGGTACACGGACTCGACTGTCGACACACTCGTGAACCCGGCGTTCGTGGTGGAGATCCTTTCCCCCAGCACCGAAGCCTACGATCGCGGGAAAAAGGCCAAGCTGTATCGAGCCATGCCTTCGCTTTTGGAGTACCTGTTGATCGAGCAGGATAGCTACGATGTCGAGTTATACCGCAGGCAGGCGGATGGGACATGGTCCGTCATCGAAGCTGGCGGACTCNNGAGCCGCTTCTTCCCGAGGTCTCGCCGCTAGAACCCTAATACACCTGCCAAACGTGCACTGCTTCCTTGGTAGCGGTGGCGACCAGCAGGCGCCCGTCCTCAGTCCAGCCGCCGCCCACAGCGAGTTTCGGCGGCATCCATTCCACCCGCCGCCGCCCGGAGTCCGCTTCCCAGACCACGATGGGGGCCGGCTCCAGCATATTGTCCGCCTTCATGAACACGGCTGCCAGCAGATCGCCCTTGGGCGAGACCAGCAGAGCGTTGGGAGGCTCGGCAGTGCGATCCATGCGGCGCACGATCTTGCCGGTGGCCGTGTCGACGAAGGCGATTCGCCTTGTCGCCGCCGCCGATCAGCGCATGCTTGCCATCCCCACTGAATTCGATGGCCAGGGGCTCATTCAGAGAGTCGTCGTTGGCGGCAAGCAGTTTGCCACCCGCGGCTTCGTAGATGCGGACCACCGTGTCGCCATCCACGGTGGCCAGGCGCTTGCCGTCGCGCGAGAACGCGATGGCGTTCGTGCCTCCCACCGGATGCTCCAGTTCGGCCAGCTTGCGGCGCGCCCCCACATCGAAGAGCTGCACCGGTTTCGCCCGCCGCCGCAAGCGCGAGTAACCTGCCGTCGTGGGAGAACGCCCCGGCGGAGTGATAAGGCGACAGGCGGAAATGCATGTGACTTTCACCGGTGGCGCTGGCCCAGATGTTGATGTCGCCCTGGTGGTCGCCGGTCAGGATCCAGCGGCCGTCGTCGGAAATGGCGGCTACATAGACGTACCCGCCCGCCAGGTCAATGGCGCGCAGCAGCCTGGCTTCCGGCAGCGCCCAGATGCGCAGCTTCCGATCGGCGCACGCCGCCGCCGCCAGGTTGCCGCTCCTCGCCAGCACGAAATTCGTGGCCTCGGCCGGAGTGGGTAAAGTAAAGACTTCCCGCGGCGGCATCACAGCCGCTCCAGCACGATTTCGAAGTTCACCGCCCCGCTGATTTCCTGGGGGTCGCCGGTGAGCGTCACCGGCCTGACCAGGTCGGCGCTCTGAATCAGCGGATCGCGCGTGCAGTTGCGCGCCGGATCGCCCTCAAAAACCGGATCGGTCGCAAAGTAGAGTTGAGTGAGCGGTTTGTGGCCGGGCGCCTTCACCACGTAGTGAATGTGCTGGCACACCCGCGCCGGATAGTGCCCCGGCATCACCGAGTCGAAAAAATACTTGCCGGCCTGGTCGGCCACCAACGTCGCGCGGTAGCGATAGCCATCCAGATCGTAGCGGCCCTTGTGGTCGGCCTGCCAGATCTCGATGCTGGCGCCCTGGACCGTGTCGCCGCGCGAATTCAACACCTGGCCGGAAACCGCGATCGGCAGGCCCGGATCTCCAGGCGCCCGCAGGTGCTGGTTCCGAGGCGCCCTGCGCTTGTAGAACGGCCCAACTCGTCCCAGGCCGTGAGCTTCCGCGGTTCGCGCGCCTATTCCTCCCAGAGATCGAGCGACCCGGCAAGTCCCAGCGGCGTCGCAATGCGAAGCGAACCGAGCGCGGCGCACTTGAGTAACAGGTCGCGTCGGGGCAATCGTCCGGCCGGCATGGTATCCTCTCCTGAATCGTTCCAGAGAGTCTACCACACTCCCTACAGCCGCTTAATCCGTATGTTCTTGAACCACGCCACGTCGCTGTGGTTTTGCAGCGACACCTGGCAACTCTTCCGCGGCTGGTCCACCAGAAGGTGATACACCGGCGAATCCTTGCCCCACCGCTTGGCCACCGACTGCGCGATTTCGGGCACTTTCAGGCTCGCGTCCACCACCTTCTCGCCGTTCAGCCAGTGCTCGATGCGGTCGCCCTTCACCACCAGGCGCGAATGGTTGAACTCGCCCACCGGACGCGTCACGTCCTTGGACGCTGCGAACATATCGTAGAGCGCGGCCGTCTGGTGGAGCCCGCCGTTGCGCTGCGCGTCGGAGTTGGCGGCGTTGTCGGTGAGCTGGTATTCGAAGCCGATCACGTACTCCTGGCCCTTCGCCGGCCGGTCGGTGCGCCGGTTCTTCAGCACGGCGTTCACGTTGTCTTCGAACTTCGGCAGCCTCTGGTCGGGCAGGAATACGCGGTCCTGAATGCGGTACTTCAAACCGCTGTTCCCGCGCGGCGAGATCTTCCAGTCGAACTGCAGCTCGAAATCGGCGAAGGTCTCCCCGGTGAAGAGATCCTCCTCGATCTTGGGGTGCGAGGTCGATTTCAGGCAGCCGTCCTCGATGCTGAAGGAATCGCCCGGCGGCGATCGCTTGGTGGGATCCTCCCATCCGGCGTAGGTCTTGCCATCGAACAGCAGCTTCCATCCCGCGGCTTTCTCCTGGGCGGTCAGTTGATTGTCGGCCGCCGGCGCGCCGCTCGAAAGCAGCACCGCGCCGGCCAGCGCCCACAGGCGCATCGGATTTCGCATGCGCATATTGTCCCATTTGACAGCATAGGCGGCGCATGATACATAATGATCCTATGCCTCGCTTTCCCATGCCTCCCGGCACGCTGGCTCTGCTGATCCTGCGCGTCCTGCGGTCCGGACCCCTGCACGGATACGCCATCGCGCAACGTATCCGGCAGCTCTCCGATGCGGTCCTCGAAGCCGAGGAAGGCTCGCTCTACCCCACGCTGCAGCGCATGCTCCTGGAGGGCTGGGTGACCGCCCGCCCTGGCCTCTCGGACACCGGACGCCGAGTGCGCTTCTACACCCTGACGCCGGATGGCGCCAAACAGCTCAAGCGCGAGCTCGCCGAATACGAGCAGGTCTCCGCGGCCATTCAGGCCATTCTCCGCACCGCCTGAAGGAAGCAAACATGCGGTTCGCGCTCTTCCTCATCTGCGCCGCGGCCTGTGCCCAAGACACCCATGTCATCCTGCTGGGCACCGGCAATCCCAATCCCGAGCCCCAGCGGATGGGCCCGGCGGTTGCCATCGTCTCGGGCGGCCGAGCGTACATCGTCGACTGTGGCCCGGGCGTAGTCCGCCGCGCCGCCGAGGCCGGTTTGAAGATGGAGCAACTCACCCGGGCCTTCGTCACTCACCTGCACTCCGATCACACCGCCGGCCTTCCGGACTTCATCTTCACGCCGGCGGTCACGGGCCGCAACGTGCCGCTCGAAATCTTCGGCCCGCCCGGTCTGCGCGCCATGACCTCGCACGTCATCGAGGCCTGGAAGCAGGACATAGCCATCCGCCTGCACGGACTGGAGCCCTCCGTCCCGCAGGCGTACGTGGTGAAGGCACGCGACGTGAGGCCCGGCGAGATCTATCGCGACGAGGCCGTGCGCGTGGTTGCCTTTGCCGTGCAGCATGGCGCCTGGAAATACGCCTACGGCTACCGCTTCGAGGCCAAGGACAAGGTGATCGTGCTCTCCGGCGATACCACTTACAGTGAGTCCCTCATCCAGGCGGCCAAGGGCTGCGACATTCTGATCCACGAAGTCTATTCGCAGAAGGGCTTGTCGCGCCGCACGCCCGACTGGCAACGGTATCACGCCGCCTACCACACGTCGGGCCCGGATGTGGGCCGCGTGGCGGCACAAGTCCGTCCCGGCAAGCTGGTGTTGTACCACCAACTGCCCATGGGAGAAACGCCCGCCGAGGTGATCGAGGAAGTCCGCGAACATTTCCAAGGCCCGGTGATTTACGGCAACGACCTCGACGTGATCCGGTAGGGCGGGCCGGGGCCTCCATCAGGGTCTCGACGCTCACGGCATCGGGCGCGGAGGGAGCACCGTCAAGCCTCGACGGCCTCCCAACGCCGCGCCAAATCTCTAAAGGCCTGCTCATTCGCGGGCCATTCGTGAAGGGTCGCAGGATCAAAGTCCGCTCCGTTAGGCCACACCAATGTCTCGACCTCAGGATCAATCGTCACCTGGTTGAACAGCTCGACATTGCGCAGGGGGCCATACAGTTCCCCGGCAAGAATGGCTCGAAAATCGATCACGTGTTCGGTATTGTCGTCAAAGCGAACACGGAGTGTGTACGGAGCAACGACCTCAAAGGACCGGATTCGATAAATCGGATGGCTCATAACCGCCTATTTCAATGGGTCGATGGATGTTGGGCGCTGCCCCCGCTGCAGCCGTTCCCAATCGGCCTCCAACTCAGCTTGATGTAACTCCGCCCACGCCTCCACTAGCCGTCTCTGCCTCCTCGATAAAGAACCCGCAATCAGCTCGACGGGATCGATGCTGAAGATCCCGACCTCGCCTTGGTAATATGCGTGGAAGGGAGGGGCGTGATGCGGCGATCCCGGTTCAGCAAACATACGAATGATAATTCCGAAAAACCGGCTGAGTTCCGGCA
>OMOG01000387.1:7147-8807 GCA_900290305.1 Candidatus Sulfopaludibacter sp. SbA4
CCCCACTCCTTTCTTGCAGCCCCACCCGTTGCGCTTAGAATAGAATCCATGGCTTCCGATCGCCCCGTGCGCGTCGCCATCCTCGGTCTGGGTTTCATGGGCAGCACCCACGCGAAGGCCCTGCGCGAAATCCCCGGCGCCGAGCTGGCGGCCGTCTACAGCCAGGACGAAAAGAAGCTCGCGGGCGACCTCACCGCGGTCCGCGGCAACCTCGGCGGCCCCGGCGAGAAGCTGGACTTCTCCGCCGTCACCCGCCACCGCGATCTCGATTCCGTCCTCGCCGATCCCCACATCGATGCTTTCGACATCTGCCTCCCCACCGATCTGCATGAGCCCGTGGCCATCGAAGCGCTGCGCATGGGCAAGCACGTCCTGGTGGAGAAGCCCATGGGGCTCGACGGCTTTGCGGTCGACCACATGCTGGGCGCGGCCACGCGCTACAAGCGCGTCCTCATGACGGCCCACGTGCTGCGGTTTTCTCCGCCCTACATCGCGCTGCGCCAGGCCGTGCAACGCGAGGAACTGGGACCGCTGCGCTTCGCCATGTTCCGCCGCCGCTGCGCCGCGCCCGGATGGGGCGGATGGCTGCTCGATCCGCGCAAGTCGGGCGGCGGCGTCTTCGATCTGCTCATCCACGATGCCGATATGTGCCTGCACCTCTTCGGAAAGCCCGAAGCCGTCGCCGCCACGGGCTACTCCGGCCCCGACGCCGGAATCGACTGCATCGATGCGCAGCTCTTCTACCCGCACGGCGGCTACAGCTCGAGCGGCCGCCCGCCCACGCTGTACGCTCCCGGCCAGCCCGAGCAGGTGCTGGAGGGAGAAACGCGCGACGCCTATGTCGCCGAGATCGCATGCTTCATCGAAAGCTGCCGCGCGGGGCGCCCGCCCGAGATTTGTCCGCCGGGCGAATCGGCCGATGCGGTCAAGCTGATGCTCCTCCTCCTGGAGGCGCGCACGCGGAACGGAAGGAAAATCCTATGCAGCATCTAGAGCCGCTCGAACCGGGCGTGATGTTCTGGGCGGAACGCGACTCGCTCGCCGAGATCCAATCGCTGGGCGTTCGCTGCGGTCAGTTGGGCATTGCCGGAGACATGCCCTTGACGCTTGAAACGGCCGAGGAATGGAAGACCGCGCTCGGCCGGGCAGGCTTCACGGTGGTCACAGTCTTCGCCGCATACGAAGGCGAAAGTTACGCGGACGCCGCCACCGTCCAGCGTACCGTCGGCTTCATCCCTCCGGCCACTCGCGCCGCGCGCGAGCATCGCACCTTCAAGGTGAGCGATTTTGCCGCGGCCCTGGGGGTGGGCAGCATCGCCTGTCATATCGGCTTCGTGCCGCACGACTCTTCGCACGCCGACTACCTCACGGTGCGCGAAATGGTGCGCCGGGTTTGCGATCGTGCCGCGCGCCACGGCCAGACCTTCGCGCTCGAAACCGGCCAGGAGCCGGCCGAGATCCTGCTGGCTTTTATCCGCGACGTGGATCGCCCCAATCTGCGGATCAACTTCGACCCCGCGAACATGATCCTGTACGGCACCGGCGATCCCATCGAAGCGTTGCGCACGCTCGCGCCGTACGTGGTTTCGGTGCATGCCAAGGATGGCGATTGGCCGCCCGCCGATTCGCCCCGCGGGCTCGGCTCGGAGCAGCCCCTCGG
>OMOG01000387.1:8817-9076 GCA_900290305.1 Candidatus Sulfopaludibacter sp. SbA4
GCCCGCCGATTCGCCCCGCGGGCTCGGCTCGGAGCAGCCCCTCGGTAAGGGATCGGTCGGCATGGAGCGGTTTGTCCGCACGCTGGCGGAGATCGGATTTCGCGGACCCTTGAACGTGGAGCGCGAGACCGAAGACCAGGCCCAGCGCCTGCGCGAAATCCGCAATGGCGTGGACTTGCTGCGGAGAATCGTCCGCGAGCATTCGGACGATCGCGCTTAGACTTAGACCGTAGAGGAAGCGCCAACGCTCGCTCGATAG
>OMOG01000078.1 GCA_900290305.1 Candidatus Sulfopaludibacter sp. SbA4
TGCAGCGGATGCAGCGCGAACAGGAACGCCACCAGCGCGCTGGGCCAGCGGGCCTGGGTGGCGCGATTCAGAAACCCGAACAGCAGCAGAGCGGCGAGCGCGTGGATCAGGACGTTGACCAGATGGTGCCAGCCGCTGCGCAGGCCGAACAGTTGCACGTCGAGCATGTGCGACAGGCGGGTAACCGGGAACCAGTTGGCGGCTTCACCGGAAGTAAAGGCCCACTGGACGCCCTTGGCCGTGATGCCGTCGCGCACGTGCGGGTTGTTGACTACGTAGTCCGGGTCGTCGAAGTTGACGAAGTCGAACTGCGCTACCTGGGCGTAGACGGCGAAGGTGGCGAGTAAGAGGGCCGCATAGATCCACGGGGTTGGCAGGCGGAAGCGCCTGCCCCATCGTACCGGTGCGGGCTTGGGCGGAGGCTTGCGCACCTATTCATGATACCGACAGCGCTAGCCCGCATCCGCCCGGTTGTGGCGCGGGCACTCCTGCCTGCCGTGTCGAGACTCGTCTCGACACGCTCGCGCGGTTGGAGGCAAGTGCCGGGGCCCCGCGTCGGCATGAGTGCCCGACCCAGAGGGTTCCCCGGCAGGCACGAGTGCCTGCGCCACGTCACCGGCAGCGCTAGAACACGATCTTCATCGCCAACTGGATCGAGCGTGCCGATGAGAAGCCGTTGACACCCACGCCGCTGCCCACCGTCCCGGTGACATACCCGAAAGCCGAGCTGTTGATATCGGTGTTGGGGTTGCTGAAGAACGGCGTGTTGGTGACGTCGTAGGAATCGGCGCGGATCTGCATCCTCCATCGCTCCGTGAAATTGATCCAGCGGGATATGCCGGCATCCAGACGGAATTGGCCGGGACCGCTCCAGATGTTGCGTCCCGTAGTGCCAAACGTGTTGACGGCGGCATGGGCAAAACTGGTCTTGGCGACCCAGAGATTGCCGGTGTTGATGCCGTGCAGGATGTCGATCGGGCCAACCTGGTTGGGGGTCTCGGTGTTGCCCGTAGCGTTGATGGCGACGCCGCCGTCGGTGAAGGTCAGGGGCGACCCGGTGCGCAGCGTCAGAATGCCGCTGACCTGCCATCCGCCGATGATCGCCGCGAGCGGGCCATGCGTAAGCATCTTCTGACCCTGGCCGAACGGCAAGCGGTAGACGTAGCTTTGCACGTAATTCAAGGTGCGGTCGAAATCGGCGCGGGCGTAGTTCCGATTGGGGTCGATGTACCAGCGGGCCAGGCCGCCATCGTCGCCCGACTGATAGTCCATGGCCTTCTGCCAGGTGAATGCGGTGGTCATGGTCAGGCCGCTGCCGAAGCGCCGGTCGAACTTCACTTGCAGCGAGTTGAAGGTTGACGAGAAGCCCTGGAAGAACTGGGTCTCGGCCACCGTCCGCCCGAAGAGCTGGTAGTAGGGCTGTCCGGCCGAACCGGCCCCGAGGATCAGGCCGGGATTGAGATTGACCGATGCCCCGGTATCGACGCCGTGACTGCCGACGTAGGCCACGTCAAGCATCAAGTGGGCCGGCAGAGCCTGCTGGACGGCAAAATTCCACTGGAGGACGTACGCGTTCTTATAGCTCTGCGGGATGTAGAAGTAGGCTTGGGTCGGGTCGGGATTGGTAATGATCCCATTGGCCGGAATCGGCACCGAGAAGGGCGCCGGGAAGCCGTTCGAGAAATTGCCCAACTGTCCGCTGGGAAGAAACACCCCCGTGTAGGCGTTCCCGTTCGCGGTTACGTATTCGTTGTTCGACCTGACAGGATAGTTGTAAGCGTACGTATTGTCGGGGAACGGGGTATAGCTGAGACCGAATCCCGAGCGGAGCACCGTGCCGTACTTGCCTTCGCGCAGGCGGTAGGCCAAGCCCACGCGCGGGGCCAGGTAGTGCTTATAGAAATTCATGCCCATGTTCATGGGGTTACCACCCACGCCTGCGAGAATCAGCGTATTGTTGAACGGGTCGTAATTGGAAAAACCACCGNNACTCCCAACGCAAGCCGAGCGATGCCGTGAGCCGCGGCGAAACCTGCCACTGGTCGGCGATAAAGGAGAAGATATTGGTGGCGCGCAGGGCCGGGAAATAGGTGTTCACATCGCGGGCGATATCATGCGGCACACCGAGCAGAAAGCTGGCCACTTCGTTGTCGATGCCTGTTCCTCCCGGCGACCCCTGGACGGAGGTCTGGTTATTTCCAAACGTGTACCTGCCGCGCGGGCTGAAGGTCTGGTCCTGAAGCAGACAGTCCCTGAGCCGCCGAATGTCCACGCCAAACTTGATGGTGTGATTGTGGGCGATCTTGGTCCAGGTATCGACGAAATCGATATTGGTTTCGGCGCGGACCCAGGGCAGGCTGGCGGAATAGCCGACCGTCGGTTGGGAATAGTTATTGTCGAAATTGACGGAAACCATGCCGCTGGTGAACTGGTTGATATTGACTCCCGGGATGCCGACGTTGGTGGAATCGTTAATCCCATAATCGGACTGGCTCGCGATGTTGTTGTAATACGCCACGCCGACGCGTGCCTGGGTGATGAGAGTGGGAGTGACTATGCGGTCCCAGGTAAGGCCGGTGCTATAGGTTCGCTGCACGCCCTGCCCCTCGAAAGCGCCTTGCGCGGGCCCTCCCGCGCTGCCGAACTCAGGCGCTTGAAAGATGACCGGCTTTTCGAAGCTGAAGCGGACGCTGTAGCGGTCCTTATCGGTAGCCTGGTAATCGACCTTGGCGTCCACGTGATCGGTGGTCTTGGTGGCCGGCAGCAGCGCGAAGTAGTCATTGGTCTGGACCAGAGGCTGGAACGCTTCGTTGGTAGGCGGCAGCATGGCGAAGATCTTGGCGGCCACCGGGTCGATGCGGCTTGCCGGAAGGATATTGCCGGGGAACGGCGTGCGGCCCACTCCGTTATTGATATTGAGAGCGGTGCTGAACGGATCGTACACGATGTGCGTGGGATCGCCGCTGAAGTCGCCGGAGCGGTAGGGCATGGAGGGAATGCTGGACTGGTTGGTGTTGGCCTCGTGGTCCATGGACTTCAGGTAATCGGCGAAGTAGAAGAGCTTGTTCCTCTTGATGGGGCCGCCAATGTTGCCGCCGACCTGGTTGTAGGCGATATGCCCGACCGATGGGTTGAAGAAGGTTCGGGCATCCAGGGCGCTGTTCTGGAGGTTCCAGTACGCTGCGCCGTGATAGCTGTTGCTGCCCGACTTGAGCACCACGTTGCTGACGGCCCCCGTGCCGCGCCCCAGTTCGGGATCGTGATTGCTGGTGGAAACGTTCACCTGTTGAATGGCCTCTTTCGGAGGAATCATGACCTGGAGGAGGCCGGTGCGCTCGTTATTATCGATGCCCTCGATCTGATAGTTGTTCGACATGCGAGGCTGGCCGTAGGCGTTCATCTGCACCGAACTGGAGGCATTGAAGAACTGTGAGTGCTGCTCGGTGGGCTCGGAAACTCCGGGCACCAGTGACAGCATGAGCTGGTAATTGCCGTTAAACAGGTTCGGCAGCTCTTCGATCTGAACGGCGTCGACGGTGGTGCTGATGTCGGCGCGGTCGGTTTTCAATACGGCGGTCTCGGCCGTCACCTCGATGGTTTCCGAAACGTTGCCCGGTTCCAACTGCACGTCCACGCGCGCCGTGGAATCCACAGCCAGGTCGGTTCCCGGGCGCACCTCTTTCTTGAAGCCCGGCATCTCGACAGACACGCTATAGCGTCCCGGCGGAAGATTGGGGTACGTGTAGTTGCCGCTCTGGTTCGTAATTGTGGAGCGGTTCACACCTGTGTTGGTTTCCGTAAGGGTGACCTTGGCGTTAGCCACCACCGCGCCCGAAGCATCTGTTACGGTGCCGAGCAGCGTGGCGCTGACCGCCTGTGAGAAAGCCGTGCCGGCGCTGAATGCTGCCAGCAAGATAATCGTGCAGATCGAACATAGACCTTGCATTACCACCCTCCAGACCGGATATTCGACAGCTTAAGACCCTGTGTCCTAGTTTGGGAGGTAGTATACGCCGTTGGAAATTCCAGCACCAGCCCAAGTTTCCGAAGAGTTCATTCCAAAAAGCTGAAGATTAGCGATAAAATCGGGGGCGGAGGTGGCATCCCTGGAACTGGCACATGCGCGCGCCCTGATCGCCATCGGGGAGCTGGGGACCTTCAGCAAGGCGGGCGAGCGCCTGCACTTGTCGCCGCCGGCCATCTTCGCGCAGATCCATCAGATGGAAGGGGAGTTGGGCGAGAAGCTGTACGAGCGCTCGGGCCGAAAGCTGGTCCTGACGCCGGCCGGCCGGCTCATGGTCGATTACTGCCGGCGACTGATATTGGTACACGACGAGGCGGTCGGCGCGGTCAAGGAGCTGAGCGGGGCGCAGGGCGGGTCATTGTACCTGGGGTGCGGTCCGCACATCAGCGTCTCGATTGTGCCGCACCTGCTGCGCGCGTTCATCTCGCGGCATCCCAACGTGGAGCTGCGGCTGATCACGGGAAACGATCACGTGCTGTTCGAGGACCTGTACGCGGGCAAAGTGGACCTCATCGTGATGAACCTGCCGGTGGAGGGAAGCGACCTGGTGCAGGATCCGCTATGGCGTTACGAGTTGGTGTTCGTGGTTCCGCCGGGCGATCCGGCCGCCGGGTTGGGCACGGTCACGGCCGCCGATCTGGCGTCGCGCCCGTTCATTTTGTACCAGCGGAGCGTGGTGATCGAATCGGCCATTCGCGAGTTCTGCGTGGCGGTGGGGTTCGAGCCGAAGGTGGTGATGCAGAACGACCAGGCGGACTCCATCAAGGAATTGGTGAAGCTGGGGCTGGGGATCTCACTGCTGCCGTTGTGGAGCGTTTCGGACGACGTGCGAAGGGGCTCGCTCGAGATCGTGCGGCTCGACAATCGGCAGTTATTCAGCGTGACGGGCCTGCTATACCGCAAGACTTCGCACGTGCCGATGCCGGTGCGCGCGCTGGTGGAGGTGGCGCATCAGTGGAAGACGTGGCTGCCGCGGGCGGATGACGTGCTGGAGATCGGAAGCCAGGTCACTGCACGGTGAATGTGGCCAGCGCCTGCCAGTCGGTGTTGTTGCCTCCGGCGCTGTCGCGGCCGGCGGCGTACACCACGCGATTGCCGGCGAAGGCGGCTTTGAACGTGATGTTCAGGGTCAGTGTCAGGGTGTTGGACACCGAACTCACGGCCGAGCCCGCTCCACTCACCATGCACTGACTGTTCTGAATGCTCCCCGACCCGTTCAGCGTCATCGACCCCGCATAGGGCCCGCCGGCTTCTCCCAAGTCGTCGATCAGAATCAAGGTGTTGCTCAAGGCTACATAAGCCAGGAAGCAGGCTTGCCGGCCATCGATGAAATTGTTGATCAGCACATCCACCACGCCCAAGTCACTCGCCCCCTTGCTGTCCGTCAAGGTGACAAAGAACTCCTGGTTCGTGCCCGACGGCGCTGCTCCCCGGCCCGGTGTTACACCCGTCACGGCGATCGTCCCGGGGGGCGTAAACGGCGGCTGCCAGACTCCCAGTGCCTGCCAGTTCGAGTTCCCCGTGCCTTGATCCCGCGCCGCCACGTACATGATGCGATTGCCGCCAAACCCGGGCTTGAACGCGATGTTCAGGATCAAGGTCAAGGTGGTCCCGCTGCCTACGGCAGAGACCAGAGTCACCGCGCACTGACTGTTCTGGATCGCGGTTGAACTTCCCAGCGCGACCGAGCCGGCGTACGGTCCCCCCGCATCCCCGCCATCGTCCACCAACACCAGCGTGCCGGACGGCACCACGTACGCCAGGTAGCACGCGCTTCGCCCGTCCAGAAAATTGTTGATCAGCACGTTCACCACGCCGAGGCTCTGGTACCCGGCAGGGTCCGAGAACTGAAAGGCAAAACTCGCCGCGCTTCCGCCGCCAGAGGCCGGCGACTCAGAAACTGGCACTGGCGCTCCGGCGATCACGATAGAGCTGGAATCATGCGTGGCGGACAACGGATCCAGATTCGCCTGGTCGCTAACGGCACTCAGCGAGTTATCCAATACCGTCCCGGCAGGCAAGGACGGATCCGGCTGCGTCACCAGAGTCCCGGAGCAACTCTGTCCCGGCGCCAGAGTCCCGCAAGTGACCTGGACTTGATTGCCGGTTTGAGTGCAACTCCCTCCTCCGGAGACGGTACAACTGACTACGCTTTCGTCCGAAGAGAGATTACCCGTGATCTTCACGTTGGTCGCCGTCTGCGTGGGATCGGTACTGTCATTCACGACGCTGAAACTGGACGACGAAGGGTCCGTCCGAAGCACTACCGGAAGCTGCGGGGACTGCTGTGACTGGATCAAATCCCGGTAGCGCGGTGACGGCGCGGCGGCGCTGGCGATGGTCACGTCACTCACCGGCGCCACGCTCCCGGACACCTCGATCTGGTTCAGGTCTCCGGTGGCGGCGTTCACCAGCAACAGCGGGAAGGTCCAGGTGTCGACCTGCGCCGGGTCCACCGCCAGCACCAGCCAGGTGCCCGTCGCCTTATTTCCCCCGGTCACCGTCAATAGCTGATAGTTTCCGGTTACTCCGGCAATCGGACTTCCCGCCACGGGAGATCCGCCCGATCCGTTGGCGTCGGCCGAGTACAACTGCGCCCGAGTAGTGCCTTCGGCGGGATAGACCGGCGCATACACCTGAACGGTGGCAGGCAGGTTGGTCAGCGCCACGCGCAGGCGGGTGGTGTTGGCCTGGAAGGCCGCGGCGCCGGTCTCCTGAAACGTCAGCGGAAGGAGAGTCTGCGCTCCGCCGGTGGGAGCGTTCGCCTGGATTCTGGTGAATATCAGGGTGGGCGCGGCGTTCGCCATGGTCTGCTGAGCTCCGGTCACCGGCACCGCGGTGAGAGTCGACTGACTCGCGCTCACCTGAGTCAGGATGTTGACACTGACCTGCCCGGTGATCGGCCCTGGCTGGAGAATGCTCGCGTCGGCCCGCACTTTCGAAATCCGCAAGGTGGCCGTGCCATCGCCCGCCGGCACGATGGGAACTCCGAACCAGCGAAGAGAGTTGTAACCCCCGATCACCCCGCTTTGGGGAGTGCCCCCGTTGACGATCAGGACGGCGTCGGTCGAGTTGCCGCTGCCGGTGAGTGTGTTGGTGACGTCGGTATTCAGCGTCAACGCGACGTCCGCCTTCGGGGACCCGCTCAGCCCGCTGCAAGTCAGCACCAAGTCTCCCAGCAGCCCGGTGCGAGTTTCGAGCGCCACCTGCGGCGCCGACGGGACGCTGGCCGTGCAATTCGGGTTGGAGCCGGCTCCCGACTGGATTACGGTATACGGCTTATTGGCGATGGTCAGCGGCAAGGAAAGCGCCGTGGCCGATGCATTCGCCGTCACGGTGTAAGCCGCTGTTCCATCGCCCGATCCGGTTCCAGGGGGCGTGATGGTGACCGAAGGAGCGGCGCTGGTGGCGGTCCAGGCGCAACCGGGCGGCGCGCGCACGATCGCAGCGCCGGGGCCGCCCGCCGCGGCCAATGCCTGGCTGCCGAAGGGCAGCGAGTACGTGCACGTGGTTCCGCCTTGAATCGCGTCGAAGGTCTCGGCGCCGATGGCGATGGCGGCAATGCGGCTGGTGGCCCCCGCGTTCGCACCGACGGTGTACTTGAGCGTTCCGCTGCCGGTCACGGTGTTGAAACCGGAGATCCAGGCTGCCGTGGTGTTCCCCGTCCAGGTGCAGTCAGTGCGGGATGCAGTGACTGCGATGCTGCCGGAGCCGCCGGTGGCCGGAAAGGTGGCGCTCGACGTGGTGAGAGAAAAGCTGCACGGCTGGCCTGACGGGTTTACGATGAAAGGCGGGCCACCGGCGGTGCCGCCGACCGTCGCCACGGTAATGACGACCGTTCCGGGACTGGCAAGCAGGTTGACTGGAACCGCAGCCGTCACCTGGGTGGCGCTTACGAAGGTGGTCGACAGCGCGGTACCATTCCACTGCGCCACGGCGCCGGAACTGAACCCGGTGCCGTTCACGGTCAGGGTGAAGGCCGCGCCGCCGGCCGCGGCCGTGGAGGGGACCAGCGAGGTAATGGTCCGGGCGCCGGCGGGAGCGACCACCTGGCTGACGGCCGAGGATGTGCTCGGCGCGTTGTTGGTATCGCCGCTATAGGAAGCGGTCAGTGAGTGGCTGCCGACGGAGAAGGAGGTGGTGGCGAAGGTCGCGGCTCCGTTATTCAGGGAACCGGTTCCCAGCAGGTTGGCGCCATCGACAAATGAGACGGTCCCGGTGGGATTGCCGGGAGTTACCGTGGCCGTGAGAATCACGTTCTGGCCGGCGAGCGAGGGATTGGGATCCGCCGCCAGGGTGGTGGTGGTGGGTTGGGAAACGAACTCGGCGACCGGCTGCGAGGCACTCGGTGTGTCGTTGGTATCGCCGCCATAGGAGGCGGTCAGCGAGTGGTTGCCGATGGCCAGGGTGGAGGTGGAGAAGTTGGCCGTCCCGGCGCTCACCGGCGCGGTGCCAAGGTTCGTTGAACCGTCCAAAAAGGTGACGGTGCCCGAGGCGGTAGAGGGGGAGACAGTGGCCGTCAGCGTGACGGTTTGACCAAGCGTGGACGAGCTAGGAGCGGCCTGGAGAGACGTAGTGGTGGGAGCCTGGTTGACGGTCTGATCGACGCTGTTATAGGATTCGGTGTAATTGCCGCCGCCGGGGTACGTGGCCTCTAATGCGTGCGAACCGAGCGCCAATCCGTCGTACGTCAAAATGGCGGATCCATTGACCAGGCTCACGCTAGGGAGGTTCTGTACATACGCCATTGTGAGACTGCGGAAGCTGACCGACCCGGTCGCGCTGGCGGGAAACACGGTCGCAGTCAGCGTTACCGCCTGGCCTACGGTGGAAGGATTGGGTGACGTCGCAAGCGTGAGAGTGGTGGGCGCGGGGGTGACCGTCAGGGGCGTGGTGCCCATGCCCCCGCCCGTGCCCAAGTAGTATGCGTACAGGGTCCATGTCCCGGCTGGGATGGTCGATGTGGCGGTGTTCTGATACAAGACTGCGTAACACTCCACCTGGGAGGAAAGCACGGTCGCAGTTGCGTGGCCGAGTTCAAAAACCCCAAAACCACCAGCGACGGGTCCTCCATACTGAAACGATACATCGGCTCCCGCGCAGGTGCCCGAGGGAATAGTGATGATTGCGTTCAGGGCCAGCGGCGTCCCGTAGGTGACGGGGCTGGATGGCGCGACAGTCAGGGTAACCGACTGGGCCGAGGCGAGGCCCGGCAGGCCGGCGAGCAGGGTCGTCATGCAAGCAATGCGCAGGAAATTCACCGTATCACCCTTTTACGGCAAGCTCTGCGTCACGAGAACCCGCCCGAAATGCAGCCCATAGCGGAATTCCGCGACGATGAAGGCGCCGAATTCCAGGCAGTTTATCACACATTCCAGGAAAAGGGGACTGAGAGCGGGAACTCTGAGAGCGGGAACTCCAGTGGGAAATCCAGAACTCCCGGTCATTGCACCGTAAATGTCGCGAGCGCCTGCCAGCCGGTATTGTTGCCTCCGGCGCTGTCGCGGCCGGCGGCGTAGATCACCCGGTTGCCGGCGAAGGCCGCCTTGAACGCGATGTTCAGCGTGAGGGTCAGCGTATTGGGCGCGGATCCCACGGTCGAACCGGCTCCACTGACTGTACACTGACTGTTTTGGATGCTCCCCGAGCCCCCGTTCAGCGCCATCGAACCGGCATAGGGCCCTCCGGCGTCTCCCGAGTCGTCCACCAGGATCAGGGTGCCGGTCGAAGCTACGTATGCCAGGTAGCAGGCTTGACGCCCGTCCAGGAAATTGTTGACCAGCACATCCACGACGCCGAAGTCGCCGGTTCCCTTGCTGTCCGCGAGAGTCAGCACGAACTGCTGGTTCGTGCCGGACAGAGCGGCTCCTCGTGGCGGTGTCACACTCGTCACGGCGATCGTCCCGGCAGGCGTAAATGGCACCTGCCATACACCCAAGGGCTGCCAATTGGAGTTTCCCGTGCCCTGATCCCGGGCGGCCACGTAGGTGACCCGGTTGCCCCCGAAGCCCGGCTTAAACGCGATGTTCAGGGTTAGTGTAAGCGTGGTTCCATTGCCTACGGCCGACGTCAGGCTCACCGCGCACTTACTGTTTTGGATCGTGCCCGAACTGCCCAGAACCAACGAGCCCGCGTACGGTCCGCCGGCATCCCCTCCATCGTCCACCAAGACCAGGGTACTGGAAGGCACTATGTACGCCAGGTAGCAGGCATTGCGCCCATCCAGGACGTTGTTGATGAGCACATTCACCACGCCGAGATTCTGGTACCCCGAGGGATCGGAAAACTGAAACGTGAAACTCTCGGCGGCGCCGCCGCCCGCAGCCGGCGTACCTCCGACGGCCACCGGCGACCCGGCGAGCAGGACGAAAGCGGAGTCAGACGTGGCCGCCGGCGGATCCAGAGTCGGCTGATCGCAACTGGCGCTCACCGAGTTATCGAGCGGCGTCCCGCCCGGCAGGGAGGGATCAGGCTCGGTCGTGATAGTCCCGGAACAAGTTCCTCCCGGCGCCAGAGTTTCACAAGCGACGGTGACCTGTTGACCGGAATGACTGCAGCTTGTCCCACCCGAGGCCGTGCAACCTACCACGCTCTGACCGGAGGACACATTGGCAGTGATCTTCACATTGGTCGCCGTCGATGCCGGGTCGGTAGTATCATTCACTACGCTGTAGGTAATCAGATTCGATCCGCAGGTTGGAGTACTCACCGTAGTATCATCGCGGAGCTGGGGGGACAACGAAGCGCCGGGAGTCAGACCCAGCTTCGCCTGACACGCCAAACAGACCACCCGAAGCGCCACCTGAGACTGGGGCTGCGCAAAATCCAGGTAGCGCAGCGGCGGCGCTACGGCGCTGGCGATTGTCACGCCACTCACCGGCCCCAGGCTTCCGGACGCCTGTATCTGGTCCAGGTCGCCGGCAGCGGCGTTCACCAGCAACAGAGGGAATGTCCAGGTGCCGGCCTGCGCCGGGTCCACGGCCAGCACCAGCCAGGTGGCCGTCGCCTTCCCACCGGTCACCGTCAATAGCTGATAGGTTCCTCCCGCAGATGGGCTTCCGGTGAGAGGCGATCCGCCCAATCCGTCGGCGTCGGCGGAGTACAACTGAGCCTGGGCAGCGCCTTCGGAAGGATAGACCGGAGCATACACTTGAACGGTGGCCGGCACGTTGGTGAGCACGGCGCGCAGGCGGGTGGTATTGGCCCGGAAGACTGCAGCGGCTCCCTCCCGATACGCGAGGGGAAGGAGAGTCTGTGCTCCCCCGGCGGGGGGATTCGACTGGCCCCTCGTGAACAACAGCGTGGGCACGGCGTTCGCCATAGTTTGCAGCGCTCCGGCGACCGGCACCGCCGTCAGGGTCGACTGACTCGCACTGGTGTGTGACAGGATGCTGATACCGACGTGGCCGGTGATCGGCACGGGCTGGAGATTCCCCGGGGTTGCCAGTAAGCTCGCGGCGGCCCGCACATTCGAAATGCGCAAGGTGGCCGTGCCATCGGCCGCCGGCACGATGGGAACTCCGAACCAGCGGAGAGAGTTGTAACCTCCTATGAGCCCGCTTTGCGCGGCGCCCACACTGACGGCGGAGGCCACATCGGCCAGGCTGGAGCCGGCGGGTGAAGTTCCTGCAGTGACTGTCAATGTGGCGTCGGTTGCGTTACCGTTGCCGGTGAGCGTGTTGGTGACGTTGGTATTCAGCGTCAAGGTGACGTCCGCCTGAGGGGACCCGGCCAGCCCGGTGCAATTCAGCAGCAAATCTCCCAGAGTTTCGGTGCTGCCTTCGAGGGCGGCCTGCGACACGGATGGCACGGTGGCCGTGCAATTCGGGGTAGATGCGCCGCCCGATTGGATTACGAGATACGGTTGATTGGCGATGGTCAGGGCCAGGATCAGCGTCGCGGCAGAGCCATTCGGCGCCACGGTGTAGGCGACCGTTCCATCGCCCGATCCCGTTCCTGGGGCAGCCACGGTGACCGACGGGGCGGAGCTGGCCGCGGTCCAGGGGCAGCCGGGCGGCGCCTGCACCATGGCGGCGCCAGCACCGCCGGCCGCGCCGAATGCCTGGCTGTCGAAAGGCAGGGTGTAAGTACACGTGGTTCCACCCTGAATCACCTTGAAGGTCCCGGCGCCGATGGCGACGGCGCCGGTGCGGCTGGTGGCGCCCGTGTTCGCAGCCACGGTGTACACGAGCGTTCCACTGCCGGTGAGGGTGTTGAAGCCGGAGATCCAGGAGGCCGAAGTGGTCCCGGTCCAGATACAGTCAGTGCGGGATGCAGTCACTACAATGCTGCCGGATCCGCCGCTGGCCGCAAAGGCGGCGCTCGAGGTGGTCAAGGCGAAGGTGCACGGCTGGCCCGGCGGGTTGACGATAAATGGCGCGCCGCCGGCAGAGCCTCCAAGTGTTGCCACGGTGACCGTGGCGGCGCCTGGACTGGCAATCAGGTTGGCCGGAACCAAGCCCGTCACCTGGGTGCTGCTGACGAAATTTGTCGCCAGCGCCGCACCGTTCCACTCGACCACGGCGCCGGCGCTGAATTGAGTGCCGTTGACGGTCAGGGTGAAGGCCGCGCCACCGGCCGCCGCGGTGGGGGGAACGAGGGACGTGACGGTAGTGGACGCGCCAGCCACCACCGATTGATTGAGGGCTGTGGACGTACTCGGCGCGTCGTTGGTGTCGCCGCTATAGGAAGCCGTCAGCGAGTGACTGCCGTTGGCTAACGAAGAGATCGACAAACTCGCGATACCATTGCCCAGGGAAATGACGCCCAGCAGGCTGGCGCCATCGAAAAACGAGACGGTGCCGGTGGCGCCGGGGGGCGTCACCGCGGCAGTGAGGGCCACGTTCTGGCCGGCCACGGAGGGGTTGGGCGCCGCAGCGAGCGCAGTGGTGGTGGTGAGTTGAGCGACGGACTCGGTCACTGCCAGCGAGACACTCGGCGTATCGTTGGTATCGCCGCTGTAGGAGGCGGTCAGCGAGTGGCTGCCGGCGGCCAGGGTGGAGGTCTGCAGGACGGCTTGCCCCGCGACTACCGGTACGCTGCCAATGCTGGTTGAACCATCCAGGAAGGTCATTGTGCCCGAGGCCGTGGGAGGTGAGACAGCGGCTGTCAGCGCCACAGTTTGACCGGCGGTGGTGGAGGTAGGGACGGCCTGCACCGACGTGGTGGTCACAATCGGGTTGACCGTCTGGAAGACCGGCGTCGAGACACTGGGCGTGGAGTAGATATCGCCGCTATAGGAAGCGGTCAGCGAGTGCCTGCCGACCCCCAGCGCGGGGGTTTGAAGGTGCATCGAGGCCAACGGGGCAATGCCGATGGTGGTAGTACCGTCCAGGAAGGTTACCAAGCCCCCGAGGCCAGAGTTCGTGACGTTCACCCCCAGGTCGACGATTTGACCGAAGGTGGACGTGGGGGGAGCATTTATCAGAAACGTCATGCTCACAAGCTGGTTGACCGTTTGATTGACAGGCGCCGAAAACGATCCGAAGTGATTTGAATCTCCGCCGTATTGGGCTACCAGGCCGTCGACACCGGGCGGCAGTGCAGTAAGCCCCAGTGTGGCTACCCCCGCGGACAAACTGGCGGAGCCAAGCGTGGCTGAGGTCTGTTCATCCCGGAAGTAGACGGTTCCCGTCGCACCGGCGGGGGTTACGGTTGCAGTCAGCGTCACCATCGCGAGCGCGGTGGACGGATTGGGCGCTGTCCCGAGGCTGGTGGAGGTGACCGCCGGGGTGACGTCCAGGGTGGCGCCGGTTTCAGAGTAGCTTCCGCCGCTGGTATAGTAATTGACGGTCAGGCTGTGCGTGCCGACTGAGAAGGTGGATGTGTAGGTGTTTGGGGACAAAATTGCCTGACACCCAGTAGGGTTAAACATCGTCTGAAATGCTTGCGCCGCGGCAATCAGCACGCCCTGCGGGTACACACCATCATAAAAGTAAACGTACTGTCCCGGACAGCCACTGTCTTGAAATATATTGGCGACTATGGTCACCGGCGTCCCGTAGGTAATGGGGCTGCCCGGCGAAGTACCTACGGTGACTGTCGGCTGTGCCGAAGCCCGGCCCGCCAGTCCGGCGAGCTGGATCAGGATACAAATTGCGCGGAGCTTATTCATGGCGTGGCCTCTTTCAAGCCGGTCTTTCCGTGGAAACCGGTCTCGGTTGTTGCTTCCACCACTGTTCCGGCCGGGTGGCATCGACCACTCGATTGGAGTCCAAGCCATGTGGCGCGCCGCTGCACATTCTTCGTTCTCGGTTCTTCGCCCGACCGCCAGACTCATCCTGGAAGGAGCCTGCATACGGCGCCAATCTGGACCCTGTGGATTAGAATAACGTAGAACAGGGAAAAAATCCGGTTGCGCGCCCCCTCATTGCACGGTAGTCGTCCCCATCGCCTGCCAGTCCGTATTGTTTCCGCTCGCCTGATCGCGACCCGCCACCCACACAATGAGGTTCCCGGCGAAAGGCGATTTGAAGGTGATATTCAGAGTCAACGTCAGGGTGTTGCCGCTCTTCGCTGCCGATGATCCTACGCCGTTCACCGAGCACTGACTGTTCTGAATGGCGCCCGCGGCACCGTTCAGCACCATGCCGCCGGCGAACGGACNNCAGCAACAGAGAATTAGTGGATGCGACATAGGCCAGATAGCAGGCGCTCCGGCCGTCAATGAAGTTACCCACGAGCAGGTTCACCACTCCGAACCCAGCCGTCGACGAGCAGGTCCCACAGGTGCCTCCCTGGCTGTCGGTCAACGTGGCGGCGAACGTCTGGGCCGTGCCCGAGGGCGCCGCCCCGCGCGCCGGGGTCAGACTCACTACTGCGATCGTACCCGAGGGCGTGAACGGCGGCTGCCACACTCCCAACGCCTGCCAGCCCGAGTTGCCGCCCTCCAGATCGCGAGCCGCCAGGTACACCACCTTGTTGCCCCCGAAACCAGAGGTGAAGACGATATTCAGCGTCACGGTCAGCGTGTCTCTGCTGCCGGCCACCATGGAGGCTGCGCCGGCAACGCTGCACTGGCTGTTGGAAACGCTTCCCGGGCCTCCCAGCGCGAGGCCAGTGGAGAGCGTGCCGCCGTCATCCGCCACCAGGTAGAGCACGCCGGCGCTCCGGCTGTAAGCCAGGTAACAGGCATTCCGTCCATCGAGGACATTGTTGATCAGGATGTTCACGACATCCAAGTCCTGCCAGCCGCGCGGATTGTTGAAGGTGAAACTCATGACCTGGCTCGGTCCGCTGCCGGATGCGGGACTGCCTGCGACCGGATTGGGAGCTACGGGCCCAGTACCGCCAGTCACCGGCTCATTGACGGCTGCAGATGTGCTCGGCGCGTTGTTCGTATCGCCGCTATAGGAGGCGGTCAGTGAGTGGCTGCCGGCGGACAGGGTGGAGGTGGAGTAGGCCGCGACTCCATTGGCCAGAAAAGCAGTGCCCAGCAGGTTCGCGCCACAGGTAACACACATCGATGTTGCGAGATCGAAAAATGAGACGGTCCCGGTCGGATTGCCGGGCTTTACCGTGGCCGTGAGAGTCACGTTCTGGCCGAAAACGGAGGGGTTGGGAGCAGCTGCCAGTGTAGTGGCGGTGGTCAGTTGACCGACGGACTCCGTAACCGGCGGCGAGACACTCGGCGCGTCGTTGG
>OMOG01000731.1 GCA_900290305.1 Candidatus Sulfopaludibacter sp. SbA4
AGCGCCTCGCGCGCGCGCTTCGCCTCGCGGTAGACGTAGTCCGCCGAAAAGCCGGCCTGCGGCAACTGCGCCAGGTTCTTTTCCTGCTTGTAGTCGAGCACGCGGTAGTGGAAGTCGAGCAACTCCTGCTGCGGCACGTCGCCGAACATGGTCTGGCCGATGTTGTGAATGTAACCCGCCATGCGCTCGCCGCCGCAGTTGTGATACATCACCATCTTCAGGAAATCGGAGTACTGAGTCAGCACCGAAAGGTCCTGCTCGGCGCGATAAATCGGGCTGAAGGAGTTGTTGTGCCAGATGTGCCAGCCGACACCGACGGAGGGCTTCACCGATTTGACCTTGCCGTACATGGCGGCGTAGGTCTCGCGCAGGCTGTCGGTCCACAGCATCTCCCAGGCCAGCAGTTCCGTGTAGCGCAGCATGAGGCGCCACAGCGTGACGTAGTAGCCATCCACCGGACGCCTTCCGTTGCGCGCCGCCTGCACGAAGTTGGCCAGCGCCTGGAACCCGTCGCGCGCCCGCTCCACGTTGATCCCGCGCTCCTGGGCTTTGTGCTCGCAGAATTCGCAGAAACAGGTGACCTTCACGGGATTGGCGGAGACGCCTCCATGCCCGCCGCGCAGGGCATCGGAAAAGGCGCCCTGGCGCTCCGAGCCCCACATGATGCCGTCGATTTCGTAGGACCGGGCGTAGTCCTCCACCGTCCCCAGGAGCCAGTTGCGATAGTTGGGATTGTTGAAGCACAAGGTGGTGGCGTTGGTGCCGTCGAAGTTGCGCTCCTGCGCCTGCCGGACGTTGGGGACGCTGGAGTTCCAGACGTCTTCGAACCAGCAGATGGTTTTCATGCCCCGTTTGCGGGCGGAGGGAAGGACGGACTCCAGGACATCGTAGTCGCCGAACTCGGGGGCGCGGAAATCCTGCAGGACGGTGTCCTTGTAATATTGCGGATGAATCCGCGTGTACGATCCGCCGTGGAAGGTTCCGGGGCCGCTGCCGTTATCGTATTCCTGCTTGCCGTGGTCGGGCAGCGGGCTGCCGGGCACCTGGCGTCCGGCGATGCCGCGGCCGTAGGTGAACGTGGCCACGAAGAGGGTGTTGATGGAGGCATCCTGCTGGAATTCGTCGAGCACCTTTTCGACGCCTTCGTCGACGAAGGAGACGGCGCCTACCTGGATGCCGATCATCTTGGACGCGGGCGGCGTCTGGGGCGCGGCCGACAGCGCGGCGGCTGTGGTGGCGTGGAGAAAAGTGCGTCGGTTCATGAGAGTCCTTTGGGGGCGGCCGCACTCAGCGCGGCGCGCCGCCTGAAAGGCAGCGGAGGCAGGATTGCCTGCCCCACCAAGAAAGAGCGTCGAGACGAGTCTCGACGCGGCAGGCACGAGTGCCCGCGCCACGGAGCGGGCTGAAGCATGCCCGTCATTGGGGCGCCGTCTGCTCGCCCGCGGGCGGCTTCGATTCGGTGGTGGTGGGGGCCAGCGGGTCCAGGTGACGGTCGGCCAGGAGTTTGTTTACGGCGGGCAGATCGGTCTTGAGGGTGGCGTCCAGGCGCGTTTTCTGCGCGGTCAACTGGTCGGACAGGAGCTTGAACACCTCGTAGGAGGCGGCAGTCGGCTTGCCGTCGCCGCGCTCGATGGTGGACCCCAGTGCGGCGATCTTGTTGTTCAGCTTGATGGGGAAGTTGAGCGGATCCTGACCGCTGCGGTTGCGCACCTGGTAGACTTCCTCCTCCACCGCGCTGAGCTTGCCGCGGAAGCCGTCAAAGGCGGTCTGCAGGGCCGCGTCCTGGTTCTTTTTGAGGCGATCGTCCATCTGCTTCTTCAACTCGCGAACCAGGATCACCATTTCGTCCGCGTCGGTCAGGCGGTCGCGGACCTTCAGCGCCAGGGTGAACTGCTCGGCGAGATCAGCGATGGTCACGTTATCGAGCCGCGGGTCTTTGCGGATTTCGAACTTGTCGGTGAGCGTTTTGCCGTTGGCCGTGAGCCGCACCTGGTAAGTGCCGGGCACCGCAAGCGGTCCCGTCGTGCTGCCGCTCCACAGGACCATGCCTTGAAAAGTCTTGGCGCCGGGATAGCGGCCGTCCCATTGGAAGTGGTTGATGCCGGCTTTGCGGGGGACGGGCGGCGATGCGGCTCCACGGCCGCCAAATCCGCCGCCGGCACCGGGATCGTCACCGCCTTCGGCGGGAGTCGCGGTATCATCTGCGGGGGCCGCGCCACCGCCGCCTCTGCCTCCACGACCTCCGGTCCGATTGCGATCCTCCTCGGGGCTGCCCGAGAACGAGCGCACCACCTGCCCCTTGGAATCCAGAATATCGATGGTGATCTTATCCACGGGCTTGCTCAGGAAATAGTCGATGCGCGCCGGATTCACATTGCGCTCGGCGACCGGCGGATGAAACAGGTGCAGGTCTTCGGTGACCAGCGCGGGCGTGAGCTGCCGCAGGGGCGTGATGTCGTCGAGGATGTAGAACGAGCGGCCGTGCGTGGCGATGACCACGTCCTTGCCTTCGATCACGATGTCGGAGACCTGCACGTCAGGCAGATTCAGCGCGATGGATTGCCACTGCGCACCATCGTCGAACGACACGTAGATGCCGTGCTCGGCGCCGGCGAAGAGCAGGCCCGCGCGGCCGGGATCTTCGCGCACGGAATGCACGAAATCGTAATCGGGAATGCCGTTGACGATTTTGGTCCAGGTCTTGCCGTAGTCGGCGGTTTTGAAGATGTACGGCTTACGGTCGTCGTTCTGGTAGTTCTTGACGGCCACGTACGCGGCCGCGGGATTGTGCGGCGATGCGTCGATGAGGCTGACGCGCCCGAAATCCGGCATGCCGGGGGGCGTGATCTTAGTCCAGTTCTTGCCGCCGTTGCGCGTGATGCAGACCAGCCCGTCGTCGGAGCCTGTCCAGATGGTGTCGGCTTCTTTGCGAGAAGGGGCGATGGTGAAAATGGTGCCGTAAATCTCGGGACCGTTCTGATCGTGCGTGATGGGGCCGCCGGAATCGCCCAGTGTTTTGGGATCGGCGCGGGTCAGGTCGGGGCTGATCTTCTGCCAACTGTGGCCGTCGTCGGTGGTCTTCCAGAGGTGCTGCGACGAGGTGTAGAGCACGTCGGGGGTGAGCGGCGAAAAGACGATGGGGAAGGTCCACTGCCAGCGCTCGGGGAGCGAGCCGGCCGATTCGCCGGAGAAGAACAGCGGGTACACCTGGATATCGCGCGTGTAGCCGGTGCGGCGATCGAAGCGGGTGAGCAGCGCGCCCTGGCTGCCCGCGTAGAAGAGGTTGGGATTGGTGGGATGAGGGGCGATGTAGCCGCTCTCGCCGCCACCCACGCTGTAACTCGGCACGGCGCCGCGTCCACCGCCTCCACCGCCGCCCCCGCGCCCACCGCCGCCCGCGCTCGATACGCAGATGGTGGAGCTATCCTGCTGCGCGCCGCAGACGTGATACGGAATGTCGCGAGTCACTGCCACGTGGTAGAGCTGCGCGGTGGCATACTGCTGGGCGGTCCACGTCTGACCGCCCGAGATGGAGACGTTGCCGCCGCCATCGTTGCTGTTGATCATGCGCTGCGGGTTAGTGGGGTCTATCCACAGGTCGTGATTGTCTCCGTGCGGCGGGCGAAGCTGGCGGTAAGTCTTGCCTCCGTCCACTGACTTGTAGAATCCAGTATTGAGGACATACATTGTGTCCTTAGTCTTGGGGTCGGCGTAAATGCGGCTATAGTAGAACGCGCGCTGGCGCAGGTTGCGATCCTCACTGACTTTCTTCCAGGCGGCGCCGGCATCGTCACTTACAAACACGCCTCCGTTTTCGTTTTCCACGATGGCATAGACGCGATTGGAATCGGCGCCCGAAACCGCGACCCCGATCTTGCCGATGATGCCCGCGGGCAGGCCGGGATTGCGCGTGATCTCGGTCCAGCGGTCGCCGGCGTCGGTAGTCTTGAAGAGGCCGCTCGATTCGCCGCCGCTGGTCAGACCCCAGGACGTGCGATTGGCGTCCCAGATGGCGGCGAACAGGACCTGCGGATTGTGCGGGTCCATCACGAGATCGACGACGCCCGCGTGATCGTCGCGATAAAGCACCTTCTGCCAGGTGGCGCCGCCGTCCTTTGAGCGGAAGACGCCGCGCTCCGCGTTTTTGCCGTAGGGATGCCCGAGCGCCGAGACGTAGACGATATCGGGATTGGTGGGATGGATGCGGATGCGCGAGATGGCCTGGGTGTCGGAGAGCCCGATGTGGTTCCAGGTCTTGCCGGCGTCGGTGGATTTGTAGACGCCGTCGCCCTGCATGATGTTGCCGCGCAGCTCCGTCTCTCCCATGCCGATGTAGACGATATCGGGGTTGGATTCGGAGACCGCCACGGCGCCCACCGATGAACTGTGCAACTGGCCATCGGTGACCGGCCGCCAGGTGAGGCCGCCATCGGTGGTCTTCCAGAGGCCGCCGCCGGTGGCGCCGAAGTAATATTCGTTGGGGCGGCTGGGGCTTCCGGCGCAGGTGATGGAGCGTCCGCCGCGCGGAGGTCCGATGCTGCGCCACTGGAGCGAGGCGAAGATCGCGGGATCGTAGACCGCGGCCGCGCAGAGGGCGGCGATGCTCGAGATGAGGATTAGTTTACGCATTTTGGGTCATTATATACCGCGGCGGGGGGGACACACAGGCAGGAATGCCTGTGCCACGGTGACAGTGGAGACGGGAAAATCGGCGTTTCTGCGCGCATTATTTTGCACCGGATTAAGGTGTTTGGTTTGTGTGGGTTGCGGAGACGGCCGAAATTTGGGTGACAGTTTTGGAGGGTTTTTGGAGCGCCAACTGTCACCCGGTTTGGGGAGGGGCGGGTGGCTGAGTCGGGTGACGCAGGAGACGCAAAAAGCGGCGTGTGTGCGCACATTATTTTGTGCCTGGTTAAGACTTTTTGTTTGTGTGGGTTGCGGGGATGGATGGAAATCGGGAGACGCATCGGGAGCATGTTTTTTACAAGATGCGTCTCCCGGACGGCGGGCGGTTGGGGCTGGAACCGGATGGTCTCGAATTGGTGCGGAGCAGGCATAGATTCACGATGAGGGTCCCCCCTCAATTTCAAGCTACCACCCCATTGAAGCGGTCCTGCATTTTCGAATGTAAAAGTGATTGAAAACATTGGGAAAAAGGCCTGGGTGGAGTTTGTGACCGCTTTTTCTTCGCCCCGGCCAGTCGGGGGGAAAGTTCCGCCAGGCCAACGATACGGCGCGCGGGCAGGCGTCGGCGCAATGACACTCGGGGGCCGAACTGCCGGCAAGCACGGCCGCTCATTCACGAGTGGACACGTCCACCACCATTTCAGGCCCGACTGGACGCGGGGCAGATCCGGTGACTTGCCACAAACGGGGTTCCGGGACCTGACGCGCCGCTTCCTGGGGCCATACTGAGCACGCGGCACAGGAGGCCGCGAGTATGGCACGCCGGCAAAAAACAACAAAACGACACAAGCCAAAGACAATCCTTCAGTTCCCGGACCTCGAACACTCGAAACAAGGGAGCGGCCCGTCGCGCTGGAATTGCGAAGCTTGCTCCTCACGACCTCCGTCGAAGGTGCGCGAGGCTTTGTCACCTTGCCGGAGGGGAATTGGAGCAGATTCAGTTTCTGCTGGGGCATGTCTCCGTGCAGACGACCGAGCGCTATCTGGGCTGTAAACAGAAGCTTCGGAATGCCGTGAACGATGGCATGGCATTGATCTTGCGGATGCGTGATTTGGGACCCTCAGGTCCCCCAACCGGACTTCAGGACCGCTTGTCGGAAACCTTGCCAGGACCTACGCAGGTCCCGAGGCAGGCCTCCGGATATCCGGGCGTGTTGCTGGATGCGAGATACTACTGAGGTATCATCATGATCGAATCTTCGGATTTTCGGACTGAAAGAATGCCGCTCAACCACGGAGCCGGCCATATGCCCGTACTCGGCTTTGGCACCCTGATTTCCGATGCAGCCGCGACGATAAGTGCTACCAGGGACGCGCTGGAAGCTGGATTTCGACACTTCGATTGTGCGGAACGATATCGGAACGAGCGTGAGGTGGGCGAGGCGTTGCAGGCAGGACTCGCCGCTGGAGGGATTGCGCATGAAGACATCTTTGTTACCACAAAGTTGTGGAATTCCAATCATCGGCCCGAGCGGGTTACACCGGCTTTCGAGGCGAGTCTGGACAGACTCGGGCTCAACTATCTGGACCTCTATCTCATTCACACTCCATTTGCGTTTCAACCGGGGGACGAGCAGGATCCGCGGGATCAA
>OMOG01000376.1 GCA_900290305.1 Candidatus Sulfopaludibacter sp. SbA4
CCCGGTTTGGTTGCGGCTCTGCTGCTCTGTGGGGCAGCCAATCATGGCTGCCGCCGGCTTCAGCCGGCGCTCCTCGACCCGCGAGGTTTCTGCCGCCAGAGACGCCCACCCGGGACCGTCTCCCGCTCGTGTCGATGCTTGTCCGCGTTATGGACGGCAATCGTGCTTCCGCAGGTAATCGCGGCCGCGTCAAAACATTGCCAGGCCGCATAGCCGGCGTTTCCCGTCGCGTTCGTGGCGCGCGCTCGATACGTATCAGTAGTCCCGGACACCACGGTTGGGTCCGTGAACGAGCTCATCTGCAACACCGAATCAACGGACATGTCCACCTTCAGCAGATCGTTTCCGGGCGCAAACACAAAGACAGAATCGAGAGCCAGGAGCGGACGGAAATGCTCAGCGTCTGCTTTTGAGCCGTGGGCGATGTTCTCGATTCCGCCATGCACACCTGTCAGTCTGTGGATGGCTGCCGCGTCCGGAGGGCGTCCAGAATGGCGATGATCTCCAGGGCTGCCATGAGGTAGATAGTGAATTCGATCGGCTGGCGATACCTGATGTAGCCAGGCACCAGGTAATAGACCAGCGGATATGTCAGCCAGATTGAGGCAATCGTCAAGGTTGTCCGCTGGTTTGTTCTCATCAGAGTTTTCGCGCCGCCAAATGCCGCCACCGTACACACCAGAGATGCCAGGGTGCGATGGATTCCGGCCCCCAGGGGAATCCAGAACAATACGATGCGCAGCACCGTTCGTTGTACAAAGAGCTTCGGGTTCTGGCGAATCCATTCGAGTCCGTCGTGCAGAAGCCCGCGATAAACGGCGGGCTCACCCGCCTGGCGCAGCAGCGATAGACTGCGGGCGTTGGCATAAGGGTGTATCAGAGGCAATGTCGCGCCGAGCTGGTCCCCCATCGGATGCTGGGCCAGCCGAAATTCCAATCCGAAATTGGATCGTACCAACACCCATTCGTGAAACACGAAGCGATTCCGAAGAGACCAGGGCAGGATGACCAGGCAAACCACGATTGCCGCCACCAGGCTGAAATGCATTCGCCGGCGTAAGATGACGGCACAAAGCAACACTCCGATCACTGGCGGCAGCAACGACTGGTAGCTGAGAATCGCCAGGCCGGACGCGGCGCCGAAGAGGATTGCGCGGACGCCCTCACCTCTCTCCCCAGGTTCCCACGGAAACGCCAGAAGCGCGCAGATAAAAAACAGCGTGCCCAGGCCCGCGTCCGGCTCGATAAGATCGGAGCAGAATTGGAGCCCGGTCGGGGCGATTGCCGCCAAAAACCCGGCAAGTAACAGCACCCGCCGCTCGAACCCAAGCCGGAACGCCAGCAGTAGCGTCATTCCGCAGGCGGTAGCGGACACCACTGCGCAGGCCAGCCCACGCACAACCTCCGCGCGGTGCGTAATGCCGAACCCGCGGTAGATCAGGCTGGTGACAAACGGCCCGAGGGGCGCCAGATGGGCCGTCTTGCCCGTCGGCTCCGAAAAGGGATTCGCAAAATCGCCCGTGGAGGCCAATGAGATGGCAATATTCCTCAGCTCCCGCTGGCGCTGCAGCATTTCCACATACTCGGGAAAGAGAACCAGCGCAGCCGCCCTGACCGCGAATGCAAATAGAGCAATCGCTATGGCCGCACGGCGCACCGCGCCGGGAATGTCGCGCGATGTCCCGGCCGGATGAGTCGTTGACACACGTGTCCCCATGTATCTCCGTTCGGTCACGGTACCCAGCCAACCAGGCGGATGTCATCTGGAATTTCCATTTGGATTTCCAGGTCCCATTTAGTATAAACCAAACCGCCATCCTTTGGTCCTGCGAGGTGCATTGGGTGCTTATTAACCGGCTAATCTCGCAACGCGCTGAAGCCGTCTCGCTTGGATCGAACATTTTAGGGGCCGGTTAATAAGCACCCCCTTCACGCCATCGAGCGTCCGGCCCATCCGTCGTGATAGGATAATGGCCAAGTGGAGGGACGACGGATGCCTTGCTCCAGACGCAATTTCTTGAAGACCGGACTCGCCGCGGGGATACTCGCGGGAACCGGACGGCTGCCCTTGCGGGCGGCGCGTGGGACAGCTACCGATTGGGTGACGCTCGGAAAGTCGGGCGTCAAAGTGACGCGCCTGGCGTTCGGCACCGGCACGTACAGCGGGCGAGTGCAGCGCGACCTGGGGCAGGACGAGTTCACGCGGCAGGTGCGTTACGCGTACGACCGGGGCATTCGCTTCTTCGAGACCTCCGAGACCTACAGCGAGATGCACAAGATGCTGGGCGTCGCGCTGAAGGGCATTCCGCGCGATTCGTACCGGCTGATGTCCAAGGTGACGACGCGCGAAGGCGTAGATCCGCAGGCGAAGATCGACGAGCTGCGCAAGCTGGCCAACACCGATTACTTCGACGTGATGCTCATGCACTACCAGCACGTAGGCACATGGCCGACCGACACCGTGCGGTGGCAGGACGGCATCCTGGAAGCGAAGTCGAAGCACGCGATTATCGGGCACGGCGCATCGGTGCACGGGCTGCCGGCGCTGCGCCGGTTCCCGGGAAACAAGTGGCTCGAGATCGCCATGATCCGCATGAACCACAGAGGCGCCCATATGGACGCCGAGGATTACAATACCGGCGGGCCGGGCAACGTGAGCGAAGTGGTCACGCATATGAAGCAGGTCCACACCGAAGGCATGGGTGTGATCAGCATGAAGCTGGTGGGCGAGGGCTCGTTCACCACCCGCGAGGACCGGCAGGCGTCCATGAAGTTCGCCTTCAACAATGCGGGCGTCGACAGCGTGACGCTGGGCTTCAAGAATACCGCCGAAATCGACGAGGCGATCGAGAATCTGAATCTGGCGTTGGCGTAGCCGCGCTCCGTCAATTGTCGGCAGGCTTCTGCGCCGAGTCGACCACCAGGAACGACACCGGGACCTTGTGCGATTCAAGTCGCAGCCCCAGTTGTTCGTTCAACGCGGTAGTGAGCGCCGGGCCGGCATCCTCATCCCACGACAGCGTGAAATCATAAGCTCCTGAGAGGCCCGTCTTGTCCATCATCGGACCGTGCCCGCCGATTCGCGAAAGCAGATTGGCTAACATCGGCATCGTATACTTACGCGCCTTGAGTGAGGCTGGACGGCCCGGCATGGGCTTTTTTGCGCCGCTGAAAGCCGTTCCCACTTCCTCGGCAGTGGATTCCCGTAGTTTTGGTCCATTCTTCGCGACCACCAGTGCAAATCCCGGCGTCTCGACCGTCTCGCGGTGGAACTTCAGTTGGAAGCGGTCCGCCAGCAGCGTCTGCAGCATACTGAGCAGTTGTTGCTCGGTCGCCTTCGAAGGCTCGGCCGCTTTGGCCTCGATATTGTAACGGTCGTCCCCGCGAGCGATCCAGTCCGGACCGCTCTTGATCGACACCATCGAATTCAAATCGTATGCGATGCTAATCAAATGACTCAGGCGTGCGTCGGTGATGACGCATCGGCCGAGCGGCGGCGGGGCCGTCCGGCTGGGGCCGTACTGGGAATCGATTCCATGGCAGCCTCCCGCAACCCCATTCCCGAATTTGCTCACCTTCACCGACGCGACCTCAAATTCGGGTGGGGTAGCGGCTGCCTGCGGCTGGGAACGAAGGGGCGCCAGGTTGAGGCCGATGACGAGCAGGGCGAGCGTTGTTTTCATCGCGAAACCTCCGAGAGTGATTCCTTAAGAATACCCCTTCGGGGGCGCCGGTTGCCCGCATATTGAGAGAACTGATATACTTGTACTTCGAAACATCAGGGAGATTTCTGTCATATGGCACGAGTTTGCGAAGTGTGTGGCCGCGGGCCGATGTTCGGCAACCGGATCAGCCACGCCCACAATGTCACGAAACGCCGCTGGAACCTGAATCTGCAGACGGTCCACGCAATGGTGAATGGCGCCGCCCGCCGCATTCGGGCGTGCACGTCCTGCATCCGCTCCGGCAAGGTACAAAAAGTCGCGTAGTGTAAGTCTGCTTCTTCCCATCATCCCCTGAAGATTCCTCCTTCCTGGCACGAGAGTTGCAGTGTTCCCATTCGCGTGCCTGACGACCAGCATCTTCCGGAGCCGGATCCTCCGAAGCCGGAGCAAAGACTTCTGGATTCTCGCGAAGTGCGGATCGCGGCCGCGATTCTGATCGGCATGCTCGTGCTCGGGCTCGCCGGGGCCGGCATCGGTTACCTCAAGTTCGCGCGGATGGTCGACCGGCGCCTGGCGGCCGGAGCGTTCTCCAATACATTCAATATTTTCACGATGCCGCGCACGGTTGCGAGAGGCGATCGATTGACGCCGGAGCAGGTGGCCGCTCGGCTGCGGCATGGCGGATATACGACATCGCGCAGCAATCCGGTGGGCTGGTACCATGTGACGCCCCGCACGGTCGAAATCTTCCCTGGGCGCGAGTCGTTTGTGGCCAGCGAGCCGGCGGTTCTGGAATTTTCGGACGGTAAGATTTCCCGCATCTTTTCTTTACGGGACCAGACGGAGCGGCAGACCTTCGAACTCGAGCCGCAACTCATCACCAATCTGTCCGGGCAGAGAGAAAGGCGGCGGCTGGTGCGGTTCTCCAGCATCCCGCTGCCGCTGGTGAATGCGGTGATCTCGGTGGAAGACAAACACTTCTTCCAGCATTCCGGGTTCGATCTCTCGCGAATCCTCAAAGCCGCCTACATCGACCTGAAGGACGGCCACAAGGAACAGGGCGCATCCACCTTGACCATGCAACTGGCGCGCGGATTCTGGCTCGGGCCGCAAAAGCGCTGGAAACGCAAGGTCGAGGAAATCCTGCTCACCCTCCATCTGGAAGGAAAGCTGACCAAGCAGCAGATCTTCGAGGATTACGCCAACGAAGTCTACCTTGGGCGGCGGGGCACTTTCGCCATTAACGGATTCGGCCAGGCCGCGCGGTCCTACTTTGGCAAGGAGGTGTCGCAGCTCTCCAACGCCGAGTGCGCTTTGTTGGCCGGGTTGGTGCAGCGGCCCAGCTATTACAATCCATTCCGCTATCCGGAGCGCGCGCGCGACCGCCGCAATGTGGTGCTCACCATGATGCGCCACAACGGGTACCTTCCGGAAGAAGAGTATCGCGCGGCGATGAACGCGCCGCTGACTCTCACACCGGAACGACTCTCACACCGGAACCGTCCGAGGGTGTCGCCGGCCAGTACTTCATCGATCTGATGAACGACGAGCTGCAAACGAAGTTGGCGGCCAACGAGAAGGATACGCGCTACGTCTACACCACCATCGACCCCGATCTGCAGGAGGCCGCCCAGGAAGCGGCTCGACTTGGCATGCAGGATGTGGATCAGGAGCTCCGCAAAAAGAGGCGCGAGGCGATTCCCGAGGGCCAGCCGCAAGTCGCGCTGATCGCGCTCGATCCACATACCGGCGAGATCAAAGCGCTGGTGGGAGGCCGCGACTACGTGGGCAGCCAGTTGAACCACGTGCTGGCCATGCGCCAGCCGGGCTCCGTATTCAAACCGTTTGTCTACGCCGCGGGGCTCAAGACGGCGATCGAAGGCGGTCCTGAGATTTTCACCCCGGCGAGCGTCTTGAACGATGAGCCGGCCAGCTTCTTTTTCGGAAATCAAGTTTATACGCCCGGCAATTACCACAGCGATTTCTCGGGCGAGGTGACGCTGCGCACCGCTCTGGCGCATTCGCTGAACATACCCACGGTTCAACTGGCGCAGGAGGTCGGCTACCGGAGGGTGGTCGCGATGGCGCGCAGCGCGGGACTGAACGACGCGATCCAGCCCACGCCTTCGGTGGCTCTGGGGGCCTACGAAACCACGCCGCTCGAAATCGCCGGGGCATACACCGTGTTCGCCAACCGGGGAATGCATGTGGATCCGACCACCATCGCCCTGGTCCGGGCGCAGGATGGCACAGTGCTCTACCAGCGCCGGTCCGAACCGCGCGCGGCCCTCGACTCGCGGGTGGCTTACCTGATGGTCAACCTGATGCAGGAGGTTTTGCGCAGCGGCACCGGGGCCGGGGTTCGCGCACGCGGCTTCCTGTTGCCCGCCGCCGGCAAGACCGGAACTTCGCGCGACGGCTGGTTCGCCGGATTCACCAGCGAGCTGCTGTGTGTCGTGTGGGTCGGCTTCGACGACAACCGCGATCTGAGTCTGGAAGGCGCCCTCTCCGCCTTGCCGATCTGGGCCGAGTTCATGAAGCGGGCGGCGCAGTTTCGTCCGTACCGCGATGCCAAGCCTTTCGCGGCGCCGCCGGGGGTTGTGTCGGCGGAGATCTGTTCGGATTCGGGCCAACTGGCCGGGCCGGATTGTCCCGAGCCGCGCCTCGAAGTCTTCATCAGTGGTTCCCAGCCAGAGGTGGAGTGCGAACTGCATGGTGTGCGTGCTCATCGGCAATCCGCGGACCGCATGGCGGAGCAACTGGATGGCCGCCCGGCGGCGGGAAGAAAGTAAGCCCTGGGCACAGGTCAACGACAATCGGCTACAGTAAGGTCGTGAACGCGATAGCGGAAGCGCTCGCCTCGGTAAGCAAGTCCGAACAGGAACTCGTGGCCATGTTCTACGGCTTTGACGGGCGGAGCTGCACTCGCGAGGAAGTGGCACGCCTGTGCCGGCAGAGCCTGTCTCAAGTCGATCAAACAACCAGGAGCGTCATGAGACGCATGCGGCATCCCACTTGTGCCAAGCTCATCCGGGAGACGCTGGCTTCCGCCGATGAGAGCATCTGGGCCGCGCTGGCGGGCGAGCATGACATCGTATCGAGGGCCGAAAGCACAGTCGAGGCCGGCGCGCGCCTGCCGGGTGAGCTCCGGTTCGCCATCGAGTGCCAATATGGCACGCTGGAAAGCTGGCTGTCGGCGAACGCACGCGCCACAACGCGGGCCTGGTATCGCTCGCGGTTTTCGGAGTCCGAAATCGACGCGCTGATCCTTAAGCTTGCCCCCGGGACGGATGAAATCCGCTTGCCCTGGCCGCTCGAATCGCTGGCGCGCGCGATCGAGGCCGAGACGGAGGCGGTGGAGACCGCAGTCCGCCTGAGCGGCGATTTTCGGATGTATGCAGGTTACGTGGCGGGGATGCCCCTGGGCACTCACCAGCCACGGGCCATCCGCCTGCACCGCATTCTTTCCGGCAATCACGCTGGCCAATTGATCCGAGGACAGCCACTGGCGGAGGAGTATCGATCGGGATTTGCCGACGACGCATGCACGCGGAAAGATGCGGAGATAGCCATGGCGTCCTATCCCCATTTGTTCTTACGGGTGGCCGATTTGGGCTGGTGCGGAGTTGGCCGGTCTGGAAGCCGGGCAACGGCAGCGGAAGGTTCCAGCGAAGATGAAGTGACTTTCCACCGGTGGAGCGAAGATCGCAAATCCCAGGCGGACGTCGCCGCCCGAGACGCCATCCGGCAGATTCTGGAAGAGCACGGCCCGCTCCGGATTCCCCAGATTCAACGCCTCATCCGCAAGAGGCCGATCGAAATTCTGCCCAGTTCGGTCCTTATGTACGTCACCATGGGCGACGAATTCGTGCGCCTGGCTCCCGGTGTTTACGGCCCCGCGGAACACCGCGCCGCCGGCGCCTCGTCAGCCAAGCTGCTGTTGCGCCGGAGCGCCTGCTTGCAATACGTGTATACCCGCTGGGCGGGTGAACCGCCGGATGCCTACCCGTTGTGGACGCCGGAGATGGAGGCTGAGTGGTGCGAATGGGTCCAGTGGAGAGACAAGAACCTGCTGGCATCGTTGCTGGCGGTGGCCGATCCGTCCGGCTGGCCCGTTGACGATTCCTATCGGGAGACGTGGCTGTGGAAGAAGGAGTGCCTGGGACATTTCCGGCTCGAAAAGCCTCCGCGTTATCCGCTCGAAGCCTTTCCGCTGAACGACCTGCTGGCGCTAGTGAAAGCCGCCAGATGGCGCGGCGCGGCGAACTGGCTGCTCGCCAACCGGGTGAGAGGGAGGCCGCGGCTGCTGGATCGCGGCGCGGCGTCGCCCATGGCATTGCTCATCGGAGTGGGAGCCGTTGTCCCGGCGGCGCACTGGCAAAGGACGCACGTGGTTTCCTCGGACGCTGGCGAGATCGATAGCCTGCTCTCCGAAGAGCTGCATCGGAGGGGGGCACTGGAGTGGAACGGCGCCAGTGGCCGCGCGGTGTTGGAGCGAGTGGCCAACACCATCGATCGCGGAGAAACCGGCTGGGTGGCGCCAGCCGAGTTGCGTCGCTTGTGCGAGCGGCTGCGCGGCCAGCCGTGACAGGGCGACCGTGTAAGGCTCGCCAGGGCCATGGACGGCGGTAAACGGGTGTTGCCTTAGCCGACGCTTTCCCCTACCCTGAAGCCATGGAAAGTACATTTCCCCCCGACGTATAAGCGAAGCTCGAGCAGATGGCACGGGGCACAGGAAACGCTCGACCGCTGCTATGACGATCTGGAAAGCGGCTGGGCGAAGCCTATCCCCGGTGACGAGGTTGAGGCCTGCTTCCGCGGAGAGAGACCGAAGGCATAACCGGAAACTTGGAGGACAGTGTGGCGAGTCTGGATTGGACACAATGCCCCGCCGTGGAGAGCGTCCCCGGCAAGCGCAGCGGTGCATGGGTATTCCGGGACACCCGGACGCCCGTTTCCGTGGTGTTTGAGAATCTGGAAGCGGGAGCGACTATCAGTGAAGTGATGGAGTGGTTTCACTTGTCGCACGAACAGGTGACAGCGGTGCTCGAATTCGCGGCGCGGAGCCTTGACGCGCCGCCCGGCATGCAGGCCCCCGCGCTGGCCGTCGATGCTCATACTCTTCGATAACGGCACCCCCGCAAAACCTGACGGGCCGAAGAATCGCTTTTGTCGTTCTCGGAAACCAGCAATGGCCAACCTTGCGCCGATATATTGAACGGGTCGTTGCCGCCGTGAACGCCGCAACGCCGGGCAGCTATGCCGAGGTGTTTATACCTTTCGAATAGGGCAGCGTCATGCCTTGAAAAATCCCCGTGGTTTCTCTTGCAGCGTGAAGCGTAGCCGGAAGAATTGCGCAGCCTATCTGGGCTTCGCTGGAAGCTCCACGCCCACGTCCCCCGTTCCTTCCCCGTTGTAGTAAAGTCACATCAGGATGCTGCAAATTACACGTTCACCTCAGGTGTTCGACGTGGTCGTGGTCGGATCCGGGGCGGGGGGCGGCACGGCCGTCAAGATTCTCACCGACCAGGGCTTCAGCGTGGCGCTGCTGGAGGCCGGGCCCATGCTCAACCCGGCCAAAGATTTTAAGGAACATGTCCTGCCCTACCAGGTGGACCATCGCGGCGCTTTCGAGCATGCCGAAATGTACTTCGGCCGCCAGCCGAAAGCCTTCGGATACTTCTCCGCACCGAACGGCAACTGGACGCTTCCCGGCGAGCCCTACACGGTGGCGCCGGGCA